>NZ_JBXCJD010000018.1:0-53374 GCF_056786515.1 Sporosarcina sp. Y838 | reverse complement strand
AACTTTGCGTCATCAATCTTAATTGAACCGCCGTATACCGAACGGTACGTACGGTGGTGTGAGAGGTCGGGAGTTAATCACTCCCTCCTACTCGATTATCTATTCTAATAATAAACGACCATTGCTAAGTGGTCTTTGTAGAGCGAAAAAGAATTATACAATAGGCGATAGATATGTGTATATTACAAAAATCGACAAAAAAACATGGTAAGAACTAGGCTTCATGAAAAATCCTTCTGAAATTCATTACTGTCTAGTTGCTTCGCTAATAGTTAAGAAAATTTTTGATTCTCATGAATTAGCTGCAGAAACATTTGAAAAATCTAAATATACTGTACATCCAGAGGAAACAAATCATCCACCAAACTTAATTACAAGTGATTTACCAGACTGTGCTGTTAGTAAAGATTATTGTATCGTAGTTTCAAAAGCTAAAAAAGGAAAGCAGCAACTTACGCCAGATAAAGCAACATTAGATGACTGGCAATACCAATATCACCTTTATAATAATCGTAAAAAAAAGAAGAACTTACCGGTAGCAGAATGTGAATATGAAATATTGAGAGAGGGAAAATATGCTCTCATTCAAAACTTGGACAAGAAATACATTATTACCGAAAGTGAATTACAATTTTTTTATGAAAAAAGCGATTCTCCAAAGATGAATACTATGGGGCGAAAAATTAATGAATCAAAGATTCAAGAGTTATTATTTAATTTTTTATAAATATATTGCAAAAATAGGCAGTTTCTAGATACTAAGCTAATAAGGAATAATTGGGCGTAGGTGGTTGCTGTAATGACTTAGTAAGGTAAGAGTATTTTATAACTTGGAGAGCAGCATGGTTAAAATTATGCTGCTTTTTACTCATTTAGGATTCAATACTCAATCGCTATTACACAAGATATATAGAAGTTAAACAATATAAAAAACAAATGCCTAAAAGAGTTCGTATAGATTTAGATAAACTACTAAGAATGTTAATATTCCTCTCTCTAACATGTTAAGAACAGCATAAATACTCGGTAAAGTAATCACAATAAAAAAATAAAATTCGATAAAGTGAGCGTCGAGGTATACCTCGACGCTTACTTTATCGAAAATAAATAAGCAAAAACCCTTGATAGTGATCTGCCCCGTAAATGTTAGACACCAACTAACATTTACGGGGTGTTTTTATGTCTAAATTTACAGTAGAAGTTAAATTACAAGCGGTGGCACGCTATTAACTGGAAACGAAAGCTATAAAATGATTGCAGAAAGTATTGGCGCAGAAAAATCTCAAGTCATTAATTGGGTGAAATTATTTGAAGCACAAGGAGAAAGTGGTTTTAAGAAAGGCTATACAAGCTAATCATCAGGGTTTAAACTAGACGTACTCAATTTTATGATCGAAACAGGTGCGTCTCTTCGAGAAACGGCAAGCACATTTAATATTTCTTCCCCTAGTAGCGTTTATAGGTGGGAGCAGTTGCTTAAGTCAAAAGGAATGGACGCGCTAGAACCAAAGAAAAAGGGGCGTCCATCCATGAAAAAAGAAACGAAGAAAATCGAATCACAAAAATCAATCTCAGCTGAAGGTTCAGTAGAAGCCTTACAAGCGAAAATTGAGCGTCTAGAAATGGAGAACGCTTATTTAAAAAAGTTGAACTCTTTAGTTCAGATGCAGGAAAAATTACAAACAAAATCAAAGCGCAAGTAATTTTTGAACTAAAGGAACAATATGAGGTCGTGGATTTAGTTGAAGTCGCTGACATTCCACGCAGCACTTATTACTACTGGGAAAAACGATTAAATCAAGTTGATAAGTATGAGGCAGTTAAAGAAGCGATCAAAATCATTTATCACGAACATAAGGGGCGTTATGGCTACCGCCGTATCACGAAAGAACTGAAGAAATACGGGTTTACGCATGACCCGAAGACCATCAATCGTTTGATGAATGAAATCGGCTTAAAATGTAGGGTCCGCATTAAGAAGTATCGCTCTTATAAAGGAAACGTCGGGAAAATCGCTCCTAATGTATTACAACGTGATTTTAAGTCAGACAAAATGAATCAGAAGTGGGTAACAGACGTGACCCACTTCCATCTCTTTGGAGAAAAGCGCTATCTGTCACCTGTTCTTGATTTGTGTAATGGCGAGATTATCGCATATAAAGTCATGAATCGACCGGTCTATCAACTTGTAGGTGATATGTTAGACGAAGCTGTTCAGTGCCTTCAACCAGGAGATGAAGTAATTCTTCATTCCGATCAAGGCTGGCATTATCAGATGCAAAAATATCAAAAAACATTACAAAAGCATCAGATAACCCAAAGTATGTCCCGTAAGGGTAACTGCTTAGATAATGCAGTCATCGAAAATTTCTTTGGCTTATTAAAATCAGAACTGCTTTATTTACAAGAGTTTGAGAGCATGGAGCATTTTGAAAAGGAATTAGAAGAATATCTTCAGTATTACAATCACAAACGAATGAAGGCGAAATTAAAAGACCTGAGCCCGGTTGAATACCGAACTCAGATCTTAGAAGCTGCCTAAAATATTTGTCTAACTTTATTGGGTCAGATCAGTTTGAATTGCCCCTTGTTATTAATACAGTCAGGATACTACAAATGATATCTTCTTCAAAATTAAGCAATAACTTTAACCTAGCCTAAATTTAAATCGGTATGTAACTTTGAAACAGATTAACGGGAGTTGAATCCAAATGAATGGATACGAATTAATTAATACAATTGTTTCACAAAAAATAGGATTAAGGACTTCTAAGATATTTATTGAAAGTCAAAATAGCAAATTTGAAGGAAAAGGACGAGGAGGATACAATTATGATAAGTGATTCAGATTTGAAGCACCTGCGACGTTGTGTTGAATTAGCAAAAACTGCACTGGAGAAAGGTGACGAGCCATTTGGTTCGATACTTGTCTCAGCCAACGGAGAGGTGCTTGAAGAAGACCATAATCACGTTGCGGGTGGTGACCATACTCAACACCCGGAATTTTCTTTGGCGCGATGGGCAGCCAATAACATGACACCTGAAGAAAGAAGCAAGGCGACAGTATATACCTCTGGCGAACATTGCCCTATGTGTGCTGCGGCCCACGGTTGGGTTGGTTTAGGTCGGATCGTTTATGCAAGTTCGTCTGAACAGTTGGTACAATGGTTGAATGAAATGGGGGTTACTCCATCGCGCGTTCGAAATCTTCCCATTCATGATGTTATTTGTGATACCACAATAGATGGCCCTGTTCCTGAACTAGCGGAGCAAGTTCGTCAACTCCATCGTCAGTTTTACGCAAGGAGACGTCACTCAACGACAACACCGCATCTACCCACGCAAACGATGGCGGGGAAGAAAATACATCCGCACCAGTTACCGCGTAGTATTCACCATTTAAACGCGCATGTAGCGGCGTCTTTGGATTGATACCATACATCGTTCCGTTGTCTCCGTCAAAATAAGCTTAAGTGGGGGAGCAGAGGACGATTCTTCCTGTTGTTTCGTCCACATTCATATTTCTTTCCTACAACCGTTTAAGATAAAATCCCCGACGTAAATTAGCATATCTGACCAGGTAATGAAGGATTTGTACGGGTTATCAGAGTTAATATACTTCATGACTATTTTAATTCGGATTGATGCTCCTCGGTGATGTTTAGGCTGTGTATCTACTCTGTGACACATTTACATTCATCCAAGAAAAGAGGTATTTATGACTCCCATTACTTATACTAAATCTAAAGCTATTTCCATCATCTTTGTAAATGAAGTTTGTCTTTCCTCTTGTGTTATTTGTTCATGTGTAATCATATGGTCACTTACTGTTAAAATTGTTAATGCTTTAGCTCCAGCACTAGCAGCATTTAAATATAAACTTGTCGTTTCCATTTCTTCCGCTAATATTCCCATCTTAGCCCACTTTTCTGTTGCAGTTTCATCAGCATTATAGAAAACATCACTAGATAGTACATTTCCTACATGAACCTTATAATTCTTTTCATCAGCTATTTTCTTAGCTTTTTCTAATAATTCATAAGATGCTGTAATTGGAAATTGACCTGGAAGATTCCATTGATGTGCATAATTTGAATTTGTTGCTGCTCCCATAGCAAATATAATATCATATAACTTAATATCATTTTGCATAGCCCCACATGAACCTATACGAATTAAATTTTTAACTCCAAAAATATTAATTAATTCCCATGAATATATTGCCATACTTGGTGACCCCATACCGGTACCCATAACAGAAACTTTCTTTCCTTTATATTCGCCTGTGTACCCCAGCATACCTCGAACTTCATTAAAAAGAACTGGTTTTTCTAAAAAGTTTTCAGCTATAAACTTTGCACGAAATGGATCTCCTGGCAAAAGTATAGTTTCAGCTATTTCTACTCCATTTGGCTTAATATGTGGTGTTTCTTTTAATTCATTGTTTTTCATTTGATTCTCTCCTTAATATTCTTATATTATTATTAAACTATATCTTTTGTAATCGAGTTTTTTTCTATTTAACGAGACTTATCATTAATTAAATTTATGGTCTACTAATGTTGTTGACCAATGCATCAATTTGTCCAATTTACGTCTGTTACACATTGGAAAGCGTCTTGAAAAGCTGGGGGAGATAGTAATACTCTTTCGCTGTCTCCACGCTACTGTAGATAATTGCGCTCTCCCTAGCACCTTTCGTTGGAAAAAAGCAAACGCCATCTGTATGAGTTTTGCAGTAACCGCCAAAAGTAACGGTTTGGATTTCTACGAATACCTGAAGAAACTTTTTACGGATCTAAGCGGAATTTAAATGATGTATTCGATAAAAAAGGTGCGCTTATTATTTATAATTCGGGCTTACATCATTTTAGCCCGGGTTCATTAGTTCAACAAGAGGAGATTGTCTATCGTCTTTTACCTTGCTGCAATAGAACATCAAAAAGGCGACGTATCCTTAAATGGAAGGTCACATTTTCCATTTAATCTCAACAATTTGCGGCAACCTTAATTTACCACCGCTTGTCCAACCTCGTGATTTAACTATGACAGAAAAAGATGGCAATATTATTATCAAAGAAAAATTAGAAGCTTTGGACTCCCATTTAGGAAGTCCACTGCATTTCATAACTCATCGGTTAAAGGATGATTTTACTTAATTCTTCTCTTTTTTTTTGGAGCCATGATTGCCGTCATCAACTGTACCTTCCCCCGCCTTGTTTTCCGGCTCTCCACTAGCAACAGCACCCGCAGCAGCACCAAATGGATCAAGAGCAGTAGCCATGGTATCTCCAGGAAAAGCACCTACACCGGTTCCTACTGCTTTGCCAGCGTCATTATCGTCACGTTTGCGTTCGTTGATATCAGCCATCTCTTTCATTCCCTTCTTATAGGAATGTGCTATTGTTTTAGCAGCACTGTCCCGTAACATATTTTGTCCAATAGGGACTAATTTATAGGTGGGATTAATGAGAGCATCTGTATTTTTTTGTAATTCTTTAAAAAATAGTACGCAATAAGAAGAAACTTCAACAGGTTTCGAAGGCAGAAGGTTCAGTAATTCCATTTGTTATCGGGTCGAATAACAGAATTAAGTAACTGGACTTTGGCGTTGTAGGAGTGGAAAACGGAAAACTACGAAAGTATAAACAAATTATTGAGAGTTACCTGTTCTTGTTCAACTAACGGAGCAGGTTAGTTGAACAAGTAATTCTAATATTTAATATAGAAAAACTAACTCATCATATATTAAAGGAGACTAACAATGGAGATTTCATTGATTAGACATGGTAAATCCACGTGTACTAAAACTAATAGAATATCATGTAAAGAATTTGGGGATTGGGTTAAAAAGTATGACTATAGCGGTGTTTTTGAAGAGGACGCTTATCCAACAGTAACGCTAAAGAATTTAGCAACAGCAAATATTGTTATAGCAAGTGATTTTAAAAGGTCTGTCGACTCGGCAAATTTGTTGAATTCAAACTTAAAAGCCATTTCAGACCCTCTATTTCGTGAAATTGAGTTACCTATTCCATTAACGAATTTATGGAGATTAAAATTAAATTCGAGTATTTGGGCAGTGATTTTAAGATGTTTGTGGTTTAGTGGTTATTCAAGAGGGTGCGAGTCTTTGAGTAACGCAAAAGACAGGGCTAAAAAGGCATCCGAATTGTTAGTTAAGTATGCTCAAGAACATAGATCAGTAGTATTGGTTGGACATGGATTTTTCAATATGTTGATTGCAAAAGAACTACAAAAAATGGGGTGGAAAGGTAAGAAAAAAACAAGATCTAAGCACTGGGGTTGTACTACATATTCCTTATTCAACTAATGCCTTTACAGGGCAGCTTTTCTTATATAAATCCCGTTCAGCGATCAAATACCACCCATTGTCGGTTATTTTGATTTTCAAAAATTCAAATTAGATGTTAAAACAAACATGAAGGTGGTGGAGAGAAAGACGAATTAGACAGGCATATTGAAAAAATCACTTCGATATATTTCTATCGTGATGATTTAAAATGCAAATCATTAAATACATATATTATTCTCCCCTATATTCTACGCCCATTTTAGGTGCACAAAAAGACGACCTCATCCAAAGATGAAATCGTCTTCGTTTAATAAATGTTGTTACCACATATGACATTATATGGTCGCAGCGACGTTTAAGCTATGTATATATTTGTCCAATTGATAAGCCAAGTACACTTGGTAACCTATTCAGTGATGCATAGCTGAACAATCAGAAGTCAGCAGAAGCCACAATACCATTTGAACTCGAGGAGAATGGGAAGGGGCGAACAATTTAGAGAGGACAACGCCTTGGCATTCAGTAAACTGTGAAGAACACAGACAACCGATAAGGCATGCTTGATGATTCAATTTGGTGAACAAGGCATCACTAAAAATACCATCAAAATGATAGACATTAAGCAGGATTAACAATAGCCCCTTTACAGTCTCTTATACAGAGCTAGTGAAGGGGCTTTTATACATACATATCCTAATTGACTCCTTCTATTATATAGGGTAAGATTATCAGTAAATATAATGGATGAAATTCAATAAAGAATGTGATCTCCTATACCGACAAACTATATAGCTTAACCCTTCATACTAGCACTTATACTGTGCACCACTTGAAAAGTAAACCCACTAATTCAGAGTTCATCGCAATGATTGCCGTTAAGATTCGACTTGAACATATGGCGAGCTGAGTAAGTAATAAAATTGACCAATAGTTATACCTGCTCATCGGAATCAATGTTCCAGGGCGGGTATTCTTTGTCGTTTAAGACGAACTATTCCAACAAATCGAGTAATAATTCTTTATAATGATAAATAGAGAAAGGATGAAACTTCTATGTTGATTCAAAATGATTACTTTGATCTTTCGGTAGTAGAGGAAAAAGTAATATTGCGTACAAAGAAGAATGGTTTTCCACTTAAATCATTCGATGAAATAACGCGTGACCATCCACAGCTAAAACTTAATTCGTTTACAACGTTACGGAAAGCGCTAGCGAATCCTGAAGGAGAATATATTATTGGCAGTTGGTTGCCTGCAATTGAAGTGGCCCTTTCAACTGATAAGATGACAGCCCAACTATACATAAATTTGTCAGTGAAAGAATACGAAGAAAATAAACTATCTATTCTTAAAGCAGCTGAAAGTGTGATTGATGAGGCTGGAATCATATACGGAAAAAAAGTATTACTAAATGAACCATTTAAACCGGGTGAGCCAATTACGGCGGCCGTTGGAAGGCAGCCACAAAAAGGTGCGGATTCGGTCATTACATACATAGAAATTCCTGAAAGAAGGCCAGTCATTCGTGAAGATGGCATTGCCGATTATTTCGAGATGAATTTTGTTACTCCTGTTGTTATAGACGATTGGCTTGGCGAAAAAATTCCAGCGCAAGAAGGTATCGATGGTTGTGATATTTTAGGAAACCCTCTGCCAGCTCAAAAAGGAGAAGAGAAGCAGCTAGCTTATGATAAGAAATCAGTGACTGAAGTGCAAGAAATGGGTAAATTCGTACTGCGGGCAGCGCACGGCGGGGCTCTCGAAAGCATTGACGGTGTTATTGGTGTAGGGAAACAGCTAATCGTAAATGGGGATGTTGGTCCTGAAACGGGTTCGATTACATTTGACGGTGCAGTTAAAGTTTATGGAACTGTCAATGCAGGTTATTCGATTAACGCGACGGGCAGCATTGCTATAGAAGGAAATGAAGGAATCACAAATGCGAAGGAAATTCAGTCGAGTGATGGGGATATTTACATAAAAGGCGGTGTGTTCGGCGGAGGAATGACCATTGTCGAAGCAAAAGGAAATATCTTAATAAAGCATGCAAATAACTGTAAGTTATATGGGAAAGAAATTCATGTAGGTCTATATCTGCTAGGAACGGAAGTTACTGCTGATTATGTATTTGTCGACAACAACAAAGGGAAAATAATTGGAGGTGTAATCGAAGCGCTTTATAAAATTGAATGTGCTTTTGCAGGAAACAACCATGAACGGAAAACCGTTCTTCGTTCAAAAGGAATCGATAAAGATGAAATCTATATAAAAATTCAAGAAATGGCAAAAGAGTTGAAAGAACGCCAAGAAGTTGTCGCTAAACTTGAACATAACGTCTCGCTAATAGAAGGGGTTCAGAAAGATTTGAAGGGCACGCGAGCAGACGCATACTTGAAACTGACAGAGACGATTAAATCGAACAAAGAAAGCATTTTACACCTTGATAAAGAGATTCAACTCGAATTACGTAAAATTAAGCTCGCAGTTCCCGAACAAATCGAAGTAACAAAGGAAGCCTATTCAGGAACCATAATTGAAATCGGATCTAAGTCTTCCATACTTCACGGTACTACGAAAGGTATTTTCACAATAGAAGATGGTGTGCTGAATGTCTAAGCCATCTATCTTTGCGCATCGAGGTGCTTCAGGTGCCCGCTTTGAAAACACAATGAAAGCATTTGAATTAGCTGTCGTACAAGGTGCTGATGGTATCGAATTGGATGTGCAAGTGACTGAAGACGGCGTTCTATTTGTTATCCATGACCTAGTACTATCAAGACTTGCAGGAATTCGTCGATCAATTTCATCTATGACAGGTGTAGAAGTGAAGCGAATCCGCGTGGGGAGAAAATACACTCGTTTATTTGTAGGACACAAAATCCCCACATTAATTGAAGTAGTGTCATTTTGCCAAAGCCATCATTTAGCACTTAACGTCGAATTGAAAGAAACGGTTTCGGAACGTCCAGAATTTATCAAACAAATTCTCGATATCGTTACTCATGTTGAAGAAGTCCACATCTCGTCATTTGACTACGAGTTATTAGAAATGGTGAAAAAAATTAATTCCCAAATAGAAACGGCTTATCTTTTACGTAAAAATGTTGTGGATTGGAGTAATCTGGAACAATATACATACGCGGATGGATTCCATTTACATAAACGATTATTGAAAGAACCCTATTTAAACAATCTAATTCTATCCGGGAAGAAAATCAGGGTATATGGCATCACTGGAATAGAACCCATCGTTTTAAATCCGCCTCCGTACATTGATGGCTGGATTACAGATTATCCAGATCGTCTTAAAAGTAAAAAAATGGATTGAGACAAATGAATCTGTCTCAATCCATTTAATTTTGTTGACTCTCCAAAAACCACAGCTGTTCTTACTCTTGTTTGAATCGTCCTTGCACTCGTCCTTTTCTTCGGTCGCGGCGCAATAGGAAACCTGCAAAAAACCACAGACCTCCTCCGAATAATAAAAACCCTACAATGAATTGAAGCATTATGGACGGAAACGGATTGAATAAAACACCAAATATAGAATCTCGCATAAGCTTAATGCCGCCGGCTGCAAATAGTCCGGGGATAAGCAACACGATAAATGCTGCTAGACGTGCCATATAAGACAACTCCTTAACAAATACAATTTTACCTGCTCATATTTTATTGTCAAGAACCGTGCTTTCATGTATGATGTAGTTGTAAATGCAAAATATTGCATGGTTTAAAAAAGGAGAATGAATATCCTTGCAAAACGTCCTCATTGTCGGGGCGGGGACAGGCGGATTGATAATACTGGACCTTCTCCAAAATTTAGATTTCATGAATGTAAACGCAATCATTGATACGGATGAACAAGCACCAGGAATTATTCGTGCAAAAAAACTAGGTATCGCATATGGAGTGGATTGGAAAAGTCACCTGAACGACGACTTGCATATCATTTTCGATGTAACCGGTGATAAATCTGTATTCACTGAGCTGTTAAATGCGAGACCCGCCCACACCGTACTAATACCTGGTTCTGTCGCGAATCTTCTTGTGAAGCTTCTTGAGGAAAACGATACATATATTAAGCGGATTCATACGGAGATGCATAAGCAGCGATTGATTTTTGATTCGATTGAAGAGGGCATGATCGGCATCGATGGAGAAGGGCAAGTTGACTTTTTCAATAAAAGAGCTTCAAAGATGATTGGTTTTCCAATTGAAGAAGCTATTGGCTTACCAATAAAGGAAGTCGTCCCGACGTCTGAACTTCCGAGAGTGTTTAATTCGGGAAGAGCAGAATTGAATAAGGAACTGATTCTAGGTAACGGTTTAAAAATTGTTACTTCTCGTTTCCCTCTATTAGATTCCACGGGGAACAAAGTTGGCGCTTTTGCTGTTTTTAAAGACATAACGGAAGTCGTAGCTCTTGCAGAAGAAATTACGGATTTGAATAAAATGAAAACGATGCTTGAAGCGATTATTCATTCTAGCGACGATGCGATTTCGGTTGTCGATGATAAAGGGTATGGAATTCTCGTTAATCCTGCTTATTCGCGAATCACTGGTCTTTCAAGAGATGAGGTCATTGGCAAACCCGCGAATGCGGATATTAACGAAGGTGAAAGTATTCATATGAAAGTACTTAAGTCGAGGAAACCGGTTCGTGGAGTCAATATGCGTATAGGTGAAAATAATCGTGAAGTAATTGTCAATGTTGCACCAATCATTGTTGATCACCAAGTAAAAGGGAGTGTCGGTGTAATTCACGACATAACCGAAATGCGTAATTTGATGAAAGAACTTGACCGTGCACGAACAATCATTAGAAAACTCGAATCAACTTATACCTTTGAAGATATTTATGGCACATCAATTGATATTAGCATATCGATTGAGCAAGCAAAATTGGCTGCTAAATCGGATGTTCCCGTCCTTCTCCGTGGAGAAATTGGTACAGGGAAAGAGTTGTTTGCACATGCCATTCATAGTGCTAGCGAAAGGCGTTTCAAAAAGTTCGTCCGGGTAAATTGTGCAGCCATGGACCCAGTCAGTTTAGAGATGGAGTTATTTGGACAGGAATCAGGCACTTCCGACTTCGGATATGTAGAAAGTACACATGGACTTTTTAAAGAATCTGAACAAGGCACATTATTCCTGGATGAGGTGGCCGATCTATCACTTCCGGCACAAGTACGATTGCTAAACTACTTGAAGAATGGGACGGTATATAAATATGGTGGGACAATCCCAATCCGATTATCCGTTCGTGTTATTGCGGCAACTTCAAAAAACTTGGAAAAAGCAATGCATGAAGGTAAATTCAATGAAGAGCTCTATTATATATTGAACCGGATTTCAATTCAGATTGCACCGCTTCGTTCCCGTAAAAATGATATACCTTATATCATTGGCCATTTGCTAGTAAAGCTAAACCAAGAATTCGGCATGAATCTCGAAAAGATTACGGTTGAAGCACAGGAAAGGCTTTTGGGTTATGATTGGCCGGGGAACGTCCGAGAACTTGAAAATGTTTTAAGTCGGGCTATGATTTATATGGAGTCTGGAGAGTCCATTATTGGATTAGAAGATATAGTTAAGTCATTGTCATCTCGGGGACATAAAGAGCAGGAAGAGACACTCTCAGAATCAAGCACGCTCGCATCTATAATGGATGAATATGAAAAATCTATTCTTGAGACAGCGCTCCGAGAAAATGATGGGAACAAATCGTTAACAGCAAACAGACTTGGTATTTCTCTTCGATCACTTTATTACAAACTTGAAAAGTTCAGCCTTGTTTAACAGGCGTTATGTTAAGTCAAAGGAGGCGTGACCATGATTACGCTCGACTCACTAATAGTCAATGCAAAATTGAAGAATGATTCGATCGTTGCCGTTGCATCAGCTGCAGATTTGGAAGTTCTACAAGCGGTAAGTACTGCTCTTGAAAGAGAACTTGCATCTTTTGTACTTTTCGATGACGAAAAAACACTTAAGTCTATGATTCGAACTTATTTCCCCCAGTTGTCAGATAATACGAATGTAAGTATTATTCATGCTGAGGACAGCAATCACGCGGCAACTCTTGCTGTGAAAGCGGTTTCAATTGGAAGTGCGACTGTTTTGATGAAAGGTAATTTGGCAACGTCTGCCATACTTAAAGCTGTACTGAATAGTGAATACGGGCTTAGAACAGGTAAGATATTGTCGCATGTCGCAGCTTTTGAAGTTCCCGGCTTTGACCGACTTCTATTTATTACGGATGCAGCGATGAATATTGAACCGGACTTAGAAGCAAAAGCGCAAATTATCCGGAATGCCGTCGCTACTGCACATGCATGCGGGGTCCAGGAACCTATCGTTGCTCCACTTGCCGCAATCGAAACAGTTAATCCGGCAATGATACCGACGACGGACGCAGCATCTCTGGTCATTATGAACAGACGTGGACAAATCACGGGTTGTATTGTCGATGGGCCACTTGCGCTTGATAACGCAATTTCTGAGAAGGCTGCAGCGCATAAAGGAATTACGGGCGTTACAGCAGGAAAGGCGGATATTCTCGTCGTTCCAACTATCGAAGCAGGAAATATTCTTTACAAATCGCTAATGTATTTCGCAAATGCAAAAGTAGGCGCAATAATCCAGGGAGCAAAAGCACCGATAGTCCTAACATCAAGGGCAGACAGTGCTGAAAGTAAATTGTATTCACTTGCACTGGCAATCCTTTCCGCAAAATAAAATGAAAATTGAACGATACCCTTAGGAGGAATTTACAATGGAAATTTTTAAATATATGGAAAACCAAGACTATGAGCAACTCGTTATTTGTCAGGATAAAGTTTCAGGACTGAAAGCAATCATCGCTATACACGATACGACACTTGGACCGGCACTTGGTGGAACACGGATGTGGACATATGCAAGTGAAGAAGAAGCGATTGAAGATGCGCTTCGCCTTGCGCGTGGTATGACTTATAAAAATGCAGCTGCGGGCTTGAATCTAGGCGGCGGAAAAACAGTTATCATAGGAAACCCAAAAACAGACAAAAACGATGAAATGTTCCGTGCTTTCGGTCGATACATTGAAGGTTTGAACGGTCGTTATATTACTGCAGAAGATGTGGGAACTACTGAAGCGGATATGGACTTGATCAATCTAGAAACAGATTATGTTACAGGTACTTCTGCTGGAGCAGGATCATCAGGTAATCCTTCACCTGTCACAGCTTTCGGTATTTACCATGGCATGAAAGCGGCAGCAAAAGAAGCATTTGGAAGCGACTCACTAGCTGGTAAAACAGTAGCAGTACAAGGTGTAGGTAACGTTGCATATGCACTTTGTGAGTACTTGCATGAAGAAGGCGCAAAACTGATTATCACGGATATCAACGAAGAAGCCGTTCAACGTGCAGTTGATGCATTTGGTGCAACTGCAGTTGGCATCAATGAAATCTACTCTCAAGAAGCAGACATATTCGCACCGTGTGCACTGGGTGCAATCATTAATGATGAGACGATTCCACAATTGAAAGTAAAAGTTATTGCAGGATCTGCAAACAATCAATTAAAAGAACCGCGTCATGGCGACTTAATTCACGAATTGGGTATTGTTTATGCACCTGACTACGTTATCAATTCCGGCGGTGTTATCAACGTTGCAGATGAGCTTGATGGTTATAACCGTGAACGTGCACTAAAACGTGTCGAAGGAATCTACGACGTAATCGGGAAAATTTTCGCTATCTCAAAACGCGATAATATTCCAACGTATGTTGCTGCTGACCGAATGGCGGAAGAGCGTATTGCGCGTGTTGCCAATACAAGAAGTACTTTCTTGCAAAATGAAAAAAACGTCCTATCAAAACGGTAATCCTAACTGGATTCTTCGTTTTTGAATAGTTTCAGAAATATAATTAAGAGAGCCGATATGGAAGGAGGACAACTTGTGATTGAGAACTTACACCGAATACTGGTTATTAATCCAGGATCTACATCAACTAAAATAGGCGTCTTTGAAGGCGGAAAACAGCTGATGGAGAGTTCGATAAGTCATTCTCCTGAAGAAATTGCACAGTATCCTTCCATCATTGCTCAATATGATTTTCGAAAAGAAGCCATACTTGAATCTTTACGAAAAGAAGGAATTAGCATTTCAAAACTATCTGCCATTTGCGGTCGTGGCGGTCTTTTACGCCCGATCGAAGGTGGCACTTATTCGGTTAATAAAGCAATGCTAGTTGATTTGAAAAAAGGGTTTTCCGGGCAGCATGCATCGAATCTTGGTGGCATCATCGCTAGTGAAATCGCATCCGGGCTAAACATTCCTGCATTTATAGTTGACCCCGTTGTTGTTGATGAACTTGAACCGATTGCGCGAATTTCTGGATTTTCGAAAATAAATCGAAAATCTATATTCCATGCGTTAAACCAAAAGGCGGTTGCAAGGCGCTATGCAAAACAGGTCGGTAAAGAGTACGGTTCTCTCCGCTTAATCGTGGCACATATGGGCGGTGGCATTACAGTCGGTGTGCACGAGTTCGGAAAAGTGGTTGATGTAAACAATGGATTGCATGGAGATGGACCATTCAGCCCAGAACGAGCGGGAACAGTTCCTGCGGGTGATCTCGTCGAATTATGTTATTCGGGGGAGTATTTCCGCCATGAAATGATGAAGAAAATTGTAGGGCAAGGTGGTCTCGTTGGCTATCTCGGGACGAATGATGCTGTTCGTGTGGAAAAACAAATCGAAGACGGCGATGAAAAAGCAAAACTAGTTTACGGAGCGATGGCATATCAAGTCGCTAAGGAAATTGGAAGTGCTGCTACCGTCCTTCGTGGTAAAGTCGATGCAATCATCCTTACGGGCGGACTTGCTTATGGCAAAGGATTTGTTAAGGATATTACTAAGAGAATCGACTGGATTTCAGATATAGTTATTTACGCCGGGGAAGATGAACTACAAGCACTTGCTGAGGGCGCATTACGTGTATTAACCGGTGAAGAGACAGCTAAAATTTACCCGTCTTGACGGGGCGTTGAGAGGGAGGCCATCTACAATGGCTAGAGAATATGATGTAGTTATATTGGGAGGCGGAACAGGTGGCTACGTCGCCGCTATTCGCGCCGCTCAACTAGGGCTCAAAACAGCACTTGTTGAAAAAGGAAAACTCGGCGGTACATGTCTGCACAAAGGTTGCATTCCAAGTAAAGCATTATTAAAAAGTGCAGAAGTTTTCAATACAGCTAAAAACCACACGACTGATTTCGGCGTTAATGTAACAGACGTATCACTCGATTTCGGTCGCGTCCAAGCACGGAAGGATGATATCGTCAAACAGTTACATGGCGGTGTGACGGCATTGATGAAGAAAGGGAAAATTGATGTATTTGACGGACTTGGTAGAATGCTTGGTCCATCAATCTTCTCACCAATGCCGGGTACGATTTCGGTCGAAATGAACAATGGTGACGAAAATGAAATGCTAATTCTAAAAAACTTAATCATTGCAACGGGTTCAAGACCACGTACCTTACAAGGTTTAGAAATCGATGAAACTCAGATTATGTCTTCGGATGGTGCACTTGCTATGGAGGCACTTCCGAAATCAATCATCATTGTCGGTGGCGGAGTTATCGGTATCGAATGGGCTTCTATGCTAAATGATTTCGGTGTTCAAGTCACTGTCCTCGAATATGCAGACAGAATTATTCCGACTGAAGACGATGATATCTCGAAAGAAATGAAAAAGTTATTGACGAAAAAAGGAATTACATTTGCAACAAGTGCCAAAGTGCTGCCTGAAACACTCGTTAAAGCAAAAGAGTCAGTTACGATTTCAGCAGAGATGAAGGGAGAAACAACTTCATTCACAGCTGAAAAAATGCTTGTTTCTGTGGGACGCCAAGCGAATGTCGAAGGAATAGGTCTTGATAATACGGAAATTGAAATTGTAAATGGTTTTATTAAGACTAGACCGACATTCCAGACGAAAGAACATCATATATATGCCATCGGGGACGTTATCGGTGGACTTCAGTTAGCACATGTCGCTTCTCATGAAGGGATAGCGGCTGTCGAACATATCGCAGGTTTGAAAAACGAAGCGATTGATTATACAAAAATATCGCGCTGTATTTACTCTAGTCCTGAAGCATCAAGCGTCGGCATAACGGAAAAACAGGCGAAAGAACAAGGCTTCGATGTTAAAGTTGGGAAGTTCCCATTCATGGCAATCGGAAAAGCGCTTGTTAATGGTAATTCTGATGGCTTCGTTAAAATTATTGCAGATAAAAAGACGGACGATATCCTAGGTGTCCATATGATTGGAGCACACGTTACCGATTTAATATCTGAAGCTGGACTTGCAATGGTCCTTGATGCGACCCCATGGGAAGTGGCAAGTACAATTCATCCGCACCCATCACTTTCTGAAGTAATGGGCGAGGCAGCTTTAGCTGTTGACGGAAAAGCAATCCATATGTAAAAGGGGGATTTTAGAAATGGTAAAATCGCGTCATGAAGAACTTGGTTTATCGAATGATGAAGTAATGCAAATTTTTGAAACGATGCTAATGGCCCGTCGAATTGATGAACGTATGTGGCTCCTCAATCGTGCAGGGAAAATCCCATTCGTTATTTCGTGTCAAGGACAGGAAGCAGCACAAGTAGGGGCAGCTTTCGCACTTAATAATGAAATAGATTGGATTGCACCATACTACCGTGATATGGGAGTTGTCTTACATTTTGGAATGACTCCGAAAGATTTAATGCTGTCTGCATTCGCAAAAGCGGAAGACCCGAATTCTGGTGGCCGTCAAATGCCTGGTCACTTCGGTCAGCGCAAAAATCGTATATTGACAGGGTCATCTCCTGTTACGACACAATTGCCGCATGCAGTCGGCGTGGCACTAGCTGCGAAGATGAAAAAAGAAGATTTCATCACGTTTGTTACACTTGGAGAAGGTTCATCCAATCAAGGAGATTTCCATGAAGGTATGAACTTTGCAGGTGTTCATAAACTTCCAACAGTGATCATGGTTGAAAACAATAAATATGCAATTTCAGTTCCAGTTGAAAAACAGCTTGCTTGTGAAAATGTTTCTGATCGTGCAATCGGTTACGGAATGCCTGGTATTACGGTTGACGGAACCGATCCGCTTGAAGTGTACAAAGTTGTTAAAGAAGCAGCAGATCGTGCACGTCGGGGAGAAGGTCCAAGTCTTGTGGAGACAATCTGTTATCGTTTAACTGCTCACTCTTCAGATGATGATCAACGCCAATACCGTGATGCTGAAGAGCTCGCAAATGAAAAGAAACTAGATCCGATTCCAATGTTTGCAGTTTATTTGAAAGAAGCTGGCATACTTACTGATGTGCTTGAAAAGGAAATGGAAGAACGCATTATGAAAGAAGTGAACGAAGCGACCGATTATGCGGAAAACGCTGCGTACGCTGAACCTGAATCTGCGCTACTCCATGTGTATGCTGAAGTTGGGGGGAACGAATAATGGCTGTTATGTCTTATATCGATGCAATTACACTTGCAATGAAAGAAGAAATGGAACGTGATGACCGCGTTTTCGTTCTCGGTGAAGATGTTGGGCGTAAAGGCGGCGTCTTTAAAGCGACGGCTGGTCTGTACGATCAATTCGGAGAGTACCGTGCGCTTGATACACCGCTTGCGGAATCTGCGATTGCAGGTGTCGGAATCGGTGCAGCAATGTACGGCTTACGCCCAATAGCAGAAATGCAATTTGCTGATTTCATCATGCCTGCAGTTAACCAGATTGTTTCGGAAGCGGCAAAAATTCGTTACCGTTCAAACAACGACTGGTCATGTCCGATCGTTATTCGTGCACCATTTGGAGGAGGAATCCACGGAGCGCTTTATCACTCGCAATCCGTTGAGTCGATGTTCGCAAGTACACCTGGATTGAAAATTGTTATACCTTCAACGCCATATGATGCAAAAGGGCTTTTGAAAGCAGCCATCCGCGATGAAGATCCGGTATTGTTTTTTGAACATAAACGTGCTTATCGTTTGATTAAAGGCGAAGTACCAACAGATGATTATGTATTGCCAATTGGAAAAGCAGATGTAAAACGTGAGGGTGATGATATCACTATCATCACCTACGGATTATGTGTTCACTTTGCTTTACAAGCAGCGGAACGTCTGGCGGAAGATGGGATTTCGACACATATTCTTGATCTTCGTACAGTTTATCCGCTCGACCAAGAAGGAATTATTGAAGCAGCTTCAAAAACAGGTAAAGTCCTTTTAGTTACAGAAGACAACAAAGAGGGAAGCATTATGGGAGAAGTTGCAGCTATCATTGCTGAAAACTGCCTGTTTGAGCTTGATGCGCCGATTAAACGACTTGCTGGACCTGATATTCCGGCAATGCCTTATGCACCGACAATGGAGAAATTCTTCATGGTCAATCCAGACAAAGTAGAAAAGGCGGCGCGTGAGCTTGCTGAATTTTAATTGGGAAGGAGGTAACTCAATTGGCTATTGAAAATATACTAATGCCACAACTCGGTGAAAGTGTGACAGAAGGCACAATCGAGAAATGGTTGGTAAAACCGGGTGATACAGTAAACAAATACGATTCACTCGCAGAAGTAAATACAGACAAAGTAACAGCAGAAGTACCTTCTTCATTCACTGGTGTCATTAAAGAATTAATCGCTCAAGAAGGAGAAACGCTTGCGGTTGGAGCCCTCGTTTGTACAATTGAAACGGAAGGCGGAAAAGCTGCCGAAGTTGCAATAGAGGCTGTTCCAGCTAAAGCGGAACCTGCGAACGAAATGCCAGCAGTGGGTTCCCAAAAACCAACTTCATCTTTGAATCGGGAAAAAGGGGCAGCAGCAGGACGTTATTCTCCAGCAGTACTCCGTCTTTCTCAAGATAATGGTATCGACTTGTCACTTGTGGAAGGTTCAGGAAAAGACGGCCGCATCACGCGTAAAGACTTGCTCGCAATTATCGAAAGTGGCACTATCCCGACAGCACCAGCAGTTTCTGCAGCAGCTGTTGTGGAAGAAATTGCTTCTTCACCCGCTACACAGCCGACAACTGCACCAATAGCAGCTGAGCCAGTCAATGTTCCTGTTGCAGTAGGAGACATCGAAATCCCTGTCACAGGCGTACGCCGTGCAATCGCAAACAATATGTTGCGTTCGAAACACGAAGCACCACACGCTTGGATGATGATTGAGGTCGATGTGACGAGCCTCGTCCAATACCGAGATTCATTGAAAAATGATTTCAAGAAAAAAGAAGGCTTCAACTTGACATATTTCGCATTCTTCGTCAAAGCAGTATCACAAGCATTGAAAGAATTCCCGATGATGAATTCAATGTGGGCAGGCGACAAAATCATTCAGAAAAAGGATATCAATATTTCCATCGCAGTGGCGACAGAAGATTCTCTTTATGTGCCCGTCATTAACAACGCGGATGAGAAATCAATCAAAGGCATTGGGCGTGATATTCAAGAACTTGCGGGAAAAGTACGTTCAGGTAAATTGAAATCATCTGAAATGCAAGGTGGAACATTCACAGTTAACAATACCGGTTCATTCGGTTCTGTTCAGTCAATGGGAATCATCAACCACCCGCAAGCAGCTATCCTACAAGTCGAATCAATCGTTAAACGTCCAGTAGTCATGGATGGCGGCATGATTGGTGTACGTGATATGGTTAACTTATGTCTATCACTCGATCACCGTGTTCTGGATGGTCTTGTTTGCGGCCGATTCCTTGCACGTGTAAAAAAGATTCTTGAAAATGTAACTGCTGAAAATACATCTGTTTATTGATCAAATCTATAAATCCCGGACCGTATAAATCACGGAGCCGGGGTTTATTTTAACTTTCAACAATGGGCATTATCGGTTAAACTAGGTAATAGTAGCAATTTAAAGGGGGGAAGCGCAAGCGTCCAATATGACAATACATACCATGAAAAAAACAACATTTAAAGAAACAGGATTTGAACAATGGAAAAATGTCTCTATTCAATCAATGAAAGGCAAGTCTTTTGAATCACTTATTACAAAAACAATTGAAGGTATCGACCTGCAGCCACTTTATACACTAGAAAACCTTTCGGAACATACACGCTCAAATCGTGTTCCAAAAATAGATACAGGCTGGGTAGTTGCGCAGCAGCAATATGCGAAGGATGGCAAACAGTTCGTTGCTGATCTGAAAGAGTCTATTAAACGAGGTAATGAAGCGATTGTTTATGATGGTACAAGTCCACTACAATGGGATGACTCTTCTCTTATTGAAATTGCAAAACTCATGGTGGAATATCCAGTTTTCATCACAAATACCAATCAGAATGACATGTTTTTGAATGTCTTTTCACTTGTACCGAAAACTGATCGGTCATCAGTTAAAGGAGCGATAGCGGTAAAGAACTGGAGCACTCCAGTAGATTTTACAAATGTTTTGACCAGTGGAGCGGATATGTGGGCGGTACATCACAAAGGTGCTGATACAATAACTGAACTTGCATTAGTACTATCATCTATTGCGGAACAGGCTTCAAAAGTGGATAATTTTAGTTCTTTTGCTGAGGACTTCTTTGTCCGCTTTGCAGTTGACACTCATTTCTTCATGGAAATTGCAAAGTTTCGTGCATTCCGTATTCTTTGGAAAGCGATTTGTTCCGCTTATAACGTCCAGGAAGCACCGTATGTCCCGATTATCGCGACAACATCCTTACGTTCCTATTCAAAACTAGATCCGTATGTAAACGTATTGCGTGCGGGGAATGAAGCGTTTGCTGCTGTACTTGGTGGTGCAGACGTCATCACAGTTCATCCACATAATATAATTACTGGACCAACGAGCAGTTCTGTTCGCTTGGCACGTAATATACAACTGGTTATAAAAGAAGAAACGCATGTCGATAAAGTGATCGATCCATCAGGTGGATCCTATTTTATTGAAACATTGACTACTGAACTTGTTGATAAATCTTGGGCGCTCTTTTTGGAAATGGAGTCTGTAGGCGGTTATGATGCATTTATCACTTGTGGACGACTTGAAATGTTACTTGAAGAGCGTAGAGCTGAAGTTGCAAACGGGAAAAAGTCGTTGATTGGGACGAATGTCTACGCGGAATTAACAGATACAAACTTCACTGATTGGGAGGGCATTCAACTTGAAGGTCGTCTTGCAGAGCCTTTCGAGAAGCTAGCTGCCGAGCAAAAAGAGGATGAAACAAACATTGCATTGTTGACGTTTGGTAACTTGAAAGATTTCAAACCGCGTGCGGATTTTGTTAGCGGGTTTTTAGCAACAGGTGGAATGCGCACTAAGTGGAGTCCTGCATTTGATAATGCACAACAAGCAATTGAATGGCTTAAGCATGAAAAACCAACCTATGCAGTCGTCTGTGCAACATCTAATCTCACTGAAACTGTAATGGACCAATTATTGGCAGGAAGTACACAACATCTTGTGTTAGATGCAGCAGGAAAGTATGATGCTGCTCTTGCCGAGAAGTGGATGAATGCAGGTTTAAATGGTTTTGTTTTCGCAGGTCAAGATAAAGTGGAAAAACTGATAGCCATCAACGACAAATTGAAAGGCGGCGCGATTAATGAACAAGCCTGATTTCAACAAAGTAGATTTGCAGCATACTTCCAGTAATTCGACTGAAATAACAGCTCGGGCAGGAAAGATTTTTAGAACAAACGAAGGAATCGATGTCAAAACGCTCTATACAGATAAAGATACCGAAAACCTTAACCATTTAACTGATTTACCTGGTATCGCGCCAAATACCAGAGGTCCCTACCCGACGATGTTCGTTTCAAGACCATGGACAGTTCGCCAATACGCCGGGTTTTCGACTGCTGAGGAAAGCAACGCATTTTATCGCCGAAATTTGGCAATGGGTCAGAAAGGGTTATCTGTAGCGTTCGATCTTGCGACTCACCGCGGCTACGACTCCGATCACCCGCGTGTTACGGGAGATGTCGGAAAAGCAGGAGTTGCTATTGATTCGGTAGAGGATATGAAGATTTTATTTGACGGCATTCCGTTGGATCAGATGTCCGTATCGATGACGATGAATGGCGCAGTGCTGCCAATTATGGCATTTTACATCGTAGCAGCTGAAGAACAAGGTGTGTCGGCTGACAAACTTGCTGGTACAATCCAAAATGACATTTTGAAAGAATATATGGTAAGGAATACATATATTTTCCCTCCTGATATGTCAATGAAAATCATTGCGGATATTTTTGAATATACATCTAACAATATGCCGAAATTCAACTCAATATCAATTTCGGGCTATCATATGCAGGAAGCTGGAGCAACGGCCGATATCGAGCTTGCCTATACGCTTGCGGATGGGCTTGAATATGTTCGTACAGGTTTGAAAGCGGGCATTGATATTGATTCATTCGCACCGAGGTTGTCGTTTTTTTGGGCAGTTGGCATGAATTATTACATGGAAGTTGCAAAAATGCGGGCTGCACGTAAAATGTGGGCACAAATGATGCAGACGTTTGAACCGGAAAACCCGAAATCTCTTGCTCTACGCACGCACTCTCAGACGTCTGGTTGGAGCTTGACTGAACAGGATCCGTTCAATAATATAACTCGCACATTGATTGAGGCGAATGCTGCTGCGATGGGACATACCCAATCACTTCATACAAATGCGCTAGACGAAGCAATTGCTTTGCCGACGGATTTCTCTGCTCGTATTGCGCGAAATACGCAATTGTTCCTGCAAGAAGAGACGATGATGACAAAAGTAATCGATCCATGGGGTGGCTCGTATTATGTTGAAAAACTGACAGACGAGTTGATGGACAAAGCATGGGAACTAATTGAAGAAATCGAGGAGCTCGGCGGTATGGCGAAAGCGATTGAAACTGGTCTTCCGAAGATGAAAATCGAAGAAGCAGCAGCAAAACGTCAGGCGCAAATCGATTCACGTGCAGAGTCAATTATCGGGGTGAATAAGTACCGTCTGGAGACAGAAGATCCTATCGATATTTTGGACATAGATAATACGCTCGTTCGCCAAAAGCAAATTGACCGTATTAACTTGATGAAGGAAGCTCGCGACGATGAAGAAGTCACTAATTATCTCAATGAGTTGACTGAAATCGCACGTAGCGGTAACGGCAATCTACTTGAATGTGCGGTTAAAGCGGCACGCGCACGTGCAACTATCGGTGAAATTTCAGACGCGATTGAAATAGTATCGGGCAGACATAAGGCGGTGATTCGTTCCGTGAGTGGTGTATACAGTTCAAACTTCTCGAATACTGAGGAAATCGAAGAAGTGAAAATGATGGCTGAGGATTTTCTGGAAAACGAAGGTCGTCGTCCGCGTATCCTTATTGCGAAAATGGGACAAGACGGTCATGATCGAGGTGCGAAAGTAATCGCTTCTTCCTTCGCGGACCTTGGTTTTGATGTTGACATTGGACCTCTTTTCCAAACACCAGAAGAGACAGCATTGCAAGCCGCTGAAAATGATGTGCACGTTATTGGGGTGAGCTCGCTTGCTGCCGGGCATAAAACACTTGTACCCACACTCCGGAAGGAACTTACCAAAATTGGACGGGAGGATATTCTGATTGTTGTCGGTGGCGTTATTCCCGCACAAGATTATGCATTCTTACGTGAAAATGGCGCAGCGGCAATTTTCGGTCCGGGCACAGTCATTCCAGTTGCTGCGCAGAAAGTAATTGAAGAAATCTATCGCAGGCTTGGCTACGAGGAAGTGGCGGATTGAAAGACAAAAACCGGTTACTTGATGACAGCGCTCTAAATGTGATGGACGGAATTACATCCTCACATGACGGCATGGCAGCAACGGCGCGAAAGCGATTTGTAAAAAAAGAGCGCATCATTCCGATTGAAGAGTTATCGGAAAGGATATCCAATGGTTCTCGGCTTCATTTAGCAAAAGGAATTACACTTCTTGAAAGTATAACTTGGGATGATAAAGTGGCGGGTCAGCAACTTCTACTAGACCTGCTACCAAAAACGGGTAACAGCATAAGAATTGGAATCACAGGAGTTCCGGGTGCAGGGAAAAGTACATTTATCGAAGCATTCGGACTGATGCTTGCGAATCAAGGGTATAAAGTTGCGGTACTTGCGATCGATCCAAGTTCCACTGTAACAGGCGGCAGTATTTTGGGTGATAAAACACGTATGGAAGAACTCGCTAGGCATCCAAATGCTTTCATTCGGCCTTCTCCAACAGCTGGGACACTGGGCGGCGTACACAAAAAGTCGCGTGAAACGATGCTCCTTTGTGAAGCGGCGGGCTATGAGGTTATCTTGATTGAAACAGTTGGTGTTGGCCAGAGTGAAACGGTCGTTCGCGGAATGGTCGATTATTTCATGTTGCTCGTGCTTACGGGGGCGGGAGATGAATTGCAAGGGATGAAAAAAGGGATTATGGAGTTGGCAGATGGTGTTGTCGTACATAAAGCGGACGGAGACAATCTGAGGCTGGCGAAAAAGACCGTACGAGAATACCGTCAAATCCTACATTTTCTTCAACCGGCTTCACCAGGATGGACATCAACGGCATTGCCTGTTTCCTCAACTGTAAATACAGGACTTGAAGAAGTATGGAAGACGATAAATTTATTTAAAGATACAATGGATGAAGCTGGATTTTGGGATGGACGTAGGCAGGGACAAACGAAAGACTGGTTCCGTTCCATGATTAAAGACCGTCTTATTGATACTTTTTTTGCTCAGCCCGGTAAAAAAGAGGAAGTCGCTGAACTTGAGAAAGCATTGCTTGGCGGAAGTCTTACAGTAACGGTCGCTGTTGAAAAGTTGTTCGAAAGCTAGACTTTTTGCAGGAACCGTTTCCACCTGCTATGATATAGAAGAAAATAGAAAGGGGTTTGATTATACATGAATATGAATTTTGATCTTTATATGAATGATATCCTTAAAACAGCACGTTCGGAGATGGAAGCGAGCGGATATGAGCAATTGACAACACCTGAGCTGGTTGAAGATGCTTTTAAACGTCCCGGTACGACACTTGTTATGGTGAACTCAGTTTGTGGTTGTGCAGGCGGTATCGCACGTCCAGCGGCTGCACATTCAGTGCATTACGACAAACGTCCGGATCACTTAGTAACTGTGTTTGCAGGACAAGACAAAGAAGCGACTGCTCAAGCACGCATGCTTTTCGGAGATGATCACTTGCCCTCTTCACCGTCATTCGTTTTAATGAAAGATGGAAAAATGGTGGCTGAGGTTGGTCGTTATGAAATCGAAGGACATGATCCAATGTCTGTCGTGGCAAACCTGCAAAGCCAGTTCGAAGAATACTGCGAAGAACTGTAAAAATAGAGAGTAGCACGTCTTAACGTGAAACCGCTATAGTAAAAGTCATTAACAGTATATGTTTTTTAATTTGCAAAACAAAACAGTCCGTACGTGCTAGCTGCACATGCGGACTGTTTTGTTATTACATAATCATGCTTAAACCAAATGCGAGAGTGGAAGCGACCATTGCTCCAACCATCACTAAGACAACGACTTTCTGTACTTTACGATTAGACATCAGACAAAACTCCTTAAGCTTTATACTTCTATTTTAACAGAAATACTGAATTCTACAACATCTGTTCATTTAATGAGGTAAAATGTACAATAGGAGAAGGGGGAATCATTATGCAAAAAGTAGATCATGTTGGAATCGCTGTGAAGAGTATTGAGACATCTATTGACTATTATATACATACGCTCGGACTTTCACTTTTGGCTATCGAAGAAGTCACAAGTCAGAAAGTTCGTGTCGCATTTATAGATGCTGGAAATATCAAACTTGAATTACTCGAACCACTCGGGGAAGACGGGCCAATTGCTAAATTCATCGAAAAACGCGGTGAAGGGGTCCATCATATTGCATTTGGGGTTACAGATATACGAACTAGGATGGCCGAGCTGCGAGAAAAAGGTGTCCAATTACTACAAGAAGCACCCAAACCTGGTGCCGGTGGAGCAGAAGTGGCATTCCTTCATCCTAAATCATCGTTCGGAGTTTTGTATGAACTATGCGATAAAAGCGGTAAAGGGGACTGAAAAGATGGATATTTATGATAAAATAAATGAGTTATATGATAAAAAAAGGGTAATTGAACTAGGTGGCGGAGACGAACGAATTGCTAAACAACATGAAAAAGGGAAATTGACTGCCAGGGAACGAATTGATTTGCTTCTGGATCCGGGTTCATTTGTTGAATTGAATCCTTTTGTTGTACACCGTACACGGGATTTTGGAATGGACAAGCAAGTGGGACCTGGGGACGGCGTTGTCACGGGCTACGGTAAAATTAACGGTAGACCCATTTATTTATTTTCACAGGATTTCACTGTTTTTGGTGGGGCACTAGGTGAAATGCATGCGATGAAAATTGCTAATGTGATGGACCTCGCTGCAAAGAATGGTGCACCATTCATTGGCTTGAATGATTCAGGCGGAGCGCGTATTCAAGAAGGTGTCGTCTCACTTGACGGTTACGGAGAAATTTTCTATCGTAACGCTATATATTCAGGTGTTATACCGCAAATTTCTGTGATTCTTGGACCTTGTGCAGGGGGTGCTGTTTATTCGCCTGCCATTACGGACTTTGTTTTCATGACGGACGAAACAAGTCAGATGTTCATTACGGGACCGAAAGTAATTGAAACGGTTACGGGTGAAAAGATTTCATCTGAAGATTTGGGTGGTTCTAAGGTACATAATACGATTAGCGGTAATGCGCACTTCCGTGGTAAAGATGAGAAGACGGTACTTGAGAGCGTTAGAAAATTACTTGCCTATTTACCACAAAATAATAATGAAAAACCACCAATTGCGGAGTATGATGAAGTAGATGATTATCGTGCAGATTTAGCAGATGTCGTGCCGTATGAAACAATCAGGCCTTATGACGTACGCAGGGTCGTTGAACAAGTCGTTGATGCAGATTCCTTTATGGAAGTTCAAGCGGAATTCGCAAGAAATGCTGTCGTCGGATTGGCTCGCATGAAAGGAGAACCTGTTGGCCTTGTTTGTAATCAGCCTAAAGTGATGGCTGGAGGGCTGGATATTGATTCATCCGATAAAATTGCCCGTTTCATACGCTTTTGTGACTCATTCAATATTCCACTCATTACGTTTGAAGACGTTACGGGCTTCTTCCCGGGCATCAAACAAGAGCATGGTGGTATAATTCGACACGGTGCCAAAATACTATACGCCTATTCAGAAGCAACAGTTCCAAAAATCACAGTTATTCTGCGTAAAGCATTTGGCGGAGCTTATGTTGCATTGAATTCAAAGTCAATTGGAGCAGATCTTGTTTATGCATGGCCAAACGCTGAAATTGCAGTTATGGGCGCACAAGGGGCGGCAAATATCATCTTCGCGAGAGAAATCGCAAACAGCGACGATCCCGAAGCGATGCGTGCAGAGAAAATTGAAGAGTATCGTGAGAAGTTCTCAAATCCGTACGTTGCAGCATCACACGGTATGGTCGATGACGTTATTGATCCGCGTGAAACCCGCATTAAACTATTACAAGCACTCGACATGATGCGCAACAAACAAGAAACTAGACCGTACAAGAAACATGGTAATATACCGCTATAGGGAGATGTTTTGGATGAATAAACAAAGACTATTAGACGAATTTTTGGAATTAGTTCAAATAGATTCGGAAACAAAAGACGAACGTCAAATTGCAGATGTATTAACAAATAAAATGCTGGAACTTGGATTCGACGTTGAAGAGGATGATTCTGACGATCGTACTGGACATGGAGCAGGTAATCTAATTGCGACAATGAATCGGACAGCTGAAGGAATTGAACCGATTTATTTCACTTGTCATATGGACACCGTAGTACCAGGTCAGGGAATTAAACCTGAATTACGCGAGGACGGATATATTTATTCGGATGGTACAACAATTCTTGGCGCGGATGATAAAGCGGGGATTGCTGCACTTTTTGAAATGGCGCGTACATTAAAAGAAAGTGGTCAGCCACATGGCGATATTCAGTTTGTTATTACAGCTGGTGAAGAAAGCGGCCTTGTTGGTGCGAAAGAGTTGGATATGTCAGTAATTAAAGCTAAGTTTGGCTACGCTGTTGACAGCGATCAAAAAGTGGGCGGCATTGTAACTGCTGCACCATACCAGGCAAAATTACGGACAACAATCTATGGGAAAACAGCACATGCTGGCGTTGCTCCTGAAAAAGGCGTCTCGGCTATTAACATTGCTGCCAAATCCATCGCTGCAATGTCACTTGGTCGGATTGATTCGGAAACGACTGCTAATATTGGACGCTTTGAAGGCGGGCAAGCAACGAATATCGTCTGTGATGAAGTTCATATTTTAGCGGAAGCACGGTCCATTAATTCTGACAAACTAAATGAACAAACGGAGCATATGGTGCGGACGTTTGAACAAACTGCTGAGCTGATGGGCGGAAGAGCTGAAACGGAAGTTGTACTCATGTATCCTGGCTTCAGTTTTGCAGAAGATGCACAAGTCGTGCAAACAGCGATAACAGCCATTCGGAATATTGGATTGACGCCGGAACTAATGACAAGCGGTGGTGGAAGTGACGGTAATGTATTCAACGGTGCAGGTATTCCCACAGTCACATTATCCGTCGGTTATGAAGAAATTCATACAAAAAATGAACGCATGCCAGTTGATGAATTGAACAAACTGACAGAGCTATTGCTTGAAATCGTACGTGTAACAGCGACTGCATAATAGAGGGGGCTTACCACATGAGTGACTTGAAAGCTGTCATCGTTCAATGCGGTAATGAAGAATATGCGATTTCCATTGAGGCGGTCGTGTCTATCGAGCGACTTGAGCATGTGAATCCGATTCCTCACCTACCCAACTTTATGCTGGGACTTATGCGGATTCGAGGGGAACTTGTTCCGATTCTGGACTTCGAACAAATTTTATATGGAAAAAGTGCACAAGGACGAGAGGACGCCCGCGTCGTCGTCGTTCAGACCGGCAGTTTATTCATGGGGTTACTCGTTCTGGATGCAAAAGAAATTCTTGATATCCCTGGAAGTGCTTTGACATCTTCGGCTCTCATGGCTTATTCACGAACACCTTACTTCACGTCAGTTGCAAATTTGGAGAACCGGATGATTACTGTTGTCAATCCGGAGATTCTATCCAAAACTCTGGCTGGTATGGATAAAATCAGTGACTATGTAGAAGCGCAATTGGCACTAGAAGAGTAGTATGCAAACCGGACAGTGTCTTCTGTCCGTTTTTTGCATTATAATTACACTAAAAGTAAAGGAGGGGAAGTGTCGTGAAAACGGTTGGTGCATCACGGGCAAAAGTTATTCTTCATCTTGATATGAATAGTTTTTTCGCATCCGTCGAACAAGCGCACGACCCTTCGTTGAAAGGAATACCACTCGCTGTCGCTGGTAATCCGAAAGCAAGGAGAGGCATTCTCGTGACGTGCTCTTACGAAGCGAGAGCGTTCGGTGTTTACACGACAATGACTGTCGGTGAGGCGAAAAGGCTTTGCCCGGATCTCGTAATAATTCCACCTGACTTTGAAAAATATCGAACCGCTTCTTCTGCGGTTTTTGAATTGCTAAGAACGTATACGGACCTTGTCGAACCGGTGTCCATAGATGAGGCGTATATTGACATTACAGCAATCGGTGGTTTGACTGATGCCGTAAATATTGCTATGTCCATGCAACAGCGTATATTACAAGAGCTCGATCTACCCTGTTCAATTGGTATTGCACCGAATAAGTTCTTAGCAAAGACAGCATCGGATATGAAAAAGCCGATGGGTGTTACGATTTTAAGGAAACGACAAATTGAATCGATTTTATGGCCTCTACCCGTTATTGACATGCATGGAATTGGGGAGAGTACAGAGAAAAAAATGAATACGCTAGGTATTTATACGATTGGCGATCTCGCGAAAATCGATGAACTCACTGTCAAGTCTTCCCTAGGTAAGCAAGGAATCCGTCTTCACAATCGTGCAAATGGTATTGATGATCGGCCTGTAGACCCAGAAGCAGCTGAAGAACGAAAAAGTGTAGGCAGTTCAACTACATTGCCTGTGGATGAAACAGACCTGGACGAATGTTTGAAAGTTTTCAAATGGCTGGCGGAAAAAGTTGCAGTCCGCCTCGACAATCGGCAACTTGCTGGGACGGTAGTTATGATTCAAATTCGTACAGCCGATTGGCATAATCAAACACGGAGCCGGACTGTCCTCAATCCTCTTTATAAAGAACAGGACATTTTCAAAGAGGCGACTGATTTGTTTATAAAACATTGGGACGGGGAGCCGGTTCGTCTTCTTGGAATTACTGTTACAAACGTAATTCTAATGAATGAACTGCATGAGCAACTATCGATTTATAACTATGAAAAACATGCGAAAGAAGAGACAATGGATACATTATTATCACAATTGGAACAAAAGTTTGGTCCTGGAACTGTAAAACGGGGCTTTAAATGAAAGGAGGACATATATTATGGAACTGCAATTTCTAGGAACAGGCGCGGGTATGCCTTCAAAAATGCGTAATACATCAGCAGTCATATTGAATTTATCCGCTGAAGGAGAAGGTTATTGGCTCTTTGACTGTGGGGAAGCGACACAGCATCAGATTTTACATACTTCTCTGAAACCAAGAAAAATCAGCAAAATATTCATTACGCATTTACACGGTGATCATATATTTGGGTTGCCCGGTTTAATTGGCTCCCGTTCGTTTCTTGGGGGTAAGGAAAAACTTGATATATACGGGCCACCTGGACTTAACGAATGGCTCAAGACAACGTTGCGCGTTACAAATACCCATTTAAATTACGAGTTGCACATCCATGAAGTTAGTGAAGGTCTGGTATTTGAAGATGCTAACTATCGTATTACTACAAAGAACTTACAACATATTATTCCGTGCTTTGGTTACAGAATTGAGCAAAAACCACTTCCAGGAAAATTACTAATTGAAAAAGCGAAAGAAGCGGGAGTTCCAAATGGTCCGCAGTTGAAGCAGCTAAAAGATGGAGAAGATGTGACATTGGATGATGGACGAATCGTTTCTAGTTCAGAAGTCACTGGCGACCCCCAAAAAGGATTTACGGTTGCCATTCTCGGAGATACCAGCTATTGCGCCGCTGCCGTTGAACTAGCGCAAGATACGGATATTTTAATTCACGAAGCTACTTTCGATAATGGAACTGGAAACCTGGCAAAAGAATATGGTCATTCGACGATTGGTGATGCCGCTATAACAGCAAAAGAAGCGGGAGCAAAAACCCTTATCGCCAATCATATTAGTGCGCGATTTATGGCAAGCGATGTGGCACAGCTGCTTAAACAAGGTACGGCAATATTCCCAAACCTATATATTGCTGAGGACTTTTCTCGGTTCGAGTGGAGAGATGGGGAAGTTTTTAGAGAGTGAAATTAGAATCCTGATGAAACTAATTCGTAATGGATAGAATAATGAAAAATATGAAGGGGTCAGTCGGGCTCTTTCGTCCCTTTAGATTTCCGTTAAATGTTTTAGCAGAGCAATTTCAATAAACTTAAGAAATCATAATAATTATTATATGAATGATGTTATACTCGTGAGAGAGTCAGTATTGTGTATATTTCGACGTAATTCACCAAGTCGAGAGTTAGAGGAGTTTACTATATGAAAAACAAAAAAGGCGTATTAGCTATTCTATTAATGAACTTATTTATTGCCTTTTTAGGTATTGGACTCGTTATTCCAGTATTACCGACGATAATGAATGAGCTGGAAATCAGCGGTTCAGTCGTGGGCTACATGGTTGCGGCATTTGCGATTACGCAGCTTATCTTCTCGCCAATCTCAGGTCGATGGGTTGATAAATACGGTCGAAAAATTATGATTGTGGTGGGCTTATTCATATTTGGCTTTTCGGAGTTTTTATTCGGAATGGGAAAATCAATCGAAGTCCTCTTCATTTCACGCATGCTTGGTGGAATCAGTGCGGCGTTCATCATGCCTGCGGTGACAGCCTTCATTGCAGATATTACCACGAGTACAAACAGATCAAAAGCACTCGGTTATATGTCAGCTGCCATAAGTACAGGCTTTATCATTGGACCCGGGATAGGCGGTTTTTTAGCCGAAATCGGCACGCGGGTCCCTTTCTATTCGGCAGGTGTATTAGGGGTATTTGCAGCTATTCTTTCAATCGCTCTATTGAAAGAGCCTGAACGTGCAGATGAAGAAGTACCGACGCCAGGGCAAAAGACTGGGTTAAGTCGCATTTTCATACCGATGTATCTTATAGCGTTTATAATAATCTTTGTCTTGTCCTTTGGCCTCGCAGCCTTCGAATCGTTATTCAGCCTATTCGTCGACCACAAATTTGGCTTCACGCCAAAAGACATCGCTATCGTCATCACAGGAAGCGGGATTGTCGGGGCTGTTGCGCAGGTCTTATTGTTTGATCGGTTAGTAAAACACATGGGTGAAATCAATGTAATTCGCTATAGTTTAGCAGTTTCAACAATACTTGTGTTATTAATGACGTATGTCAGTTCATATTTCTCCATTCTACTAACAACATTCGTTCTATTTGTCGGCTTTGATTTAATACGCCCAGCCGTTACTTCTTATTTATCAAAAATAGCGGGTAACGAACAAGGCTTTGTCGGTGGTATGAATTCTACTTTCACGAGTCTAGGTAATATTTTCGGTCCGATAATCGGGGGTGTGCTATTTGACATAAACTTGAACTATCCTTACTACTTTGCAACGATTGTCCTATTGATCGGCACCATTATCGCTCTTTTTTGGAAGAAACCGAAACATATCATGTTTTGATTTCTCCACAATGAAGTATGAAACATTTCACATGTATTACTACGCTCACTAAAACGTAGTTTTTCGTAAGTGGAATTTCAGGAAAAAAATGATGGAATGACCATAATGGGCTCTTCCATCTTTTTTTGTGTCTAAAGATCCTTTACGGGTTTTCGGTTATTCACTAGTTAAAATTTCCAGCCGCGCTCATATTGTTTTGGTGCTTTAATTTCCTCGCCCAATTCTTTTGCCGCGGTATAAGCCCAGTACGGATCCCGTAATAATTCACGGGCAAGTAAGATCAAATCAGCTCGTCCATTTTTCAATATTTCTTCTGCTTGGATTCCTGTCGTGATTAGACCAACCGCGCCTGTTGATATTTCGGCACCTTCTTTGATTGTTTCAGAGAACTTCACTTGGTAACCAGGGAATACATCAATCGCTGCTGGTACGAGCGCCCCAGAGCTGACATCAATCAGATCCACTCCTTGCAATTTCATCCACTTCGCCATTTCCACGTATATTTCGGGTGTCATGCCACCATCACTATAATCATGTGCAGAAATACGAACAATAAGTGGACCATCCCAAACGGCACGTACTTCATCAATAATTTCTTTCAAGAAGCGATAACGGTTTTCTAGCGATCCACCATATTCATCTGTGCGCTTATTGGAAAGGGGTGACAGGAACTCATTAATGAGATAGCCATGTGCACCATGAAGTTCGATAACATCAAATCCAGCTTTTTTCGCGCGTAAAGCGCCATCTTTGAATGCTTGTATGGTCGTTTTAATATCGTCTTCGGTCATTTCGACAGGTGTTTTATATTTTTCATTGTAGGCAATTGCAGATGGAGCATAAATATCGCCGTCAACTGTCGCTTTACGTCCAGCATGTGCAAGTTGGATTCCTACTTTTGTACCGTATTGCTGCATGAGACGGACTGTTTCTCCCAAACCTTCAATATGATTGTCGCTCCAAATACCTAGATCTTGCGCAGAAATACGTCCCTCAGGTTGAACTGCTGTTGCTTCAACAATGATAAGACCAACTTGACCGACAGCGCGTGTGGTGTAATGCGTCTTATGCCAATCCTCAATCATTCCATCTTCGTTATGGCTCGAATACATGCACATCGGCGACATAACGATACGGTTTTTAAATTCAACGTCACGTAATTTAAATGGTTCAAATAACTTTGCCATGTTTACATACCTCCTAAATGATTAACACGACTAGTATAACAAAGACGAGATGTTAAGACAGTTCAGCCGTCTTGAACAGATTTAAATCTCTAATTCAATTAGAAAAATAATTGATAAGGTGATTATGAAGATAAAGAGAAAAATCACATTGGTCTTTCTACTCTATGGTGAGGTTTAATAGACTAACGTTAAAACCTCTATGTGTATGTATGTAAAGTTAGAAATTGAAAGGATTTAAGTTTTGAGAAAAATAGGAGTTTGGTGCTTTTCTATTATTAATTCGTTTCAGCTTTGGTAGTAATTTGAACTTTCTTTCATACTGCTCGTCTAACTAATAATAGTAAAGTAGTTACCCGTAAACGTTCTTTAATCGTATAGAAACTGCAGGCAACGCATCGATTTTTTATTCAATAGAAAATGAAGTTTTTGGTGTGACGGAAAATGGAGATGATTTTCATTATAAACGTAGTAAATAAGAATTGCCGAACTAGTTGCGGCTATTGTATGAAGTATAGTTACATTCATTTTATATATGGGGGAGAGCCTGATGGGGGAAATTAGTAAACTCCAAGCTGACGATACCATTATTCCTTACTATAACGATGGTAAATTGAGTTATGGTGCGTATTTCAATGAATACATGTTTTGTTTACTTGAACGATAACTCGAATGATAGTCACTTTAAATAATGACCTATTATTCGAGTTTGACGTTCTACTGTTTATTACAAATTGAGTAACTTCAAGACATTGCTCCAAGCTCACGCGAACGCCTCTCCGCCTGACTAATGCAGTCCGCAACCGTTTCTTTAAATAGACCTTTTTCCAAAGCTTCTAATCCTGCTTGCGTTGTGCCGCCTGGACTTGTCACGTTTTCGCGCAGTTCCGCGGGTTCCGCACTTGTTTCTTTCAACATCGCCGCAGCTCCTTCAATAGTCTGGATAATAAGTGCACGTGCTACTTCTTTTGTAAGACCCTTGCTGATTGCCGCTTCTTCAAGTGCTTCCGCTAAATAATAGACATACGCCGGGCCGCTTCCGGAAAGAGCAGTGACTACATGTAGGTCATCTTCTTCGACTTCTCTCACCATCCCAATTGAATTGAGAAGACCGAGTATATATATTTTTAACGCATCGCTAACCGCACTATTCCACGCGATACCACTGGCTGATTTTCCGATTGTAGCAGATGTATTGGGCATAGAGCGCGCGATTGGTCTAAAACCGAGACCTGTCTCGATTGTTTGTATTGAAACACCTGCAATGACCGATAAAACCGCTGTCTTTTCAGCCAAATGGGGAAGTGTGTCTGCCATCACTTGGTAGATGTCTTTTGGTTTTGTCGCAAGTACAATGAGATCTGCATTTTTCAGCGCTTCTTTGTCCTTGCTAACAATCGAGATTCCATATTTATTGTGCAGTGAAATTAGTCTTTCATCGTCCGACCTGTTCATGACGTAAACATTTTGAGGTATTACAGCACCTTGCTCCACAATACCGGAAATAACGGCTTCCGCCATCGATCCGGCTCCTATAAATACAATCGTTTTCATCTGAATTACCTCTTTCATTCCGTTAATAACAGCATAAGTTCCTTTGACAGACGCAAAAAAAATGCGCTCTCGCCCCTACTAAATAAGGACGAAAACACATGTTTCCGCGGTACCACCTAAATTTACCGATTATAAACCGGTACATCTCGTTCTTTCTTAACGCGAAAGGCACGCCTGTGTTTCCACAGCAGCTCGGAAGGAGGTTCAAAGCGGGAGAGGGAGGGTGGCTTTCAGTCAGTGACCACATTTTCTGTTCTCCATTACCGCAATTACTTATCTTCTTCAACGCCTATATGTACTTGAATTAGTCCGATTATTGCATGCCGACAGGAGAAAGTCAACTATCATTTTATGCAATAAAATATTTAGCTTATCGTGTAGAGCAAGTAGATTATGAATATAATTGCTAAGATCACTATGACGGAAATCGATACTTTTACGGCGCTTATCGGCGATTGCCCACTAACTTTACCGGTTTGTCCGTTAACGAGGAAGCGGTAGATTTTATTGTTGAACTGGAACGAAGAAATCCAAATAGGTAATAGAATATGTTTGTAAGTAATGTTGTCGTAGTTAGTGGAAACACTTACAATATTGACAACATCACCATATACTTGTCCATGTATTCCATTCTTAATACCGGCGTCAATACTATTTTTTGCATCATTCCAGCCATCCTTCAATGGAATCGAGTACCTTTCTGCTAAAAAACCGGATAAATATTCTGTTTTATAGTCGAGGAGTCCATTTAACTGAAAGGGTTCAATCTTATCAATAAGGCCACTTGCTACATTACGTGATGCTTTCACCAAAACATCGTCAAAGAATTCGCTGTAGCGCCCGTGTTCCGTACGCCATTGGGTTTTCCTTACCTGTTCAGATACTTGTTTGGACTTGCCATCTTCAAATACGGTCCGTATTTCCGTTACGTAATAATACGTGCCAATCTGGACGATAAAAGAAGAATCCGTCTGGGCATCAAAAGTCCAGTACGGGATGTATGCTCCCGCAATGGTATCCATTTTATACGATTGCACTAGCTTAGATGGAGCAAAACATCTCTGTTTCAGCCATATCTTGAATTTTTCAACAGCATCATCTCTCGCGATTTTAAAGGGGAGTACCAATGCTGGTTTCATGCCCGCATGGTGTTCACTTATTGCAATATGAGAAGACCCGCAAAATGAGCAGAAATCGGCCACTTTATCTTTATCTAAAAGTGTTTCGGCACCACAGTTTTCACATTTAAAAACACGCTTTTCATCGTCCCAGCTGTGAATTTCTTTTTCTAATGCCTCTAAGAAGTCGTGTTCAAAACTATTTTCCCAAGACTGGTCGATTTCCTTTTCGCTTCCGCAAAACGGACATTTCAGATTTCCACTTTTCGGTTCAAATAACGTGTTACCTCCACAGGAAGAACATTTATTTACCGTCGTCAGTTTAGTTTTGATCGATTCCAAATCTTTATTATTTGTTAAGTCCGTCATAGGAACACCTCTTTTGCATTCGAGTTAAAGGTTTTCTCCACAGTCACTACAAAACTTGGCATTTGGACCATTTACTTTGCCACATTTTACACATGTTTTTTCGGTCAGTTGCTTTGTACCACATTCATCGCAAAACTTTGCATCTTCATTTATGAGTGCATTGCAACTCGTACATGGTACTTGTTGCGCAAGCACGGATTTACCGCATTCGCCGCAAAACTTCGCATTCTTATTAATAAGTGTCTGACAATGCTGACAAGTCTTCTTTTCTGTTTGCGTAGTATTAGAGGAACTTCTTTGCTGTTGATTGGCCGGGAAGGCATTCGCCATAACACTTCCAAGTGCGGCACCTGCTCCAATTCCTGCACCCGCACCAGCTAAACCGCCGCCTTCATTCCGCGCGGCTTCCCTGATGGCTTCTGCGGCTTGGTATTGCTGATACTGATTCATGTCTCCTATGACACCCATGGACGTTTTTCGATCCAACACTTTTTCAACTTCTTCAGGAAGTGATAGGTTTTCAATATATAATGAAGTAATTTCAAATCCAAATGAACTGAATCGTTGTTCCATTTTCTCTCTGCCTTTGTCACTAAGCTCGTCGTAGTTCATCGCCAGGTCAAGGGCAGCAATATTTGATTCTGCAAAGAGGTCTGAAAGTCCTGATAGCACCATCTTTTTTAACTGTCCTTCAATGCTGCTCGTATCATAGGATGCGTTCGTACCAAAAAGTTCTTTTAAGAAAACAACGGGGTCGGACACCTTATACGAGTAAATACCATATCCCCGTAATCGAATGACTCCAAATTCGGAATCACGCATCATGATTGGATTCGACGTGCCCCATTTTTGATTGATAAATTGTTTTGTATTAACAAAATATACTTCCGCTTTAAAAGGGGAGTTAAATCCATGTTTCCATGACTTCAATTTCGTCATTATGGGCATGTTTTGTGTGTATAATAGATGACGTCCTGGTCCAAATACATCAGCAATTTCGCCTTCATTGACGAAAATTGCGACTTGTGATTCCCGAACGGTTAATTCTGCACCCATTTTTATTTCGTTATTGTGAACAGGGAAACGATAAACCATTGTATTTGCGTTCTGATCCGTCCATTCAATGACTTCAATAAATTGACTCTTGAAGAATCCGAATAAACCCATACATACGTCCTCCTAATCATTCATACTTTAGTAAATTAACACGAGAATACATAAAGTTATTATAGCATTTTTACCATCTTGGTAGAGGATAGATTCAAAAGATGACGTCCACTCATAAAAAAGGTACACTGTACTGAATACTCATTCATCTAATAAAGGGGATTTTTATATGTTACACAAGATTGTTATTCCAACACCGTTCGCAGTAGGCGATGTAAATGCTTTTCTTATAAAAGGAGATACGCTGTCACTCGTCGATGCGGGGCCGAAAACCCCTGATGCATATGAAGCATTGAAACAGGGCATCAAGGAAGCCGGTTACTCATTCAATGATATTGAACAGGTCATTTTGACACATCATCATCCAGATCACGCTGGTTGGATTGACGCATTTGATAACGCAAAAGTTTTAGGTCATACCTACAATGATTTATGGCTCAAACGGGATGAAGCTTTCTTCCGCTATCATGATGCATTTTATCTAGAGCGACTTATCGAAGAAGGCGTACCTGAACAGTACCTTGGCTGGGTTAAGAAGATGAAAAGGTCTGTCTCGCTTATGGGAGAACGTCCACTCGACATGACGCTTGCTGAAGGAGATGCGCTGCCTGGGCATGCCGGCTGGACGGTTATGGAAACACCAGGTCATGCGCAAAGCCATATCGTATTGTGGGATGAAGAGAATAGAACAATGATTGGCGGAGATTTGGTGCTTGAAAAAGTTTCTTCAAATCCGCTTATCGAGCCGCCGCTTAATCCTGAGCATGGCCGTCCACGCTCTTTGTTGCAGTATAACGAGTCGTTGAAACGCATTCTTACTTTACCCGTTGATATCATATATACCGGTCATGGTGATGAAGTGCGCAATGCTCACGAGCTTATAGAAGGCCGTTTCGTAAGACAGCACGAACGGGCGATGAAGGTGCTTGCAATGATGGATAAAGGCCAACGTACAATTTTCGAATTGACGCGCGAGTTATTCCCATCCGTCTATGAAAAAGAGCTTGGTCTTACGCTATCAGAAACAATTGGCCAAACCGATTACCTTTTTGAAAAGGGGCTTGTTCATGAAAAACGAGATGAAAACGGAATTCTCCAATATGAGCAAGCGTAAAATGGTTTTGATTACAGGTGCTACGAGCGGTGTCGGTTATGCATTATCGAAGCGGCTTTTGGCAGAGGGATATGAAGTATGGGCAACGGGAAGATCACTTGCCATTTTAGAGAAGTTGCGACTTGAAGGCGCACAAGTGATACCGGCAGATTTAACAAAAAAAGAAGACATCGAACATTTAATGACGCAGATTGGATCTCCGGATGCTGTCATTTTTTCAGCGGGTATGGGTACGTTCAGTTTTGCACATGAGACTTCCGATGAAGCGATTCAAAACATGATGACCGTCAATGTCATCGCACCGATGCAACTGACAAAGCTTTTATTGCCCGGCATGAGAGAGCGCCGGAGCGGCCATCTTATTTATCTTGGTTCACAGGCGGGGAAAGTTGCTACCCCGAAAGCATCCGTTTACGCTGCGTCAAAACACGCGATTATTGGCTATACGAATGCACTTCGTATGGAGGTAGCTTCATACGGTATCCAGGTCACCACTATTAATCCGGGTCCGATTGACACACCTTTTCTTGAACTTGCGGATGAAACAGGTGCTTACCGTACATCGCTCGGCAGACATTTGTTGACGGTGGAAGCTGTTGCCGATGCGGTGATTAAAACATTGGGGAAATCTGTCCGTGATGTGAATTTACCTCGGTATATGGGCATCACTAGCAAAATTTACGCTGTTGCACCGTCAGTTGTCGAAAGACTGGGCCGAAAGTACTTTATGAAAAAATGAGAAAATGCACCGTTCTGGAATCTGGACGTGGAATATCATTTAGTAGTTTATCCACAGGTCGAAAATTTTATGAATACCTAAGTGAAAAGCGATGTATGTTATTAAAAGCTGGCTAACTGCCGGCTTTTTTGCTGTGGGAAAAATGAAAGGAACAAAGTGCGTGCATAAATATTCCATTGTATATGAGTTACAGTTAGGGCTATAATATAAATAAGAACATACGTTCTTTGTAGGGGGAGTTTGATATGTATGAACATTTACCAAATCGGAAAATTGTCTGCCTCGACATGCGTAGCTTTTACGCCAGTTGTGCTGCCGCAATCGAAGGGCTTGATGTTATGGAAGTGCCGATTGCCATCATCGGCAATAAAGAGCGGAAAGGTGGTATCGTGCTTGCAGCATCTCCACCATTTAAAAAACAATTTGGCGTGCGGACTGGTATGCAGCTATTTGAAATACCCGATGACCCCCACATGGATCATTTACTGACACGACGGGTATCTTGAAAAGGTTGGATACTCGGCTACAAGTTATTTATATAGAGGATAACTCCAAGCTGCAAAAAATATCTCTGAATACGATTGTCGGCATCGAGACAATCGACCTTAATTAGCCATACCTAGTGTTCATGTTCGTCCACATGCTCTTTCGCTACACTTAAAATTGTAAAACTTTCGTCAGACGAATCGCATCCAGTAAGCGTGTAGACAAATAATTGCTGACCATCCTTTTCAATTAGATTTGTACATGTCATGTTTGTTTTAGTAGGATTGTTTCCTCTATTTTTATTTTTTGAACGGTTAATCTCTAAGGCAATCGAGGAGCCGTTGTAGGACAGATTGTATAAAGTCGGGTCTCCTTGAAGTGAGTAATTTGCAATACGGACTACATCGGATTTCTTAGACTCTATACTTTCCAAAAAAGCTTCGAATACGGGGTAGTTATAGACAGGTCCATGCATATTGACAACATCACCATTACGCACCGCTTTTTCGCTATTGTACGAACAGGCTGAACAAACTGCCGTGCCTAGTAGTATAAGTAGTAATACTAGTAATTTGTTATTTACTGTCCTCATATTTAAGTTCCTCCTCAAAGTCAAATGACGATACTTCGTAATTATATGAGCAAATGGCATGGCTTATCCGTATCTTACCAACGAAACTATTTCCGAATTCGAATTATTTATACCTCGGACCTTTTTTATTGTCCAGACATTTGCTAAACTAATCAAAGGTTCAATTTTATAGTAAAATAGGGGGAGTAGTGTGAAGGTTTTAGTTCAGCTCGGCTGGTTTTTCAAACAGCGGAAGAAGCAATATCTTTTAGGGGTTTCGGCGCTTGTTTTCGTCTCAATATTGCAACTGTTGCCACCGAAGATTATTGGGATTATCGTCGATGACATTACAGAGAGTTCGTTAACAACCGCCGGGCTCACAAGATGGCTTGTTATCCTAGCAATTTCCGGCATTCTCATGTACATAGCGCGCTATTATTGGCGTGTCATGATTTTTGGTTCTGCTGTATTGTTGTCGCGGACGATGCGTGAAAAATTGTTCAATCATTTTACAAGAATGTCACCATCCTTCTACCAAAAAAGACGTGTAGGAGACCTAATGGCTCATGCAACAAATGATGTAAATGCCGTGCAGCAAACGGCGGGTATGGGGATTTTGACACTGGTCGATTCCATTGCGACGGGCGGATTCGTCATTTTAACAATGGCAATCACCATCCATTGGAAACTGACACTAATTGCACTCATTCCGTTGCCATTCATGATCTTCCTGACTAGCTATTATGGTAGATTGCTACGTAAGCGATTCAGATTTTCCCAAGAAGCATTTTCAAATTTGAATGACAAGACACAGGAAAGTATATCGGGTATCAAAGTCATTAAGACATTCGGACAAAAAAACGAAGATATTGAGGATTTCACCAAATTGTCTACTGATGTTGTCAGTAAAAATATGCGTGTCGCTAAAGTGGATGCATTATTCGATCCGACAATTACGGGTATATTCGCGATTTCATACATTCTGTCTTTCTATTTTGGAACGAAATTTATCATTGCAGGGGACATGTCAATCGGTGACATGGTAGCGTTCAGTGCCTACCTCGGCCTTCTGGTCTGGCCAATGCTTGCGTTTGGCTTCCTCTTTAATATCGTAGAGAGAGGTAATGCATCTTACAGCCGAATTACAGAACTATTATCTGTATCGCCTGAAATTAAAGATTTGCCTGGTGCAATTGATAGAAGACCCGAAGGCGATTTGCATTTCGATATAGATGAGTTTAAATTCCCAGGTGATGAGCGGGCGGCTCTGCGTAATGTTCACTTCACATTAAAACGGGGTGAAACAATGGGAATTGTCGGTAAAACGGGATCAGGTAAAACGGCAATCCTGAAATTACTGTTACGAGAGTTTGAAGGGTATAAAGGAAGCATCATATATGGAGACAAACCTATTAATCAATATAAACAGCAACGTTTAAGAGAGTCAATCGGTTATGTACCGCAAGACCACTTCCTTTTCTCAACGACACTTGCTGAAAATATTGCTTTCATAAATCCAAGAATAGCACCCGATAGAATTCATCATGCTGCGCAACTCGCGCATATCCATGAAGATATTTTAGGGTTTACAGAAGGGTATGAAACGATAGTAGGAGAACGTGGGGTCTCTCTGTCTGGAGGTCAAAAACAACGGGTTTCCATTGCACGTGCATTAATTATGGAACCGGAATTGCTACTTTTGGATGATTCTTTATCAGCTGTCGATGCCCAAACGGAAGAAGCAATTTTATACTCGCTCAAACAAACACGTACGAACGAAACTACAATTATTACTTCACATCGACTAAGTGCCATCCAACATGCACATAAAATTATCGTCATGGATGAAGGAGCAATTGTCGAAGCTGGAACACACGAAGAATTAATCGATCTGGCTGGAAGATATAAAGAAATGTATGACTTGCAACAACTTGAAGTACTTGTCGAACAGGGGGGTGAGGAATAATGTCAGAAGAAAAACAACCGAAACTAACGGCAAAAGATCAATGGTTTGTTTTAAAGAGATTGTTGAGATATATCATTCCTCATAAAAAGAGCATTATATTTGCGCTGATCCTACTCGTTTTGACAGTCACTGGCAGTATAGTCGGACCTTTGATAATCCAAAGATTTATCGATAATCATTTAGCGACGATGAACTTCCCAAGAACAGAAATAATGAACATTGCGCTAGTTTATATAGGTATCCAAGTGTTTATGGTCGTCGTGTCCTATTTCCAACTGATTCGATTCCAAGATATTGCGTTAAAAATTATTCAGCAGATGCGAATCGATGTGTTTTCAAAAGTGCAAAGCCTTGGAATGCGTTATTTTGATAAAACGCCTGCTGGAAGTATTGTTTCGCGTGTAACAAATGACACGGAAGCCATCAAAGAAATGTTCGTCAGTGTCATTGTTACGTTTTTACAAGCCATTTTTGTGCTTCTCGGCGTTTACATTGCACTATTTTCACTTGATGCAAAGCTTGCACTAATATCCCTGTTATTGTTGCCACTCTTCTTAACGGTCATCGTCATTTATAGGAGATATAGTGCGGATTTCTATCAAGACATCCGTGAACGGTTGAGTCAGCTGAATGCTAAAATAGCCGAATCATTATCCGGCATGGGGATGATTCAAGCATTTAGGCAGGAAGAACGTCTAGAAATTGAGTTTGACGACATCAACGAAAAACATTACCGTGCAGGAATGCGTAACATTAAATTTGACGGCATCCTGCTCGGTCCGGCAATCGATCTGCTGTATGCAGGAGCAATCGTCTTTGTACTCGGTTATTTCGGATTTATATCACTGGCAAGCCCTGTTGAAGTAGGTGTTTTATATGCATTTACGACATTGATTCGTCGTTTATTCCAGCCCGTCCAACAAGTGATGCAAAGATTATCCATTTTTCAGCAAGCAATGGTTGCGGCGTCCCGTGTATTTAAATTAATGGATGATCCGGATATAGAACCGGAACAGAACGATGGTAAACAAGCCGTAATTCAAGATGGTAAAATCGAATTCCGTGATGTATCTTTTTCATATGATGGACAAACTGATGTATTAAAAAATATCTCATTCACTGCGAATGCGGGAGAGACCGTTGCACTCGTTGGCCATACTGGAAGCGGAAAAAGCTCCATTATCAACTTACTGATGCGTTTTTATGAATATGAACGTGGTGATATTTATATCGATGATGTTTCATTGAAAGAATTTCCAAAAGAAGAACTACGGAAGAAGACAGGTCTTGTCTTGCAAGATCCGTTCCTTTTCTATGGAGATATCAAAAGTAATATCCGTTTGCATAATAAAAATATGACATCAGAGGATGTTAGAGCCGCTGCAGAATTTGTCCAAGCCAATGAGTTCATTGAAAAACTTCCTGAAAAGTACTCGCAAAAAGTGACGGAACGCGGTTCTACGTATTCAAGTGGGCAGCGCCAGCTCGTCGCATTTGCGCGGACAATAGCAACGAATCCCAAAATCCTTGTTCTCGATGAGGCGACTGCCAACATTGATACAGAAACAGAAGTGGCAATACAGACAAGTCTTGAAAAGATGAGGAAAGGACGTACAACAATTGCTATTGCCCACAGACTCAGTACTATTCAAGATGCTGAACTGATTCTCGTCCTTCATAAGGGGGAAATTATAGAGCGCGGAACACACCAAGAATTACTAGGACAAAAAGGTCTATACCATAAAATGTATCTTCTTCAAAATAATATTTTGGAAGATGTTATCTGAAAAAATCAAGCTTGCATACGCCTTTTACTGGCGTTGCAAGCTTTTTTTCGCATAGAATATAGAATGTAGACAAACGACCCTTTAAAAGTCATAAACTGTTCACAGACAGAATAGGCGAAGTTTAATGTTATTTTTGATAAGATTAAGAAAGAAAAATGAAGGGGAGAGAATAATGTGGGAACAGACATAAATTTATTTCTCGCTTTCGGCGCTGGTTTTTTAAGTTTCATATCACCGTGTACATTACCGTTATATCCAGCATTCATATCATATATTACGGGCATGTCACTAGATGATTTAAAATCGGATTCGAAACGTATGAACAGAAACGGCATGCTACATACACTATTCTTTTTAATCGGATTTTCGATAATTTTTGTTGTACTTGGTTTTGCTACATCGCTTGTCGGGACATTTTTCCAAGAAAACCAACAAATACTAAGACAAGTTGGAGCAATCTTTATGGTCTTGTTTGGATTGATGATTGCTGGTATATTTACACCCAAATTCCTTATGGGAGAAAAGAGATTGCAATTTAAAAACCGTCCTTCGGGTTACTTAGGAAGCACAGTGATAGGGCTTGCATTTGCTGCTGGCTGGACACCATGTTCGGGACCAATAATTGGAGTAATCATGGGACTTGCTGCGACAAATCCGGGGTCGGGCGTCATTTATATGTTAATGTATGTGTTAGGTTTTGCAATACCTTTCTTTGTCTTATCGTTCTTTGTCACACGTCTTGGATGGATTCGAAAACGCAGTGGCCTAATAATGAAAATTGGAGGCATCATCATGATTGCTTTCGGAATTTTGTTGTTCTTCGATGGATTGACATATTTAACAAGCATATTAAGCCCAATATTTGGCGACTTCCAAGGTTTTTAAGTTGAACAAGCAAATCAGTTCATTCAATGAATGGATGGAATAACTGAAGCGTCGGTTGGAGGAAATACAATGAACGAATTAATTGAAACCGTTTTTACAAAGGTACCCTCGGTTTATCTCATAACCGGTTCAACCATACTTGCACTATTCATGGGGACAATGGCGCTGATTGTCAGAACGAAAGCGGCGAAAAGACCTGTAACGCCGATGAAAATCATCTTGCCACCCCTTTTTATGTCAACGGGTGCACTGATGTTCATATTCGAGGAATTCAGAGTGTCGTTACCTCAAATATTCGAGGCCATCTTTGTTGGGCTACTATTCTCGATTATCCTAATAAAGACAACGCATTTTGAACGTAGAGATGACGATATTTATATGAAGCGATCCAAAACCTTCCTATTTATTCTGCTAGGGTTGCTCATTATCCGACTTGTTGGGAAACTGCTTCTTAGCAGTACCATTGACGTAGGTGAACTGGGCGGAATGTTCTGGATTCTAGCATTTGGAATGATTGTTCCATGGCGGATAGGTATGCTGACTAAATATAAACAAATAAAAGGTGTCCGCAGTTAAATGCGGACACCTTTTTGCCGTCTAGGCTCTAACGCCTAGCGTTTTTATTCGATTAAAATAGATGTTCGTACTGAGTTAGATCGAACTTCATTTCAGCCAATTTCTTGCGCAGGAACTTATGGTCACGTTTCGGTGTCGCTTGTATATATCCACGGATAATTAGATCGGTATCAATTGCTTTTGCATTTTCCTCAAGTGCAATTTCACCGATTTTTCCTGCGATTTTTTGTTTCGCTACCGGCCGGAATAATTCCGGTACTGGGACGACTAGCTCATTCAGCAAAAGTTTAGCTTTATCATTCCACAGGTGAAGAGAGCTCTCCACGTAATGTTCTTCCCAGTCGAGTGTGGACTTGCCATCAGCTTTCGGAAACACTTTTAAAAACTTTCGGAACATGAAGAAACCGCCGATACCGAAAAGTCCAATGAGAACAACGCACCAGAAAATGATGAACCACATAAATAAGTCTTGTTGCAACAATCTTCACCTCTTCCGTTCTATTTACCATTATAAGAGCATCCGTGAAAAAACACACGGACAATGTATTCCTTTCTTCTATTTCGGATGAAAGGAGGTGATTGACCTGGTAAAAATCGAATATAAAATGCAAGAGGACTAGTATATGTCGATGAATGAATTACTAAAGATGACAAGCATTATCCCTTGCTCCGATTCGAATCGAAACTTCTGGTCGTCAACGATGAAGTTAACTTCACAAAACCGTCATGGGTTCGACGAGGGTTCAAACATCACATGCTTGTTTGAACCCTCTACTTCCGATATGATAAACGTATCAATAAATAATGGAGGATATAAAATGAGTAAAAAGTTATTGTTGATTTATATGTTACTAGTCATGGTGATTTTGAGTGCGTGTTCCGGTGGTGGTTTCAAGGAAGATCACAATTATAAAGTTGCACCTTTTAAATTTACGAACCAACAAAATGAACAGGTTTCATTGGATGATTTGAAAGGGAATGTTTGGATAGCACAATTCGTTTTCACCGAATGTACGAGTGCCTGCCCACCGATGATGATGAACATGGCGGAGCTTGATAACCAACTTGGGGATGAAGGCGTTGATGACTATAAGATTGTATCATTCAGTATTGATCCTGCAGTTGATACTCCAGAAGCTATGCAAGAATACGTTGATGCGTATGATGTCCGAGATCAGAGTAGATGGGAAATGCTGACGGGCTATAAACAAGAGGAAATCACTGACTTCGCAGCAAAATCATTCAAAACGCTTGTTGCAGATATTCCGGATTCGAACCAGGTAATGCACGCAGTTACTTTTTCCCTCGTCAATCAACAAGGGGAAGTTGTGAAATCATATAACGGAATGACAGAAGTGCCATTCGATCAAATCGTCAAAGACATAAAAGCACTAAATAAAGCAGGTGCATAATTCGATAATGCAAGGCTGTAACTAAAGGTGTGAAGAGATGAAGAAGCGAAAAAACAAAAGAATATCTTTGAAGGCGAAAGCAATGTTTATTATCTTACTTGTCCCTATAGCTGTTACAGTCTTCACGTTAACAGCTATCATTTGGACAGGTCTGAAAAATCCGGATATCATAAAGAAGTCCGCTAGCGCATTGCTGGATATGCAAGACCGTCGCACGGCTAACGAAATACCGGGAGAGTACATACCAGTTTACAAAGAAGCAGCAGAAGTTTACGGTATTCCCTGGACGTTACTTGCAGCGCACCATAGGATTGAAACGAAGTTTTCTACGATGGATCCATTACTGTCACCCGTCGGTGCTGAAGGACATATGCAGTTTATGCCTTGTACGTTCGTCGGTTGGACTTACCCGGGATGTGGAGACCTTGGAAAGGGAGAAATTCCTGAAAAAGATAAAATTAATCCAGTTGTGATAAAAAAATATGGTGGATATGGCGTTGACGCAAATAATGATGGCATTGCCGACCCATATGATTTGGAAGATGCAATTTATAGTGCCGCTAACTACTTATCAAAGAGTGGAGCAGCGGATGGGGAATTTGAAAAAGCAATTTTCAACTATAACCGTAGTGACAAATACGTCGAAGATGTTCTTTGGTTCTTTGATGAATTTGAAGCCCAGCGAATTGAAATGGAAAAAAGTGAATAAAAAGATGGACCGCCACGAATGGGGTCCATCTTTTTAGTGTCTATTTCTTAGATTTAAGAAGCTTTACGCATTGATTTCATGATTAGGCTCACAATGAATACAAGGATAAGTGCTCCGATGATGGCTGGAACAATATAGAAGTCAGAAACCCTTGGACCCCATTCCCCTAGAAGCATTCCACCAATCCATGCGCCGACGATTCCGGCAATAATATTACCAATGATTCCGCCTGGGATATCTTTCCCTAAAATCATACCTGCTAACCAACCGATGATACCACCAATAATTAAAAACCAAATGAAACTCATAACTGTCCATCTCCTTTTTAGTGATTTATGATTACCTCTACAGTATTTGTAATAACCTTTATTACAATACCCTAAACATCAAGAAGAAATAAATTACCAATCTTTTTGAGAATTTTTGAGGATTAATGTAGAACAATAGCATAAAGCGTGTTTTTAAAATGACGTAGTGTTACCTGGGGGACCTATATATTAGCACACCGGCAGCCAGCTATTTTTTTTGCAAAGAGAGTTCCAAAAGGATTGAAATAGGGTATGTATGTTAGGAAGAGTTAGCATCGACACGAACAGTCAATTTCATGCATACATGGGCGTCTGCACTTTGGTGAAATGAAGGATTTAACAAACCATACAATATTTTTATGGGGAGGAATCTAGAATCTATTTTCATGTATGAAGCGTTTTTGCAAGAACAGAAGGGTCATAACATTAACTTATGATAGACTATAAAGTTAATGTATTTTACTTATGTGTGTAGGTATTATATGATGAAGTAGAGAAAAGACGCTTATTTACAGCCTTTTCAGCAGTTTTTTAAGATAAAAGGAGGAATTCAACAATGGCAAAAAGCAATTTGCATAACAGCCGAACATCATTCGACCTGAATGGAAAGACGTATAACTATTATCGTCTTGCTGCACTCGAAGAAGCCGGCATCGCTAAAGTTTCCAATCTACCTTACTCGATTAAAGTATTACTTGAATCCGTCCTGCGTCAACACGACGGATATGTCATCAAAGACAATCATGTTGAAAACTTGGCGAAATGGGGGAAAGATGCAGACGCTGATGCAGAAGTACCTTTCAAACCGTCACGTGTTATTCTTCAAGACTTTACAGGTGTACCTGTTGTCGTTGACCTTGCATCACTTCGTTCAGCAATGGCAGCTATGGGCGGTGACCCTAACAAAATCAACCCTGAAATTCCAGTTGACCTTGTTATTGACCACTCCGTGCAAGTTGACCGTTACGGAACGGCAGAAGCACTTAACTTAAACATGGAGCTTGAATTTGAACGCAACGCAGAACGTTACCAATTTTTAAGCTGGGCACAAAAAGCTTACGATAACTACCGTGCAGTCCCACCAGCAACAGGTATTGTCCACCAAGTTAACCTTGAGTACTTGGCAAACGTTGTTCATGCAGTTGAAAACGAAGATGGTACATTCGAAACATACCCAGACACACTTGTTGGAACAGACTCTCACACGACGATGATCAACGGCATAGGTGTTCTAGGATGGGGTGTCGGTGGTATTGAAGCTGAAGCAGGCATGCTTGGACAGCCTTCATACTTCCCGATTCCAGAAGTTATTGGTGTAAAACTTGTTGGTCAACTTCCAAACGGAACAACAGCAACCGACCTTGCACTTAAAGTGACACAAACACTTCGTGAACACGGTGTAGTTGGTAAATTCGTCGAGTTCTTCGGACCTGGCGTTGCACACTTACCACTTGCAGACCGTGCAACAATTGCAAACATGGCACCTGAATACGGTGCAACGTGTGGATTCTTCCCAGTAGACGAAGAAGCACTAGATTATATGCGCTTAACAGGCCGTGAAGAGAGCGACATTGCAGTAGTTAAACAATACCTAGTAGAGAATGATATGTTCTTCACTGTAGAGAATGAAGAACCTACTTACACTGATGTTGTAGAAATCGACCTTTCTGGTATTGCTGCTAACCTTGCTGGACCGAAACGTCCACAAGATTTGATTCCTCTTACAGAAATGCAAAGCTCATTCAACGAAGCAGTTGTTGCACCTGAAGGGAACCAAGGTTTTGGTCTATCACCAAAAGAGTTGAAGAAAACAGCTACTATCGAATTCGCAGACGGACGTTCTGTCGAAATCAAAACCGGCGACCTTGCAATCGCAGCAATCACTTCATGTACAAACACTTCTAACCCATATGTTATGTTAGGTGCTGGACTTGTTGCGAAAAAAGCAGTTGAAAAAGGGCTTACACCTCCTGCTTATGTGAAAACATCACTTGCACCAGGTTCAAAAGTCGTTACAGGCTACCTGGAAGATTCAGGTCTAAATGTATTCTTGGATCAAATTGGATTTAATACTGTTGGGTACGGTTGTACAACATGTATTGGTAACTCTGGGCCACTTCTGCCTGAAATTGAAAAAGCGGTCATGGGCAACGATATGCTAATGTCTTCCGTGCTTTCTGGTAACCGTAACTTTGAAGGACGTATTCACCCACTTGTGAAAGCAAACTACTTGGCTTCACCGCCACTTGTTGTTGCTTATGCACTTGCTGGAACAGTCGATATCGACTTCGAAAAAGAGCCAATTGGTAAAGACAAAGACGGCTTTGATGTCTTTTTCAAAGATATTTGGCCAACTACGGAAGAAATTCAAGCAGTTGTTAAAGCAACAGTTACGCCTGAATTGTTCCGTAAAGAATATGCGCGTGTATTCACTGAGAACGAAGCGTGGAATGCAATTGAAACAACTGATGATTCACTATATGATTTTGATGAAAACTCAACTTACATCCAAAATCCACCGTTCTTTGAAGGTCTGGCAACAGAGCCAGCTGACATTCAAGCACTTTCAGGGCTTCGTGTCATTGGTAAATTTGGCGATTCAATTACGACGGATCACATTTCTCCTGCGGGCGCAATCGGTAAAGATACGCCAGCTGGTAAATACTTGATTGAAAATGGCGTAAGCCCTCGTTTCTTCAACTCTTACGGTTCACGCCGTGGTAACCATGAAGTGATGATGCGTGGTACATTCGCTAACATCCGTATTCGTAACCAGATTGCAAAAGGAACAGAAGGCGGATTTACGACTTACTGGCCTACAAAAGAAATTATGCCAATTTATGATGCTGCTATGAAGTATCAAGAAGAAGGCACAGGACTTGCTATCATCACAGGTAAAGACTACGGAATGGGTTCTTCACGTGACTGGGCTGCAAAAGGTACTTCACTTCTAGGTATCCGCACAGTTATCGCTGAAAGCTACGAACGTATTCACCGTTCAAACCTTGTTATGATGGGTGTTCTACCACTTCAATTCATGAAAGGCGAAAGTGCTGAAACACTTGGTCTTACTGGCGAAGAGGAAATCAGTGTTAACATCGCTGAAGGCGTTAAACCACGCGATATTCTGAAAGTGACAGCAACAGCGAAAAATGGTTCTGTCAAAGAATTCGACGTACTAGCACGTTTCGACTCGGATGTTGAAGTTGATTACTACCGTCACGGCGGAATCCTACAAATGGTTCTTCGTGATAAAATGAAGGCGAACTAATTTCAATAAATAGGAAGGTGTCCGATTTATTCGGGCACCTTTTTTTGTTGTAAAATTGTTGCAATCTCGGGACAGCTTTTTCAGACTTGCTTTTGTATAATAGGTAGTGAGGTGATGGTAATGTTTATCAGTGAAAAAGAAATTGAAATCAGATATGCCGAGACGGATCAGATGGGAATCGTCTATCATGCGAACTATTTAGTATGGATGGAAATTGGACGCACGAAACTGATCGAGGACTTGGGCTATACATACGCACAACTCGAGGCGGATGGCTTCTTATCGCCAGTGACAGACTTATCCATTCAATATAAGGCTGCGATGAAATACGGTCAAAAAGCGACTGTACGGACGTGGGTAGAGTTACACGGAAGATTGCGTACAACCTACGGCTATGAAATCCTTCATGAAGACGGAACAATTTCAGCAACAGCAAAATCCGAACATGTCGTCGTGAAAAAAGAATCATTCCGTCCAGTTTCCTTAAAGAAAATCGCTCCAGAGTGGGATGCTTTATATACAGAAATTAAGCGGTGCAAAGACTAATGGCATTTGGAATTAGACGAGCCGAACTACAGGCTTGGAAAAAAGCAGTCAGAGAAGGAGAAATGGCGTTTTTAACCCATTACTGGCTCGATGAACGCTTTCCGGGATGCAAAACAGTAACAAAGGCAGGCTGTGCAGATATGGACAAACTTGTTGAATGGGGAAAACAATATGGTTTGAAGCCGGAATGGATTGATATGCGCAAAGACTACCCTCATTTTGACCTGTTCGGTAAGCATGAACGGGACATTTTACTAAAAGAAGGACTGTTCGAACAGTTAGAACGGTTTGATCTAAATCGAGTAGGAGGGAGTGATTAACTCCCGACCTCTCACACCACCGTACGTACCGTTCGGTATACGGCGGTTCAATTAAGATTGATGACGCAAAGT
>NZ_JBXCJD010000017.1:0-62872 GCF_056786515.1 Sporosarcina sp. Y838 | reverse complement strand
ATGGACACCCTTGCGTTAAGCTAACTGTTACTTCTGCCTTCACAGTTCGGGACTTGCACCCTATAGACTACGCCCATGCTGGGCGCACTCAAAAAAGAGAGGAAAGTATAAATACTTCCTCCCTTTTCTTGAATATAATGATTAGGTTTTAAGTTGCTAGCGAACTTCCGGCACCCTAAGTCCGGATAGTGTATCAATTTTTCACGGTGCCTAATCGTCACCCTTTTTCTAACTATAGGTTATCATTTGAGGCACCTGATAACCATCTGCCTTCCATTGAATAAAACTTATTCAAGGCAGTTGTTCAACTTTATTATATGCATTGTAACTTGGATTATGCATGACTATGGTTCACTTTTCTGATTTAAGTAAATAATTTTAAGGACTTAGCTTTCAAATCAAAACGCTCAATTAGTTAATCCCCTCGTCTCAGCCTCTTTGGCTAGAATTCTCTTGTACACTGGACTCAAACCTTCTAGTTTCCCTTTATCCAATTCTGATGATTAGTGTCGATGTGTTTCATTCATTTCCTTCTATCACTATTCAATTTCAATTATTGATTAAATTTCGTTACAACAATATGAGCTAATTTCAATAACCCTTTTTATTTACACCATTCGATGTCAACCGCATTAAAACTTATAATTTGACATGAAATATAAATGACACTAAAATGAAAAATGATAAGTCTATTAATTCGGAATAATATAATAAGGGAGGAGTTTATACATGAAATTACAAAACAAAGTCGCAATCATTACAGGTGCCGCTCAAGGGATGGGTGCTACGCATGTACGCAAGTTCGTAGAGGAAGGTGCAAAAGTTGTTATCACAGATATTAATCTAGAGGCTGCTCAAAAGTTGGCTGATGAAGTAGGAGAAAATGCAATTGCATTGAAACTTAATGTTTCAAATGGTGAAAACTGGAAAGAAGTTGTAGAAAAAACAGAAGAAGTATTTGGACCTATTACAGTATTAGTCAATAATGCCGGAATTGGTATTTTCAAACTTTTAGAAGATCTGACTGAGGAAGATTTTAGAAAAACATTTGAAATTGATGAATTAGGTGTATTCCTAGGTATGAAAACAGTAGTACCATCTATGAAAAGAGCAAAAGGCGGTTCGATTGTAAATATTTCATCCGTTGACGGTTTGGTTAGTGCACCGACCGCAATCGCTTATAGTGCATCAAAACATGCAGTGACCGGTATGACAAAAGGTGCTGCTGCAGAGCTTGGTCAATTCAATATCCGAGTAAACTCAGTACACCCTGGCGTTATTGAATCTCCAATGGCGGAACAGGGCGATGTCGCTGAATTCATTAAAAAACTTGAACAAGACATTCCTTTAAGAAGAAGGGCAAAAACAGAAGAAGTATCAAACTTAGTCATCTACTTAGCTTCAGACGATTCTAGTTATTCTACAGGAGCACAATTTGTCGTAGACGGCGGTATGATTTCTGATTTGTAATAATCAGTCCATGTCTTAATTGAACTAGCAGTTATTGAGCAAAATTTTAATACGAGACGTGCCATTATTGACAGTTAGCAAGTCCTCCCCACCTATTATTCCATCGACCGCTTGGTGTTCACAAACCAAGCGGTCATTTTTATTTCACGTCATTATACAGAGGTGATCTAGCAGTATTAATTTATCCTTTTTGTTAGTGAAGATTTGCTAAAGCCTTTAAAAAAGGAATTGGCGAATTGGCGTCAATAACTAATTATTTCATCCACGAACTCATCATCCATCATATATCTCCAATGAAATAAAAATAGCGCCAATTTCTCTTTAATAGAAATCAGCACTTCATTTAACCGCTATGCGTCGCGTGATGCTTTTGGCGGTTGGCATACGTCACATTTACGTTGGTTATTATTATTAAATTTCGTAAATGTTTTCTCAAAGTTGCTACCACATGCACATTTAAATAGTAATTTTTGAGAAAAACCATGATATTCCGTCGTTAATAATTTACTCTCCGAATTGTTCTCAACAAATTCCTTAATTTTAGCGATTGTCCATCGTTTAATCATTTTCTTACACCTCCATATTTTATCGGTAGGCGGAGGCTTCTTTAGCATCCGTTCAATTGTGAGTAAAAGCATTAAATATCCTAAGCTCCTCATTATAACATGAGCTGGCACACAATTAAACAGGTGGAAAGGTTCTTATTGAATTAACTTGACCCTTTAGTAGAATTCCGTTCCCACTTCTTGTAAAAAACCATCTAAAATTAAAATAAATATTTCGAATACGTTTATAAATCAAACTTACTTGTATTATAAAAAAATCTCCAATACTTTCAACCATTAATCGACTTCTATTCAACCTACCGCCTCAGAAAAAGAAAGCTGTTTGGTTTTAACTTTATTTTAATTTCGTTTCATTGCAGCACTTCTTCAGGGTTTTCAAAATAGAAAAATCCAATTCCACTCATAGTGAAATCATTCGGCTTTTTAAAAATATATCACACAAATAATACGTAAGTATCCAGTGTACATGTTAAAATTTAATGATGAAATATTTGAATTACCATAACAGGTCTCAAGATTTCTTGAATATAGACTTCATCTTATTTTGTCGTATATAATAACATAAAGTCGAAATTTGTAGGTGATGTAATTGGACGATATCGTAATAACAGGTTATGGCATTAAAGCTCCTGGTGTTTATGATAAAAACAGCTTTTTAAAGGTATTAGATAAAGGTATCTGTACACAGAGCATTTTAAAAAATGATAATCAGCCTCATACTATTATCGTTGCGGGTTTAATAGAGGACAGTTTTCTAGAGATAAATGGGAAAAACCATAAACGATATCCGCGTTCTGTAAGAATGGCAATTGCTGCTGCAATGGATGCTTCTAAAATGGCGAATTCAGATTATTTTAAGCCACAGCGTGTTGCAGTAATTTTAGGTACAGCTGCTGGCGCAATTCTTGAAATTGAACAATACGCTACTGCGGGTTTTGAATTGAAAACCTTCCCTATTCATGGGATTTCAATTGTTGATACACATACTCTTTCTGTTTCTGTTGCTGAAGCGTTAGGAACGCGCGGACCTACCTTCACATTAACAACAGGATGTACTGCCAGTATTGACGCAGTTTTGATGGGAAAACTCCTACTTGAGAACGGGACTGTAGATGCTTGTATAGTAGGAGGAACAGATGCCCCTTTAGGCCAATGGACGATCAATGGCTTTAAAAAGATAAGATCCCTCTCGACTGAGCCGACTATTGATCAAGCTGGAGTCCCATTTTCAACGAAACATCGCGGTTTTGTTTTAGCCGAAGGGGCAGGTGTCATCGTTCTAGAGCGGAGACAATCTGCACAAGCGCGCGGACAAAAAATATACGGTAAAATTGAACGTGTCATTTCAAGAAATGAAGGACAAAAACTATTAAGCTCAGATGTAACTGGTAGACATCTGCTAGAAGTTTTTCAAGAAGCCGTTGGAAATACTAAACCAAGTTATGTGAACAGTCAGGCACTTGGTATAAAAACCAATGATCAGATAGAACGATTTATCCTTAAGGAAACCTTTGGTACGGACGTTCCAATCACTTCAATAAAAGGTATGATTGGACATACATTTGGTGCAATGGGAGCAATGCAAATCATTTCATCGCTGCTTTCAATGGAATATGGATTTATCCCCCCTACAATTAAAACAACTGGGAATGGATTTGAAGACGTACCGATTGTTTATCAAACTAGATATCAAGCTGTAGAGTCCGTATGTATAACTACCCATGGGAGTAGCGGGAATAATGCTTGTCTATTATTGACACATGCATAGGAGGCTCATTATATGTTTTTTCTTTTTTTAATTTTGTTAACTTGTATCCCCTTATGTATTGGAATTACGATACTTGTTTTATTCAAAAATAATAATCTATCAAAAATCATTTTTATATTTCTCCTCTTAGCCTCATTCTGGCAATTAGATGTTGCATTCTTATATTCGTATGATTTGTTCAAAAAAGAGACTATTGAATTCTTTTTCAAACTCTTTCGATTTGGCTCTATCATGATAACGCCTACGCTTTTCTATGTTGGGTATACAATTGTTCAAGAGATGCTATCAGATGACTTGAAAAAAAAGTGGCGTTTTTTTGTAAATGGTATTACCGTCTTATTATTCTATGGCTTATCCTTTCTAGTTTACATAAGCGGATGGAGTGTTAAAGGGATTCGTGAATTAGAGCTTTTAAAATTTGGTTCTAATATATTTTACTTCCCTGTTTACGGAGAGCTGTCATGGTTTTACAATGCAAATGTTCTTCTTTTTATAGTTAGTATGATTACCTGTTTTTTGATTAGTTTACATGTTCAAGATAAGAGCGTGCGTTCATTTTTAGTTTATTTTAATATCTTTACGTCAATTGCATACGCAATAGGCATTTTAAATATGTTCCCTTCGACAAGATTGTACCCAAGTTCGATTGCGATCTTGGTCTTTGCTATTTCCTTATTAATTCTTACGAGCCGAATGTATCTTGAATTAGTAAACAATATGAATAAGAAGCTATCTGATCAAAAGAAGTTTCTATTCCAAGTCATAGATTTAAACCCAAACTATATTTATGCTCTCGACGAAAGTGATCGATATACACTTGTGAATCAATCATATGCACAGTTAATGGGCATGAGAATTCAAGATATGATTGGGAAAACAGACTATGACATACATCATGATACACGTGTAGTGAAACAAAACGTCAATCAAGAAAAGAATATGCACAAACATTCGGAAAAACTCTTCATTAGAGAAGAAGCCGTAACAGCCAATTCAGGAGATACCATCTGGTTACAAACTGTTAAAATACCAATAGATACCAATGATAGTTCAGTGCTACTTGCTGTATCTACAGACATTACGGAACGAATAAAATATGAAGATACGATCAAGCTCCAAGCAAATCATGATGCTTTAACAGGATTACCGAATCGAAGAATGTTTAATGAGAACTTAACTAACCTTTTAGAAAAAGCTAAAACCGAGACAAGTCAGAATGCAATAATGTTTCTCGATTTGGATCGATTTAAATACATCAATGACACACTTGGACATGACGTCGGTGATCTCTTATTAATAGAAGTATCAAGACGTATTGAAAACTTAATCAAGAAAAAACATAATTCTGCAGGGTTTTATCGTATTGGCGGCGACGAATTCACCATTTTACTTCCTCATTATAAGGCGAAAGATAGTGAAGACTTTGCCAAGGAATTATTGGGAGAATTCAGAAACAGCTTTTTAATCGACGGTAGCAATTACCATATTACTCCAAGCATTGGAATTAGCCTCTTTCCAAATGATGGGGATGACGCTAATACATTAATAAAACATGCAGATACCGCAATGTACTACGTGAAAGATAGAGGGAAAAATAACTATCAATTGTTTACATCGGAAATGCATCATGATTTTTACAGAAAAATGATGATTGAAAAACAATTAAGAACCGCTTTAGAAAATGAAGAATTCGAACTTTATTACCAGCCTATTATGAATCTGAAAACAAATGAAATCATGGGAATGGAATCTCTTATAAGCTGGAATAACAAAACACTTGGACAAGTTACACCGGATGAATTTATTTCAATTGCGGAAGAAACAGGAATGATTATTCCAATAGGCCACTGGGTACTGAATACAGCAATTGAACAAAGTGCTCGTTGGCAAAAGGAAGCATATAAGCCATTAAGAGTAGGTATTAATGTATCTGTCAGACAATTAATCGATCCAAATTTTCTAGAGAAAGTGAAAACCACAATTGAGAACAATGCACTTGATGCGACCTATATCGTGTTAGAGATTACTGAAAGTATTGCGATGTATGCAGAGGCGATGAGTGAAAAGTTAGATGCCTTAAAAGAACTTGGTATAAGTCTATCAATGGATGACTTTGGAACAGGATACTCATCACTCGGCTATTTGAATAAATATCCACTTGATTCATTGAAAATCGATAAGTCATTTGTTATTGGAATGAATCGAGACGATGAGAGCAAAGCCATTGTAAAAACGATTATAGCCGTAGCAAAAGAACTCGATTTGAAAGTCATAGCTGAAGGTGTAGAAGGACAAGAAGAATATCAATTCTTAAATGAGATTGGCTGTGATTACGCTCAAGGCTATTACTTCAGCCCCCCACTCCCTGCAATCGATTTCAAAGAAAAATGGCTTACATCGGGCGACTGACCCATTGGAATGCTAACGATACATTTTTGACATGAAACACTTGTAAATGGTTTTATATCAACGTAAAAATGACTATCCAATCGATATACAATTGGATAGTCATTTTTATTTTTCCCTCGGCATAGGAATTGGTGAGGCCTTGAAGTTATCCTACCTTTTCCTATTGCTTTTTGTTAACTATAAAGCTTTTACTAGTAGATTATTTTCTCTAGTTCCTTTAAGTGTACAAGTTGGATGCTATAGTATCAAAAACGTGAGCTACACCGTCTAAAACAACCTGTTGGTAAACATTATATCTTTGGCAAAGGTCTAAAAATTGAAACTAAACGACCAGTCTCCGGTACAATTCCGTCAACTGGTCGTATCATATCGCGAAATGCAAGGCTATATTATCTTGTTGGTATGCCTCCGTTCCTACTGTTGTCATATAGTTAGCAAAGAAATGGAAATTGTACGCTGCACGTTCAATATCCACTTTTTTCGAAAGCCATAATGGCTTTCCTGTATCCAAGGACTCGAGTATTGCTAATTCCTCTTTTCTTTCTAAGATCAAATCTCCTATTTTGCGAATGATAGCGGAGCGCTGACTTAATGGCATGTTTCCCCAATCTCCTTTAATAACCCTTCTCGCGATACCGACTGCATGATCTACTTCTTCTTTTCCACCTTCTGCAACAATTCCTAACACCTCTTCAGTTGCTGGGTTAATATTTTCAAATGTTTTACCATTGACTGATTGCAAATACTTTCCATTAATATAGTGGAAGCAATCGATTGGACTTACTTTCACCTTTGTTATTGTTGTTTGCATGATAAATTCCTCCTTATTTTTTCATAAATATATAGTTAATAAACGTTCAAAATCAGAACTTTTTATCAACTTGACCTAACTATAGGGGTAATATCAAAATATATAAACGTCGGCGTTCCAATACAACAAATAAAAATATAACCGATCAGTTATTTAATTTACTTAGAGTATATGTATACATAAAGCATCTTTCGCTGATATAATTACGAATTATACCGTTCCTTTATACGGAACAAAAATATTGGAGGGTAAAAAAGTCATGTCAGAAAATAAAGGAAGTCCACAAATTCTAACTTCCGTCAGAAATGCACTACGTATACTCAAAAGTTTTTCAACCTTTGAACCTACGAAGAGAGTTAACGAGCTTTCCAAATCCTTAGGTTTAGGTAAAAGTACCGTAAGCAGACTACTTTCAACGCTAGCAAGTGAAGGTTTCGTAACAAAAGACGAGAAGACCAATGCTTACCGTTTAGGGTTATCCGTTCTCACCTTAGGTGGAATTATCACAAATGATTTAGAGATTCATAAGGAGGCCACACCTGTTCTGTCCAAATTAGTTAATGATACGGGTGAAACAGCGCATTTAGCCATATTAGATGAACTTGAAACGATTTATATTCATAAGGAAGAGTGCAATCATCCTGTTCGCATCTTGACTCATCTTGGCAGAAGAAATCCATCTTATTGTACAAGTTCAGGTAAGGTCCTACTTGCTTTTAGTGAATCCAACATTGTAGAAAAAGTGATTGAAGAAGGACTGGTTGCCCATATGAATAATACACTTACGAATCCCGCTCAATTACGAAACGAGCTTGAAACGATTCGCCAGCAGGGATTTGCAGTCAGTACAGAGGAGCTAACCGAGGGAACGAGATCAGTTGCAGCCCCAATCCGTGACTATACTGGCCAGATTGTGAGTGCCGTTGCTGTAGTCGGTCCCATCCAACGAATGACAGACCATAAAATCAATCAAATTGCAAAAAAAGTCATGGAGGCAGGAAATGAAGCATCGGAACGACTTGGGTATGATGAACGGTATTTCAAACATTTACGGAGTTGATTTTGAGGTGTGATTGGATAGAGGCTTGTTATGTAGCAAATGCACTTGGCCAACGGGATGCAAGTCCATCAAAAATTTTATCTTTTAAATGGTATTCAGCACTCCCTAAAACGAGAGAATGGAAAAGTTGAAATCGATAACAGCACACAAAAAGAATTTTGTATAATAAAATCACGCGGGAAATAGAATTATACCGATTTTCAAGCTCACTTGTCCCTTTAGCATATACCTTATATGGTTTTAACGGAAAATTTGAGTAAATAGTAAAAAAACCAATATTTAAGAAAATGGTCATAAACAAAAAAACGCACCCGGAGCGCAAAGCTTACAGGTGCGGCAATTCATTGGTGGAACTCATTATGTTTTCTCAGGCAATCCAATCCTCTTTCGGAATATCATGCACTTCTCTCTTCATATAATAACGGCCTTTTGTCGCTATTCCCAGGATGACGGTCAGAATAGCCGCCAAAAATGCTGCGAAAAACGCTGCCGTACTTTGGAGGAATGTGCCCATATAGCCGAGTGCCGCAATCGTCCCCAGTATAGTAGGCACGGTCAACGCTACAACACCTACCGGATTCCATTTATACAAATTTTTCTGTCTTGATTCATAATAACCTGGTCCGATTTTAAGCCATTTCTTAAGAATCAGTGCATCTGTTACTAGAATCGACGCCCAACTCATTAATGCGACGCCTTGGAAAGTCATTGCCATACCGAGATGGTCGACAATACCGCCGAGCATCAGGATCATTGCAGCAACTGCAGCCACCACGACCCAAAAGCGACGCCCAGGTTTAAAGCCGAACATGTTTTCAAAAAAGTTCGACAGGGACAGCGAGCTGCTGTAAATATTGGTAATGTTGATGCGAATTTGTGTGAGCACTGTAAACAGCACACCGCCGAGCCCTAACAGGACAACGATGTAAACACCCGGGTTTGCTTCGCCAAGTGTGACACCGAACCAAATACCGAGGCCGCCCATCACGCCAAAACAAAATATTTGCGGAATAAAACCGATGGCGATTGAACCGATTTTTAAATCTTTTGGTTTCAGGAAACGCGCGTAATCCGAGGCAATTAACGCGGTTAGCCCCATTATGCCGTGCTGCATTCCTATACATAACAGCAATGCGGCTCCGCCGATTTGGACGCCTTCAGGAATATAGGTCCAAAAATTGCCCGCGTATTGCGACGGGTAGTTGGACGCAACGACAATCGCTGCAATCAGAAAGATGAAAAAAATGGGCAATGACCATTTCTGTAGTTTGTCCAATTGTTTAATGCCGAACCAGTTTAATGGAATGACCAATGAACCAAAGACGACAATTAAGAGCCATACAGGGATGGCGGGGAAATATGCATGGACCGCAGCGACTAGAATCATGCCTTCAAATGCACAATACATGATAAAATTCGATGCGTAGATTAATGAGGTTAACGAGGCCCCGATGTAACCGAATCCTCCGCGGGATAATAAGTTGACATTCATACCGGATTTTGCCGACAAATAAACGATGATGCTTCCAAGGATTCCTGCGACAATAATAGCGTAGATTGCCGAGATGATCGCATTGGCCGCTCCAAATTTCAGTGCCAGGACGCTTCCCGTCTGGAAATAGAATATGGCAGTTGCGATGCCGAATGTGATATTGGTGATACTTAGCCATCCCATTTTACGTTCTTCACGTGGGACTCGGTCAAATGTATAGTCACCAGTTTTTTCTTCTTTGGGGCTTAAGTCTTTTTCTTCTAAATCTAGATCTGCGGAAATATCAGATCGCATTCAATCAAGTCCTTTCAGTATTCATTTGTAGTTCTCTTTGTCACAGGGAATGTTAGATAGGATTGGACTGTATGTCTTATCGGGGAAAGACAGTTCGCATGCTACGAGGACATCAAGATTCTGTTGATTCACCTGAGACAAAAAAAGATGTGATTGTTTCTACCCAGAAAATTCTGGAGCGGATAAAATCACTCTGCTTATAATTTTAACATAATTTAATTCAAATATATGACTTCTATCTTCGACTCATTCAAAATGCCTATATTAATTTCGTTCATATTTTAGTGAATAATACCTGTTAAAGGCTCATTCTGATAAGTTAGAGCTAAACAACGATTTCATCAAAATAGTTAACACTTGTTATTCACATGAGATACTCGTCTCTCGGATAGGTAATTTTCTATCTATTTTAGACAACTTAATCTGTCGGAACAAATTCTCATTGATTTTGCATGGTCTATTAGTTTTTTTATATTCAGTTTTCGTTTATTCAATGTGTATAATATGTAAAAATCTTTTCAAAACATGCATTACTCTAACCACATACTTTAACGAATTACGGTAAGCCATTCTCGGAGCTTTTAATTGTCTAGTCCATCTCCCCCCTCTATTTCATGAATATAAAAACACCGACAGCTATTCCCGTCAGTGCATGTTGTACTTACATATTAATAGCTGCTAAGCTTCCGATATTCTAGTAGGATTACCTGGTTCGTAACCTCAACTAAACAAATTCATTTTTCTCCATGACGCGGGTTGGTGTTAACCCGGTCGATTAGGTATTGCATTACTTGCCTAATCATTTTTATTTCTTTGTATTTTTCCGAATTCACCTAGTGATTTATTCATTCTATTTTCCGCTTCTTCCATCATACTATTTAGTAAATCTTTAACAGTCGGAATGTTTTCGATCAATCCGGCAATTTGACCGCTATTGATAAAACCATTTTCCATATCGCCTTCAATTGCACCTTTAACATGTTGTTTTTCCGATGTCATTTCACCATATTGTTCAATTGTCATTCCTGCTCTTTCCAAGCTATTAAGTTTCATAGCATAAGGTGTCTTTAAAATCCGCCTCAACCTTCCAACACTACGTCCAATAAGTAACGTTTCTGTATCACTTGCTTTCACAAGGCTCTGCTTGTACGTGTCATGGAATGGCGCCTCCTTCGTCGCGATTAAACGCGTACCAATCTGCACACCACTTGCGCCTAACATTAGCGCAGCTGCCAATCCTTTGCCATCACCGATTCCACCCGCAGCAATTACCGGTACTTTAACACTTTTCACTATTTGCGGTATTAGCGTGAATGTCGTCAGCTCCAAAGTTGAGTTGATGCCAGCTGCTTCAAACCCCTCTGCCACTAATATATCTGCCCCGGCCGCTTCCGCTTTTTGGGCATGCTTCACTGAAGCTACGAGCGCAATGACTATCACACCCCGTTCATGTAGTTCTGAAATATAGGGCGCTGGATTTCCCGCCGACAGCGAAACAACAGCAATATTATATTTGGTAACAAGGTTAATAAGTTCTTTTACGTATGGTGAAACACTGATTGCGATATTGATTGCGAAGTTTTTATCCGTTAGTTTTTTTGTTTCAACTATTATATCTTCTACTTCTTCCGGAGTCATTGTTCCGCATCCTATTGTACCTAGACCCCCAGCCTCTGAAACTGCTGCCGTCAGTTGTGCATTACTAATGTTGCCCATTCCACCTTGAATAATCGGAAAATCAATCTGAAGCATTTCACAAACGTATATCATTTTTCATCCACTCCTATGTAAATATGTTATAGTATATGGAGTTAAAAAACAATTATGATACTTTAAAAAATGGGGGTAATTTTTATGATAATTACGTATAAAGGGAAAAAACCAGTTCTCGATCCAACAGTTTTCGTCGCACCAGGTGCTAAAGTTATCGGGGAAGTTCAGATTGGGCTAGAATCTACCATTTGGTTTAATACAGTCCTACGAGGGGATGAAGGGTCTATTACAATAGGCAATAGATGTAGCATCCAGGACAATTCAACAATCCATTTATATGAGGGCGCTCCAGTCCTTATAGATGATGAAGTGACCGTTGGACATAATGTAATCCTGCATGGCTGCAAAGTTGGAAAACGGTCAATAATTGGCATGGGATCTACAATTCTAGACCATGCCGAAATTGGTGAAGAGTGTATTATTGGCGCGAACACATTAATCCCACCCGGAAAGAAAATTCCTCCGCGCTCACTGGTTGTCGGTTCACCCGGGAAAGTAGTAAGGGAATTGAACGAAAAAGATTTCGAAATTATTCAACTGTCGATTGATTCATATGTTCAAAAAGGCTATGAATACCGAGAGATTTTCAAAAACAGTGAAAATGATTAAAAAAACTGGGTAGCCTTTAGGCACCCAGTTTTTTTATGAAAATAATTGTCGATAGTTATTAGTCAATAATGAGCGGGTGGTCATCTGCATCATAAGATTTATCTTTCCTGCGCATGTCATTATCTTCTTGAAATACATCTTCGAAAAATTGGTTAGCCGATTGGGCCAATAGCTTATAATATTGTTCAAACAAATGAGCGGCATGATTACCGTTCCATATTTCCGGAAGCAACTCTTTCGGTAGTCCAGGATCTATAAAAAGGAACTTACGATATTCATGGACAAGGTTTGTTCTCTCTACGAAGCACTCTGCATTCGTCATTTGCCCATTATTTATTAGGCTTTGATGAACAATATACTTATTGCTGTACGTCGAAATGAATTCCTGATACTTCCCTTCAATTTCTGAAAGTGGCCAGCTTTTTTCAACAAGCGCTCTGTCTGCTTGCGGTCCTTTATATTCGGATAGGAATAAATCCACGTAAGCTTGGATGTTATATTTATCAATGAGTAGTCTTACTTCTACCCCAAGGTCATTCGGTGTAATCCAGCAACCATTTGAAAAGCTCCCTAGTCCACTCCATAAAAGTTCCTTACGCAGTTCATCACGAATCTGTCTTTTTTCTTCCGGAATCGCGTACATCAATATACGCCATTTACCATCCCACTCGTGTGGCATCAATTTAAATATTCGGGCAGCTGCCTCTTCAATTCGTATTTCTCCACGAGATGTCAAGAAATAATAGCTTTTATTCCCCTTTTTTTCCGAATTAAGCCACCCTTGCTTCATCATTCTGGAAACGGCAACACGAACGGATTGTTCATTATGTCCAAACTCTTTCAGTAATCTAATCAGGCTACCAATCCAGATATTATTTCCGTAATGACGAATATAATCTCCATATATTGTAAAAATCATTGATTGTGCATTCGCCAATTAACCTCACTCTTTCTTATTCGAACATAAAAATGTATCATGATTTTTCCTATTCCCATTATATCGTTTTATCAATAAAAGAAAACTTATTTACCCAAAAATAGCGGACTTCTTTTTTCACTGAATGCAAGGAGAGCTTCCGTTCGATCTTCGGTCGGGATTATTAATTCGTAGGCTTTCGATTCAATTGCAAGTCCCGTCTGCAAATCCGTGTTCATCCCTTGTGTAATTGCATACTTCGCTTGCCTAATTGCAACCGGACCATTTTTCATCATATCGTAAGCTAGTTGTTCACAAGCTGCAAGAAGTTCTTCCTTATTCACAACTCTCAAAACAATACCGAGCCCTAGAGCTTCTTCTGCAGTGATTCTTCTTGCAGTGAAGATTAACTCTTTCGCCTTCATTTCTCCTACAAGTCTTGGAAGGCGTTGCGTCCCGCCAGCACCTGGAATAATGGCCCAGCTCGTTTCAGTCAGCCCCATTTTCACACCCTCGACCGCTATTGAAAAGTCACATGATAACATCAACTCAAAACCGCCGCCAAATGCATAGCCGTTCACTGCAGCAATTGTCGGCTGTGGCAGACTCGCAATGCTGTTGAACGCATCTCTAATTGCTTTGACGTTTCTCCTAACCTCTGTTTCATTTAGTGTCTTACGTTCTTTCAAATCAGCGCCTGCACTAAATGATTTTTCACCTGCTCCAGTAAAAATAACCACTTTCACCTCTTGATCTAACGAAATAGAATCCGTTACCTCTTGAAGCTGATGTAGCGTTTCGTAATTAAAGCAATTCAATGCTTCTTCACGGTTAACAGTCACATATGCAATATTGTTTTCTTTTTTATATAAAATAGTTGACATTTTTCCATCTCCTTTATAATAAACAAAAGCACAAGCGCCTGGTCAAGGGCGACAGGCATAAGACAGACCGGCGAAGAGGCGTTCTTTGCCTCGCAAGCCGGTATGACTTATGATCCGAGCCCTTAGGCGCTGGAGTCTAGACGTGAAAGATCACCTTCCGCAGGTTATCCACAGTACGAGATTTTATCATTTCCTAGTGTAAAAAAACTGTCCAACTCCTGCCGCGGCTCATCCTTTCCTTTTCAAGAAGAGCACCGGCCCTTGAAGGACAGCTATTTTCAACTAATTATTCCGTTACATTCTCAATAATTGCCGCAATTCCCTGGCCTACCCCGATACACATCGTTGCTAGTCCATATTTAACGTCCTGTTTTTTCATTTCATATAAAAGTGTAGTAAGAATTCTGGCCCCACTAGCACCTAATGGATGTCCAAATGCGATTGCGCCACCATTGACGTTTACTTTTTTATCATCTAGTTCTAACTGGCGTATACACTCAAGCGATTGAGAAGCAAAAGCCTCATTTAATTCAACAAGTCCAATATCATTTGTTGTCAGCCCTGCTCGTTCCAATGCTTTTCTTGAAGCATATATCGGACCAAGACCCATTACGGCAGGTTCAAGTCCCGCTGTTGCTCCAATAACATATTTAGCTAGCGGCTTAAGGTTTAGTTCTTTCGCTTTCTCAGCACTCATAAGAAGCAAAGCAGACGCACCGTCATTGACACCCGAAGCGTTGCCTGCTGTAACGGTACCACCTTCAAATATCGGTTTCAGTTTACCAAGCTTTTCAAGTGTCGTGTCCGCCCTTGGATGTTCATCCCGATCCACAGTGATTTCGTTACCTTTCCGATCTTTATAGACAACCGGAACAATTTCTTCAGCGAAACGATTTTCTTCCATTGCTCTTTTCGCACGTTGTTGGCTTTCATAAGCAAATAAATCCTGATTTTCTCGCGTTATCGCATATCGTTGTGCGACGTTTTCAGCTGTCTGCGGCATTGAATCTACGCCATACATTTCTTTCAGCTTATTATTCGTAAAGCGCCAACCGATTGTTGTATCTTGTAATTCCATATTGCCACGTGGAAATGCTTTATCAGGTTTTGACATGACAAGGGGTGCACGCGTCATGCTTTCTGTTCCGCCGGCAATGTAAATATCGCCATCTCCAACCGCGATTGCTCTTGCAGCGAAAATGACAGCATCAAGCCCTGAACCACAAAGACGGTTAATCGTCGTGCCCGCCACTTCGACAGGAAGACCCGCTAACAAGCCGGACATTCGAGCTACATTACGGTTATCTTCCCCAGCTTGATTAGCGTTTCCGAATATAACTTCTTCAATTTTCTCTGTCGGCAGGTTGGGATTCCGTTCGACTAGTGCCTTAATAACAACCGCTCCCAAATCATCCGGACGTACGTCTTTCAACGCGCCATTATATCTACCGATGGGTGTACGGACAGCATCTACTATGACTACTTCTCTCATTTCGTAACCACCTCTTCTACAATTGTATAGTCGTATACGCCTTTACCACTTTTTCGACCAAGGCGGCCCGCTTTTACATATTGCTCCAATAGAGGCGCGGGACGGTACTTCTCTCCAAGCTTTTCGTGTAAATATTTCAGGTTATTCAGACGCGCATCAAGTCCAACCAAATCCACGAGTTCAAATGGTCCCATGGGGTAATTTAAACCAAGCTTAATTGCTTTATCAATTTCTTCTGGTGTTCCAAGCCCTTCTTGTAGCATGTAAAATGCTTCGTTGCCAACAAGTGCACTAATTCGGCTTGTGACGAATCCTGGAAATTCATTAATAACAACAGTTTCTTTGCCCATATTCACGGCTACTTGTCTAATTACATCCGCCGTTTCATCACTTGTTTCCAAACCACGAACAATTTCAACAAGTGGCATTTTATGTACAGGATTGAAAAAGTGCATAGCGATTGTTTTTTCTGGACGTTTACCGAAAGAAGCAATTTCTGTCGGACTCATCGTCGATGTATTCGTTGCAAAATAACACTCTTTTGAAGCGTGTTCTTCTATTTCTTCAAACACTTGTTTTTTAATCGATGCTAGTTCAGGTACGGCTTCAATAATTAAATCCGCGTTTCCTGCAACTTTTGCAAGATTGTTTTCATAGTTTAAATTTTGGCGCGCCTTTTCAGCTGTATCCGCTGAGATTTTTCCATACTTAAGTCCTTTTTCAAAAATAACTTCAATTTCATTCTTTGCATTTTGTAGTGCAGTCTCGTTAATATCAACAATCGTAACTGAATACCCACCAAGTGCTCCAACATAGGCAATCCCTCTACCCATCACGCCGGAACCGACAACAACTATACGATTAATCATCAGTACCCTCCTTTTTATGATGAAAGAATACGGACAAGAGATAACACATCCCTGTCCGTCATTTTTTAATAGATCATTATAATTTTTCAATATGGAACAATGTCTAGCTCCGGGCGCAAGCCGCTCGGGCCATAAACAATCCAGCTATGTGGCAAAGTGCGCCACGCCGTGCCTGCAAGGAGGCAGGTATGCAGTCGTTGCGACAGGACGTCGCGATCTTAGACTGCCTTCCTTTTGACTTATGCCTGTCGCGGCTAAACTGCGCCCTGCGCTTTTCTTGTCTAGCTCCAGGCGCAAGCCGCTCGGGTCATAAGCAATCAAGCTATGTGGCAAAGTGCGCCACGTCGCTGGATTGACTTATGCCTGTCGCGGCTAAACTGCGCCTTGCGCTTTTCAATTATAGTCCGAATGGATTTACTGGACGGCTGCCAAAGTAAGACATGATGCTTTTCGTTTCAGTGTAAAGATCAAGCGATCCGACTGATAGTTCACGGCCAAATCCGGATTGTTTATAGCCACCGAATGGTGTACCTGGGAATGCAGAGAATGGCGTATTAATCATAACGATTCCCGCTTGAATTTGGTTTGCAACACGTGTTGTAGTTGCATCATTTGTTGACCAAATAGAAGATGCTAGACCAAATTCTGAGTCATTCGCTAATGCAATTGCCTCTTTTTCATTTTTAAACTTCGATACTACAACAACTGGACCGAAGATTTCTTCACGCACAACCTTCATTTCTTGTGTTACGTTTCCAATAATTGTCGGCGCATACCAATACCCGTTTTCAAAGCCTTCTGGTTTCAATTCTTTCCCACCAGTAAGGATTTCCGCACCTTCATCAATCGCAGATTGAACATACATTTTCACTGTGTCCAATTGTCCTTGATCGATAACCGCGCCCATATGTGTTCCTTTATCAAATGGATCTCCAATTGATAGTTTTTCTGTTTTAGCAATAAACTTCTCAACGAACTCATCGTACACATTTTCATGAATATAGATACGCGTACGTGCATCACAAGATTGACCTGTGTTATTGAACGCACCATAGAGTGAACCATCAACAGCCGCCTCAATGTCTGCATCTTCAAAAACAAGGCTTGGGGATTTCCCACCAAGTTCTAGTGTTACGCGTTTTACAGTTCCTGCTGCTCTTGCCATAATGTCTTTTCCGATTGGTGTAGAACCCGTGAACGCAACTTTATTCACTAAATCATGTTCTACCAAGTAGTTACCAATTTCAGAACCAGATCCTGGTAAAATGTTAACAACGCCGGCTGGAACGCCTGCTTCGAAACAAATTTCCCCAAGAATAATAGCTGTAAGCGGCGTTAGTGACGCCGGTTTAATAACAACCGAGCAACCTGCTGCAATCGCCGGAGCAATTTTCCAAGCAGCCATCATTAGTGGATAGTTCCACGGAATAATTTGCGCACATACACCTAGTGGTTCTTTTTCTGTGTAGTTATGGAATTGACCAGGTACGTTGTTTACAGAGCCACCGTGTCCAACAATTGCGCCCGCGTAAAATTCAAAGTCTTCAATTGCTTGTGAAATCTGCCCTTTAGCAGCTGCAAGTGATTTACCTGTATTTAAAATTTCAAGTTCTACCAGCTCATTAAAGCGTGAGCCCATAATTGCTGCAATTTTGTTGAGTACACGTGCACGACGTCCTGAAGGCGTTATTTTCCATTTTCCATTATCAAATGAATCTCTGGCAGCTTGAACAGCTCTTTCAGCATCTTCTTGTGTTGCTTTTGCTACTTCCGCAAGAAGTTCACCCGTCGCAGGATTGTAAATTTTTGTGCGTTCGCCATTGCTACTTTCGACTTGTTCACCGTTAATGAAAAGTTTGTAAAAGTCACGTTTCATTGATTCTTGCTCTATTTTTCCTTCTTGAATTGTCGTCATTGGTTTATTCCTCCTATTGTCCTGTATAAACAGGTTTGCGTTTTTCCATAAATGCAGTAACACCTTCACGATGATCAGTTGTTAAACCAGCTATACGCTGCCCTTGTGCTTCTTGTTCAAGATAATCTTCAAAAGATAATTCCGTAACTGCTTTCAAGGATCGTTTTATCAAGCCTATTGCTTTTGTTGGCAGAGCGGCAAGATGCGCTGCAAATGTGGTTATATCTTCTTCCCATGTTTCAGATGAAATAAGTCGATTCGCAAGACCCATTTCTACTGCCTTATCGGCTGGTACTTTTTCTCCTAAAACGGCTAGTTCCAACGCTTTGGAATGTCCTACAAGTTGTGTCAAATAATAGAGATTACCAGAATCAGGAATAAGACCGACATGTACAAAAGCGTTCAAAAAACTTGCACGTTCCGAAATAAGTCTGAAGTCACACGCAAGTGCGAGGCTAAATCCGGCTCCAGCTGCAACTCCATTTACAGCTGCAATAATCGGTTTTTCACATTGTCTAATTTGATTAACCATCGGACCATAATGGTCTCTTAGCACTTGACCATGGTCCATGTTTTCATCGACTTCTGATAAATCCTGTCCGGAACAAAATGCCCGTCCTTCACCCGTTATGACAATACAACGAACTGCGTCATCATTGGAAGCGGCTTTGACTGCATTTTTCACTTCTCGGTTCATCTGTGCGATAAATGCATTCAGTTTGTCTGGCCTATTTAAATAGAGCCATGCAATTCCATTTTCAACTTCATAACGAATTGTCTCAAACATTGAGCTACCTCCTTACTTACCCTGAAAATCTGGTTTTCTTTTTTCAACAAATGCGTTCATACCTTCTTTTTGATCCTGTGAAGCGAATAGTAGATAGAAATTTTTCCGTTCATATTGCATTCCTTCATTTAAAGGAGAGTCCACTGCTTTATTTACCGAATCTTTAATGAGGCGTACCGATAGTGGCGGCTGTTTAGCAAGCCGTTTTGCAAATTTCAACGTTTCTTCCATTAATAGTTCAGGGGCAACGATTTTGTTGATGACTCCGTGTTTCAGAGCCGTTTCCGCAGAAATCCGCTCCCCTGTCCATAGCCATTCCAGTGCTTTCGTACGACCAGCAAGTTTCGTCAACCTCTGTGTACCTCCTGCACCTGGCATGACGCCAAGGCCAACCTCTGGAAATGAAAATTCTGTGCCGCTTGCTGAGATTAATAGATCACAGCAAAGGGCAAGTTCGAACCCTCCGCCCATTACGAAGCCTTTTACTGCACCGATGATTGGCTTTTTAATGAGAGCTAAGCGGTCCCAATCGGCAAATTGATTCAAAAGCTCAAGGCTGATTGGATTATCATTAGCCATCTCATCAATGTCAGCTCCAGCTGAAAATGCGCGTCCTTTTCCAGTCAACACGATGATTCTTACAGTATCGTCACGATCAAATTCTTCCATCGCAATGACTACTTCACTAATCAGTTTCCGATTCAATGAATTTAACTGACGGGGCCGATTCAGACAAATGACCGCAATGTCGTTTCCCTCTATTGAAGTTTCAATGAATTCGAAACTGGTCATTATGCATCCTCACCAATCATTAATGTGACAAGATTACCTGCAAACCCCATTAAGTCCTTACCAGATGCTTTCCCTTCAGGTGAACGTAAGCCTTGCTGTAATGCTTCTAAATTGTCATAGTACATCTCGCATGTTAGGTAGTATTTTCCTTCGCCACCCATTGGAGATCCAGTTACTTTAGTTACCTTCATTTCACGCAGTCCAGGAATTTTCGCTGTAATTGGTGCATGAACATTGAAGTAATGTTCATCAAATTCCTCTTTATTTTCAGGGTGTTTGTATAACGCAATTAGTTTAGCCATTTATTATTCTCCTCACTTTACATTAGTGTCGAAACAGGTTTCATTGCCTCAAATACGTTTTTACAGCTCTTACAATACAAAATACTTCTGCACGCAGTCGGCCCAAAAATATTTTCCATTGTCACATATGTAGATCCACAATATGCGCAATCAACATGCCATGAACCATCTTCTTCAAAATGGCGGGGTGGTGGAGCTATTCCGAACGCTCGCAGATTCACATGCCCTTCTTCTGTAATACGGTCTGACGTCCAAGGTGGATGAAAGACGATTTCTACTTCGACTTCTTCCACTTCAGGAAGTTGTTTTATAGCATTTGCCGTGTTTTTTTTAATAATGTCGAGAGCCGGGCATCCTAAAAACGTCGGAAGTAGAACTACTTTTACGTTATTTCCTTCAGTCGTGACTTCTTCAACCATACCAAGGTCAATAATGCTAACTGAGTCAATTTCAGGATCTTTCACTGTCATGAGCACTTCTAATACACGCTCCGTTGTTAATTCTAAAGTTGTAGTCATTAAGATCGCCTCTTTCCTTTTTCAGTTACCAGGTAGCCGCCGGATCTAACTTGTAAACTTCTGAAAGTGTAAGCAGTGCTTCATCCAAATCTTCTGTATGCTCGCCATTCCGTCCATTATTCGTTGGTTTTTCAGGAATCGTCGGTAGATCCATTTGTAGAGCAACAAACACTGGTTCGATGCTTGCTATCCAGTTTTCTTTCAACTTTTCCTCATTGTCTATCAATTTATATTTTTCAATTGCTAGTTCTTGATTTCCAAAAGAGAATACATCTCCAAAGTCATTCATAACGAGAGCAATTGCATCATTCATTTTCTTTTTTGCAACATCGGTAGAACTCAATAATTGCTTAAACCAAGTTTCCCAATGTAACCTGTGATAATAAAGTTCCATTTTCACTTTTACTGCCGCTTCAGCAAGTGGTCTATACGAGCTTTGGCATAAAGAATCGACTTTCATTTTTTTTGCTTGTGTGTAAAAATAACTTCTTACAACTTGATATGCCCAATCATACTGGGGCGTCTCCATATAATAGCCATCACCGTTTACTCGCTCAGTCAAAATGCTGTTTCTTCTTTCATGTGCCGGTCGCAAATGAGCCAGATCATCCGCTTCTCCCACTCCCAAATCTTCTAGAAGCTTGTAGAACATTGCTGCATGCCCCATACTGTCTTGGCTAATTGAAGAAGAAGCGACGTCTTCCTCAATGTGAGGAGCTAGCCCGAGCCACTCAGATCCACGATAAGAGTACAAGAAATCATCATCCGCTAATTGGAATAACAAACTCGTTATCGCTTCTTTGTTTTCCACGGTCAATACGTTTTCGATAGTGCTCATTTCTGATCTCCTCCCCATGACAAGATTTCTTTTTCATCCAACATTCCCTGTTCGTAGTGACGCCACTTTTTCTTTAAGTAGCCGTATCCTTTTGTCGTACGATAATCTTTATTGTCAAGTCTGCCGAGCGTCATTTTCTCTTCAGCGTTCAACCTTCTAACGTGGTTCCGATTCACAACCCAAATGTCGGCAACCGGTTCGCGGCGCATGAAATTTTCTTGCGCCAACATGATAGCCATTTCTTCGTTTGGAGCCAGCAAGCTGAATTGGTGCTGGAATGACGAACTCGGCGTCCGTTTACTAAATACTTCATATTCTTGATAAAATGTATTCTCTTGTGCCATTTTCCCCCAACTCCTATCTTTATTTGATTGTCGCGCTTAGTGCATCACGAACCCATGCACTATGTTCATAAGATGACCGGCGCAAGTTCAGGCGTGCTTGTGAACGGGGCCCTTTATTTTTAATAATTCTCTTAAACTCTTCCCAATCTGGTTGTTGGTACGACCATAACTCATTTTCTTTATCGTAGTGGAAAGTCGGATCTGGAATTGTTAAGCCAAGCGATAAAATACGCGGAATGTATTTATCAAAAAAGAGTTGCCTGAAATCCTCATTTGTTTTCGTACGGATTTTATATTTGATGGTTAAGTCTTGTTTCGATGAACCCGTTGTTTCTTTACTTGCCGGTCCGAAGAACATCAGTAATGCCTCCCACCAGCGATTAAGAGCGTCTTGAATCATTGCCTTTTGATCTTCCGTGCCTTCTGCTAACGCCATGATGATTGACTCCCCATGCTGTGCATGAAATACTTCTTCAGCACAAATGCGTTGCAACGCCCTTGCGTAGGGTCCGTATGAAGCACCAAGCATATCGGTCTGTGTAATAATAGCTGCTCCATCAACAAGCCAGCCTACGAGGCCTGCATCTGCCCATGTTCTCGTTTCCATGTGGAATACGTTATGAAATTTCAAGTCCTCATTGAATAAGTCCTGCATTATATCTCCACGGTTTTTGCCATATGGTACTAGTAAGTCTTCCGTAACTCGAAGTAGCAACTGGCCATGGCCCATTTCGTCCTGTACTTTTGCCATAATGCCAAGCTTTCTATTAAGAGAAGGGGCTTTCGGTACCCATTCTTTCTCAGGAAGCGCTCCCATTATTTCGCTAATACCGTGCATCGAAATCAGTTTAATCAATGTCTGTCTGTATTCTTCAGGCATCCAATCATCTGCTTCGATCTTATCCCCTGCCTTAATACGTTGCATAAAATGTGCTACCTTTTCCTCATCAGCCGTAATCTGTAAAGTCGTCAATTTAAATCCCCCTTTATTTGAGCTATATAATCTCACCGCTTCGTATAACAAGATTTTAACGATGACTGTGTATATTGTTATATATAAGGTCAGTATAGTGCATAGATATTCAAAAAGCAAATGTATTCTGATAAATTTAAATTTTATTTTTGACTGTCAAATTTTGAATTTTAAGTAGTCCGTAAACATGCGAATAGACTAGTTATGAAATTGAATTAACTCTCTTATGCTTCCTCTAGTACAATTGGGTGTTGCGATACTTTAATTGAATCAGTAGGGCAGCCTTCCAATGCATCTTCTAGATCATCGTATAGATCTTCATCAACTTCAGAACACCCTTCGTTATCATCTAGATGTACAAACGCAAGTCCTTCATCGTTATAATCAAAAATGTCTGGCGCACTCGCCCCACACGCTCCGCAGGCAATACAAGTTTCCTGATCAACAATCGTATATTTAGCCATTCCATTCGTCCCCTCCTTATACTGTTCGCAACACGCCTATCTTTTATTGACCGACTTTAACTTTCTTCTTTTCTGTTTGTTCCATAAGCGTTGTACTGTGAGTTGCTTGCACTTTCGCTGTTGGATCGATGTAAACCTTAGCATTGCTGACTGCTGTCGGAGCCTCGCCAAATCCACTTGCAATCAACTTTACTTTCCCTTCATACGTGCAAATATCACCGGCTGCATAAATGCCCTCTATATTCGTTTCCATTTTTGAGTTGACGACAATACTATTTTTCACGATTTCAAGGCCCCATTCGCTAATTGGACCGAGTGATGAAACGAACCCGTAGTTTACGATAACGTCGTCTACATCAATTACTTCTTCTTGATCGCCCTTCACTTTTTCAAGGACAACCTGTTCTATATTATTTGCACCAATAAATTCTATAGGTACGAACGGAGTTTTGACTTCAACGGATGAGTTCATTAGATTTTCTACACTTGCCTCATGAGCACGGAATTTATCGCGTCTGTGTACAAGCGTCACTTTTTTTGCAATTGGCTCTAGCATCAATGACCAGTCAACAGCTGAGTCGCCACCTCCAAAGATTTGTACATTCTTACCTGCAAACTGTTGTAAATCCTTTATGAAGTAATGCAAGTTCTTCCCTTCGAACTTTTCTGCTGAATCCAGATTAAGTTTTTTGGGCTGAAACGCGCCATTACCCGCCGTAATAATTATGGTCTTAGAAAAATGAATTGCGCGATTCGTTGTCAGTTTAAAAGTTCCGTCAACTTGTTTCTCTACTTGCTGAACGTCCTGTTCAAGTGTGATCGTCGGCTCGAATTGAGACATTTGATTTACTAAATTATCAATGAGTTCCTGACCACTAATTTTCGGAAATCCAGCAATATCATAAATATACTTTTCAGGATATAAAGCAGAGAGCTGACCACCAAGTTGTGGCAGGCTTTCAATAACGTTCACAGACATTTTTCTCATACCGGCGTAAAATGCGGTAAATAATCCTACAGGGCCTCCACCAATAATTGTCACATCAAAGACTTTTTGTTCGTTACTCATAACTAAACTCCTCTTTTCCGATTATCTGATTTCACTTGCCAATGTGTTGGCAAACATTCCGACGGTGTGTACCAGTTCAATAGTATAACTGGATTTGAACGTTACGATTATTTCTTGTTATACAAAGTACTTTAATACATAATTAATTCAGTGTCAACAATAATTTCTGAAAACTCTTAGTTTTGCTTCCTTTTCACGTAACTTTCAGAATCTTGTTCACTTTCCGAATTATATATGGTACGATTTTGACTAGTTGTATATCTATTTTTTATATACCGTTTAGTTTATGTTTTATAATAATTGAGTATTTCCGTAGGGATTTTCATCTTTTAAGTACCTAATTATGCAGTAATCTCCAAAAAAATATATTGAATTAATGAGAGGTGTGGCAAAATGACAACACGCATTGATGATTTCGCTGTCCATGAACAACACTATGATGAAATTCGCACTATTATGGAGCAGGAGCCATACGCACAGTTTATCGGCATGAAGCTGATAGATTTTGGTCCCGGTACAGCTACAGCGGAACTAGTTCCTAACGAGAATATGTTAAACGCGCACAATACGGTTCACGGTGCAGTATTGTTTTCATTAGCTGATTACGTTTTTGCTGTTGCAAGTAACTCATATGGAAAAACTGCAGTCGGAGTTACAACGACAATGAATTTTATGTCAGCTGCTCTTCCCGGCGAAACAATTACTGCTGTCGCCCGCGAAGATAAACGAAACCACCGCCTTGCCTGGTATACTATTGATATCAGTAATGGAAAAGAACTTGTTGCAACGATGCAAGCAATGGTATATCGAAAAAAAGAGTATTTCATTCAAATAGAAGAGTAAGTGAAAAAGAGGCTAGTTTTTCAAAGAAGCCTAATTAAATATGACAAGGACAAAACACCCCCCGCATCGGTTTTAATCGATGCGGGGGGTGTTTTCTATTAAGAGGATACGTCATAGATGTAGGTGTATTTTGTTTCCAAGATCCTAATTACTATTTAAGTAGCGTCCACTTACCATCCTTAACAACAGCCATAACTAAGCTATCTGCTGTTAAACCGTTATGATCTTTAGCAGTTAGGTTGTAAATGCCAGTTGTACCAATCCATTTCGTAACGTCATTTTCCAAATAATCACGAATCGATTCGCGATCCGTAGCTCCATTTTTCAACGCCTCGATGACAAGCATTAAGTTATCATAGCCGTAAGAACCGAAGTTTGTCGGCTCACTGCTAAACTTATCTAAGTAATCTTTATAAAAAGTAGAAATCACGTCAAATTGGATATCATCCTCCGCAATCTGATCCGGGAAGAGTAACTTACCTGTTGGAATAACAACCCCTTCAGCCGCGTCTTCAGCTAGTGTGATAAAGTTTTGGTTGGCAATTCCATGACTTCCTATAATCGGTAAATCAATACCTAAATCACGTGTGTTTTTAGCGACAACTGCCGGACCTGGGTTTGTTCCCCATACGACAATTGCTTCTGCTTTCGCGCTGTTTATTTTTGTGAGTTGTGCACTCATATCTGGATCTTGAGTGTTGTAACTTTCTTTTGCAACAATATCAACGTCATATTCCTTTGCTAGTGCTTCCATCTGTTCGAGTCCACTTGAACCAAATGCATTTGAGTCAATAATAGTTCCAACCTTACTGATTCCCTGCTCTTTTAAATACATGTAAACGCGCTCAACCGCATGTCTGTCAGATTGTGGCGTTTTGAACACCCACTTTGCTTCTTCGACTGGCTCAACGATATGTGTACTTGCTGCAGCTGAAATCATCGGTACTTGTTGCTGCATCGCAATCCCTTTAATCGCCAGACTTTCACCGCTTCCAGATGAACCAAGAAGCACAAGAACCTTTTCATCATTGACCAAACGATTCGCTTCCTGAGTTGCCTTCTCTTGGCTAGATTCATCGTCAGCTAAAATAATTTTCAACGGTACTCCATTGATACCGCCTTCACTATTAATCTTGTCTTCAATTAATTTAGTTGCATTCCATTCTGGCTCGCCAAGTGGACTATTCGGTCCAGTTTTCGAGTAAATAGCTCCAATTTTATACTCACTGACTTCGCCAGAGCTTTCTTCATTGTCAGACCCCTCGCTACATGCTGCAAGGATCAATACAGTCATTATAGTCAATAGCGATGTTAAAAATAACTTTCTCATTTTTTATCCCCCATTTTAGTGTACTGTTTGACCTAGGTATGCTTCTTTTACTTCAGGGTCATTTAACAATTCTTTAGAGCTCCCGCTATTTACAATCCCTCCGTGTGAAATTACATAACCACGGTCGGCAATTTTTAAAGAGGCCGTAACATTCTGTTCTATTAATAATATGGTCGTGCCGAATTCAGCACGTAAATCCCGAACGAGTTCAAGCACATCTTTCGCAATAAGCGGGGCTAATCCTAGCGTAGGCTCATCAAGAAGTAGTAATTCAGGCTCCGACATAACACCTCGTGCAATTGCAAGCATCTGCTGCTGCCCGCCGGACATCGTTCCACCTAATTGGTCTTTCCTCTCCTCTAATATAGGGAATAATCCAAAAACTCTTTCGATATTTTTTTCAATATTTTTCATTTTGGTCTTCTTACGATGATGATAGGCACCTAGATATAGGTTGTCCAAGACAGTCATCGTTGAAAATACTTGCCGATGTTCTGGTACGTGCACAAGATGTCTCCCAACGACTTTTTCTGCTTCCATTCCAGTTATGTCATTCCCCTGGTATACTATTTTTCCATTAGTCGGCTTTAAAATCCCTGAAATCGTTTGCAATAAGGTTGTTTTACCGGCACCGTTCGCACCAAGCAATGCAACGATTTCTCCTTTATCAACGGATAAAGAGACGCCCTTTAAGGCTTGGATAGGCCCATAACTAACAGATATATCGATTACGTCCATTAATTTATTTTTGCTCATATGGCCTCCTCCACCTTTTCGATTTCATCTATATCAGCTCCTAAGTAGGCAGTGATAACTGCTTCATTCTCTTGAATTTCCTTTGGGGTTCCCTCGGCTATTTTTGTCCCTTGATCCAAGACAATAATCTTCTCACAAATGCTCATAACAAGATCCATGTCATGCTCGACAACTAAAACTGTCACGCCTGTATCGCGCACTCTTATAATTAATTCGCTCATTTCTTGAGTCTCTTTATGATTCAATCCAGCCGCAATTTCATCCAGTAATAGTAATTTCGGGTTTGTCGCAAACGCTCTTGCGAATTCAAGCAGACGTAACTTTCCGAGTGATAAACTAGCCGCCTTCTGATCATAGAGATCCTCAAGACCAAAAAACTCCAAATAACTCATTGCTTTGTCGTATACTTGCTTCTCTTCTCTCTTTGAACCGAGAAGTAGTGACACCATTCCAAGAATATCCGTCTTCGTTTGCACATGCTGACCAACCATTACATTCTCGATGACTGTCATACTTTTAAATACCTGTATGTTTTGAAAAGTACGTGAAATACCTAATGGCGCAACTTGAAATGCTGGAAGTTTTTCGATTCTTTTCCCCAAAAATGTAATACTTCCAGTAGTGGGTGGAAAAATCGAAGAAATCATATTAAACATTGTACTTTTCCCCGCACCGTTTGGACCGATCAATCCAACAATTTGTCCTTCTTCAACCGTAAATGAAACTTCATTATTGGCGACGACTCCACCAAACTTTTTCGTAATAGCGTCAACCTTCAACAATCAAATCGCCTCACTTTCATGAAACTTCCCTTTTAGCCCCTAGTTTTATCCTTTGTTTTTTACTCGATTGTTTCGACAAATTTGATTCAATCCAATCAGCAATAGTTGGGAACAAGCCGCGTGGTACAAAAATGACAACAAGCATTAATATCAAGCCGTAAATGACATGTTCAAAGTCACTGGTAATGAAAGGAAACTGTTCACCAAGCATATGAACGATAATACCTACAACTCGGATTAGAATTGTTCCGATTAACGCCCCCCATACACTGCCACTTCCTCCTAGTACAACCATTGCTAAAAAAAGAATTGATGCATCGAATGTAAACGCTGCTGGTGAAATACTGTAACTCATATGTGCAAACAGCCAGCCCGCAAGTCCGGCAAACATAGCGCTTAAAATGAAGATTTGCATTTTATATTTCCCAGTATTCACACCCATCGAACTTGAGGCAATTTCACTGTCATGAATTGATCGTAGCGCTCTCCCAACTCTCGAATGAACAATATTTAAAGAAAGAATTAAGACGATGATGACGAAAAACCAAACGAGGTAATAATAGGGAATTCCTTGATTAATCGTGTAACCAAATAATTTTAGTTGCGGTATTCCATAAAACCCTGAAGCACCCTTTGTTACGTCACGCCATTCTACCAGTAGCGTATGGACGATTATTCCAAGTGCAAGCGTCGCCATTGCAAGATAGTAGCCGCTTAATCGTGACATAGTATGACCCATGACATAGGCCAGCAATCCAGGAATAAGAAGTGCGAATGGCAGACTTACCCATGGACTCCACCCCATTGTCGCCGTCAATACTGACGTCGTATATGCACCAACACCGTAAAACGCAGCTTGTCCAAGTGAAATTTGACCTGCATATCCCATCAATAACCCGAGTCCAATTGCGATAATAGCGTAAATGCCAGCGAATGTTGCATGCGTTAAATAGAATGACTGTGTGACCACAAATGGGAATCCAATAATCACCAAAGCAAAGAGTAACACACCCATCCATTTTGTTTGTTGAACCCCTTGTAACTTCATCACAATCCTCCTTTTCCAACGCTTTTTTCACCTAAAATACCACTAGGGCGAATTAGTAAGATTAACAGAATCGCCGAAAAAGTAATCGCATCTTTCATTCCTGAGCTGATGTAACCAGCACCTAGGGATTCCAATAAGCCAATCAACAATCCACCAATAACAGCTCCTGGGGCACTTCCAAGCCCGCCCAAAATTGCTGCCGAGAAACCTTTTATGCCGAGCATTGTACCCATATCATAGGCTGGGAACATAATTGGGGCGATAGCAAGACCCGCCAATGCGCCGAGCGCTGCACTTAAAGCGAATGAAAGCGCTGACATTTTTTTAGGGCTGATTCCCATCAATCGTGCTGCCAATGGATTTACTGATGACGCTCGGAACGCTTTACCTACCATTGTTTTATCAAGTAACAGATATAATAGTACAACTACTAAAAGCATTATTACGATAACCCAAATTGCTTGTGGTGTAATTGTAGCTCCTGCAATGTTGACCGGATTATTTTCTGTAAACGGAGCAACTCGCAATTGATCCTTCCCCCAAATGATACTAGCGATTCCACGAAAAAATATGGCCGTTCCAATCGTTAATATAATCAGACTAATGGCATTTGCTCCTTTAGCCCTCCTAATTAGAACAAACTCCATTCCCCAGCCTATCATCGAAACAAAGATGATAGTCACAATAAAACCTAGCCAGTAGGGCATACCGGCAGACGATAAAGAAAACATCGTCAAACCACCCAACATTACAAATTCTCCTTGAGCTAGATTAATAACCTTTGTCACACTATAAATAGTAACGAAACCGAGAGCGACAATGGCATAAATACTGCCAATTGTCATCCCAGTTAACGTAAACTGTAAAAGGTCCCCCATCACACACACACCCCTTTTTAGTTTTGCTAATTAAACACTAACTAGGCATTTCTCCCGTTTATCGACAACTCTGATAGCCTTTCCTTCCGAACGTGGAATCGTTTTTGGTGGATTCACAACAATATCTACGGATATGAGACAAGTATTTTTCATCTGGTGTTGAATTTTTCTCTTTAATAAAGTAATTCTTTCGTGTTTTAAATCTTCACCAATTTCATTATAAAGAGATGTATCACACTCAACATGTAGTACTACAGCATCCATAGCACCTTTACGGACTAAATGGATTTGATACACTGGCGTGAGTTCACTAACTTGGAGAAGTTCCCTTTCCATTTCCGATGGGAAAACGTTTACACCGCGAATAATCATCATATCGTCCGTCCGCCCTTTGACACGTGACATTCTCGTCGTAGTTCTTCCACATTTACATTTCTCACGAGTGATGGAAGCAATATCTCCCGTACGGTAGCGGATAATTGGCAGCGCTTCCTTTTGAAGACTAGTAAAGACAAGCTCCCCACTTTCTCCATCCGCAACAGGTTGAAGCGTATCTACATCAATTACTTCTACATAGAAATGATCCTCTGCTATATGAAGACCGTCCTGCTCTTCATGACACTCAATTGCTACGCCAGGTCCCATAATTTCACTTAAACCATATATATCTACTGCTTTAAAGTTTAGTTTTTTCTCGAGAGTAGCACGCATTTCTTCCGACCATGCTTCTGCTCCGAGAATGCCATATTCAAGATTGGTCTCACGTGGGTCAATCCCCATATCCTCCATCTTTTCAACGATGCTCAGAATGTATGAAGGCGTTCCACAAATACCTCTTGGCTTCAGATCATTAATTAGTGTAATTTGGCGTTCTGTATTTCCACCGGAAATTGGAACTGTCGCAACGCCAAGTTCATCTGCACCTTGGTGAAGTCCCAGACCACCCGTAAATAATCCATAACCATATGCGTTATGAAATACATCCGATTTCCTTCCACCAGCCGTAACGATTGCTCTTGCAACAATAGTTCCCCAATTTTTTAAATCCTTTTCGGTATAACCAACGATTGTCGGTTTGCCACTTGTCCCGGATGAACCATGAATCCGATTAATATTTTCTATTGGCTCAGCGAATAAACCATAAGGATATGTATCCCGAAAATCTTTCTTGACCGTAAATGGAAGTTTTACAATGTCATCAATAGTTTGAATATCCTCGGGTTTTACACCCAGCTCATCAAACTTCTTTTTGTAAAAATCAACATTACCATATACCTTTTTCACTGTCTCTTTAAGACCAGTTAACTGCCACTCTTCCATTTGTACGCGTGAGGCTGTTTCAATTTCCGGATTATACAAAATACTTCCCCCTTTTAGATAATTAACATTTCTAGGTCATTCCAATATAACTAAAAATAAACGCTTAGTTGAAATTCTGTAATGCAATAATAGATTAATACAAAGTTCAGATAATGTCAATTTAAATTTCTGAACATTCACAAACCGAATTTCTTTCTTACCGAAAAAAAGAATGGTACAAGATTCCAAATCAAATCAAAATCGCCTACAACTATAAGGAAATTTAATATAGATTGTTTTGTATTTTTAAAATTAAATGGTTTTTTGATACCAGCTAAAGCGCAAATTATTAATACTAATATGGTTTCATCAATCATCATTTCAAGAATAAAAGAGAGAAACGAGATTTATTTAAACTAATCAATTCTGTCCAATTGCCCTTGCCTTTATCACTAATCGATGTTGCTATAGTACAGATATATTCAACAAAACAGCAGGAAAAAAAGTGATTTGTAGACAAGGCTAATGATTTTTTCATACATTTTGGGCGTAAGTAGTAATGTGCGATGCACTAGAAACTTTTTATAAGGATTTCCGTGGAAAGGCAAATGGGGTCTGTTTTTTAATATCAAGTATCAACAACGGATTATAATCGAAAACTTAAGCGTATTTGACTTTGAATTACGTGACGCGGATTGACATTTGAACACAACGACCGTAAACATAAAATAGGTTCTTTCAATTAGTGATATAATTATCAATATACTCTGTTATATTATAAAAAAGTAATATATAAGGTATTTATTTATGGCTGAATTCACCACATCACTTAACGAATACTTGATTTGTACGGTTGCGGACATATCTTCAGTTTCCAGTTATTTTGTAACATCTACCCGATATGAATCATTGTTTCATTATACTAAAATGTTAGGGTACAAAAAATGGGTTTCGCACCAATGACTGAAACCCTAATCTCTCGAAATCCCAGTTATGTCTTCGGTTTGCGACTGATTTAATGTTGTAGCAGGAGAACTTGTAAATTTGTGAAATATACACATGCGAAAAAAAAGATGGCAATTGCTGGTCTTTGCAAATCAATAATTTTTATTAGTGTAAATACAAAAACAGGTCACTTAGTGTGACCTGCTTTTGCCGTTCAATAAAGCAATGAAACACTAAGAACCTTGATTTTATATCTATATTTATGAATCAAATGCATTTAATGCGTTTACACTATGAGCCAAGGCTGAACCCGCTTTTAATGCAGTTGCCACCATAATCGATTCTGCTATTTCTTCCATAGTTGCGTCAGCACCCTTTGCACCCTTCGTATGAATGTCAATACAGTACGGGCATCCCGTTGTATGGGCAACAGCAACAGCAATCAATTCTTTCTCTTTTACACTTAATAAACTTTCTTTCATTGTTTTTGTATCAAAATCAAGAAATGACTTAAATATATCTCCATTTAGCTTTGAGAATTCTTTTAATCTATTAAAATATGACGCTTTATATAATTCATCGTCTTCATTTTGATCGTATGCGTTTAATGCATTCACTCCATGTGCAAGTGCTGAGCCTGCCTTTAGAGCCGTTGCGACCATGATGGCTTCAGACATTTCTTCTTTTGTAACATCTTCTGTTTTTGCTGCTGACACATGAACTTCTATACAATATGGACAACCTGTTGTATGAGCTACAGCAATGGCAATTAATTCTTTTAACTTTTTCGTGAGCTTTCCCTCTGATAGTGCAAGTTTGTCGAACTGTACAAAAGCTTTGAAAGTATCTGGTACAAGATCACTTAATTCTCCAAGACGGTTAAAATACGATTTTCTATACAATTCTTCTCTGCTCAAAATTTCTTCCCCCTAATTAATATCTTATATTGTTTGTTTTTTCGACATTTTTCTCCAGCTTCAAAATAATGTAATCCTTTTCTCACAATCTTTTTAGTGCTAATAGATTCAATCACTTTTGGCCTCTTGACCTTTTTGGAAATCAGGTTTTTTATAACCAGTATTATGTTCATTTGTATACATTAGTTATTTTTCCGAATACCCTCAACATCTTTTCATTGATCAACCGGTTGCAGCTTACGTGAAAAGCGTTTTCCCGCGTGATGTTCTGGTAGCTGGTCACCGGCTTCGAATAGATTCGCCCGCATAGTCGTCGCTTCAGACTGCTTCCGTACGAGTCCTCTTTCTTGCAAAACAGGCACGACTAGTTCGGCGAAATCTTTGAATGATCCAGGTTTGACCGCATACGTAATATTGAACCCATCCACATCCGCCTCATTTACCCAACGTTCCATTTCGTCTGCTATTTTTTCAGGTGTCCCGACTACAACAGGGCCGATTCCGCCAATCCCTACAAATTCCGCGATTTCTTTGATTGACCACTTTTTATCCGGATCCACCTTCGTGAAGATTTCAACCCTTGAACGCATAGAGTCATTTTCGACAAATTGCAAGTCCTCATCCAAATCATATTCTGACAAATCAATTCCAGTCCATCCGCTGAACAGACTCATTGCTCCTTCAAGGCTTATATACTTCTTGTAATCATTGTACTTTTCTTCCGCCTCTTCTTGTGTCCGTCCAACAATCGGTGTGAACAGGCTGAAGATTTTTATTTCATCCCTTTTCCTGCCAAATGTCTCGGCTTGGCTACGGATTTTTTCTACGTATTTTTTGGCTATGTCAGCTGTTGGCATGGAAATATATATACCTTCCGCATGTTCAGCCGCAAAAGCAGCCCCTCTTGGTGATAATCCCGCTTGAAAAATGACTGGTGTGCGCTGTGGAGACGGTTCGCAAAGGTGAGCACCTGGAACAGAGAAGTGCTTCCCTTGATGGTTAATGTCATGCACTTTTTTCGGATCAATGTACACTTTACGTTTCGGGTCTCTCACAACAGCATCCTCTTCCCAGCTCTGTTCCCATAATTTATAACACACCTCCAAATACTCTTCAGCAATGTCATACCGCGTACTATGATCGATTTGTTTATCAAGCCCCATGTTTAAAGCGGCGCTCTTCAAGTAAGACGTGACAATATTCCAACCAACCCTTCCTTTTGTCAAATGGTCCAATGTCGAAATGCGGCGCGCAAATGTGTAGGGATGTTCATGTGTAACGGAAGCCGTCACGCCAAATCCAAGATTTTTTGTCACCGCCGCCATTGCTGGCACAACCAAGAGTGGATCATTGACAGGTGATTGCACTGCTTGGCGTAGTGAAGCATCCCTTGTACCTTCGTACACATCGTAAGGACCTAACACGTCTGCTAAAAAGATTGAGTCAAATTGTGCAGCTTCCAATAGTTTCGCAAGCTCTATCCAATAGTCGATGTCTGTATATCGATGAGCTTCACTATCAGGATGCGACCATAATCCAGGCGATTGATTGCTCGGGCAGTTCATTTCAAAAGCGTTTAATAGAATTCGTTTTTTTGTCATTTCATATTCCTCCTAAGTGATATTGAACCAAATGTAGACCAAAATAAAAAGCTCTCTTTTAAGAATAAAATTCTTAAATCGAGAGCCGCTAGTTGTCTAGTAGGCTTACAAATTCATTTATTGCCTCGTTTGAATTCGCTAGAAATCAGATTATATGACTTCTTCTATCAACGACCATTAGCACATAAAAACCAGGTATCGACTGTAATATAAACACCTCTGTTTACGGTGAAGTTACCTAATATTTGGTCTGTTATCGATTCTCAACTAAACTGTACCCTTTTGTAATAGCCTTGAAATAAGTATTTCCAAATTACCAAAACTTTAATAAATCTATTCTGATACTTGTAAACTGTATATTAGATACTAATTAACTTTACTAAAAGAGTCAAGGGTTATGATGTAATATTTTGAATTTTATAATCAATTTAATTTCACTTACATACTCACTACAAACTGTTCCCATCTATTTTCTGAAAGAAATAATTTTTTTAAAAATTACACTAAAAATATGCACAGATTATCGTTATCGGTTAAAGTGACACAGATTACTATTAATATAAACTATTTTAAGCAAATAAAAAAAGACCCTACAAGTAGGGTCTTTTTATAGCTGTTATTAAGCTTTTTGAACGTTTGTAGCTTGTAGGCCACGTTGTCCTTGTTCAATTTCAAATGTTACACTTTGACCTTCGTCTAAAGATTTGAAACCTTCGCTTTGAATTGCTGAGAAATGTACGAATACGTCCTCTCCTGCTTCACGCTCGATGAATCCAAAACCTTTTTCTGCATTAAACCATTTAACTGTACCTTGTTCCATAATTGTTGCCTCCTAGTGCGGATATCCACACAATATGTTACTACCCTTGTTCAAATACCTTAGACGAAAAACAAAATTCTCAATCTGAAAAAGAACAAAAATAACTCTTAATAAGAATAACACATATACGATGAAATAGATAGCAATATCATTTGTTTCAGCATCCTTCTTCACCTTTTTATATACTTTCACGTTGTTAGAGTGCTAAAAGTCTACTTTCAACCAAGCAGTTTTAATGCACTAACCCAAGAATGATAATTGTCTTCATCAAGTTGAATTTCATTAAGCAATTTAGACGGGTTACGTTTACTTCTTCTGAATCGACGAGAGTGTCGATATTTTTTTCATTCCATGTAGTAAGACCTCTTGTGAAAATACTATCCAAACGAGGTTGTTACACTTCACTTCCTACATTTGTATCTAGCAACCCTTCCGCTCCCTTAACTGTAGGCGTTGAAAGTTCTCCGAGGTTCGTTTTACTTCTGCGTTATCTTTATTGACTAAGAGCCATGCTTTGATTGCTTCTGAGTTCTTTGTTATTCATCCTTGCGCCATTATAGTTCACGCCTATAAGGGCACAATAAATAAGCTTCTTTTAGGTCTATGCTCAAAGACCGGTTGCATAACGGAGCAACGAACCGAGATAGCGGATCACTTCCTCCCTAAAATATAATTGCGTTTAACAATATATCCGTGAAGCAAAATGACCTACCTCCTTTACCGTAATTTCAACCACAGTACAATATCACTATACACGAGTCGAACAGGACTACTCTACAATAATCACTTTTATCATTCTATTTTCCTTAAGCCCGTGTTTGAAAGGTTAATACAACATATGGGTAACCTGCTTGTTTTCTTTTAGCTATTTATCTTCTATGTTAATTAGTCTTGTTAACCCATTTATTCAACCATTCAATTTCCCATTGCTGTAAACTCTGTTCGTCCTTTTATCTCTTTCTGCTAAATTGCGTTAATTTTCTTCTGATTCATTGGAATCTCAAACAATTCCTCTAATGCCATATCGAGACACTGATATCCGATTTTCCCTCTAAAGGCATCATAAGCACATTTGAGTACAAGGTAGTCATGATAGTCATTTTCATCGCGGATGGCATGGATATCTACTTTTTCGGACAATGCATAATAACCACTTCGATGTACTTTTGCGACTTCGCATAGATGGGTCGTTAACCTCTTTAATTGAAACTTACGAATCACTTCGTTAATCACCTGATATTTTTCTGCTGATGTTAGAGTTATTTCTCGGCCTGACTCTCTAATTCCTCGAGCTTTTTTAACAATTCGACCTCAGCTTCAAGATATTTAATCCGCGCTTCAGCTTTATTAAGTTTCTTCTCAGGAGATTACTCTTTAGTGGATGGGCGACCAGTACCTCCTTTTCAGCGCCGTTCCTGAAAGTACCCATCTTCTCCGTGAAGCTGATATGAATATCTCCAACGACTAAGTGAACTATTAGCTTTCTCGGTGCCAATCATTTCTAAGTCAAATCCAAGTTCAGTAAAAATTTGAGACGGCCTTTACCGTTCTGATTCTCTACGACGGCTAATACTTTAAATTTAGGTTTATATTGGATAGAACGTTCTGAGGCTGAGTTCACATCAGGATTTGTTTCTAATAATCTACGTTGAAGTTCATTGAAAAGTATTTTTCTCATTTTAAACACTCCTATCAGGCTAGTTATCTTCAGTTTACATAGACTTTAAGACAGAAAAAACTCAAAATGGGATCGCTTTTTTAAAAGTGTCCACCATTTGGGGTTCAGTTCAGAACGGTAACAATGTGATTTGTTTCGTGATAAAAATGACTTTTGACAAGAGGGTGAAAATCATCCCACGTGACAACTCCTTAGAATCCTTCTGCTATCGCTCCAGTCAGACATGCACCCTTGACACTTCCCGTTTATAATTCTGTTGATAATTCCATGAATGACTCAATATGATTGTCCCCATCCTCTTTGTTTTACAAGAATATCTTAATAGTAAGATTGTCTTGTTTGAGTACAGACACTTTTAAAAATTAAAATGGAGGTGATGATATTGTCAATAGTTTTTAATAAAACTTATATTTACACAGTAAGTAAGAGCGATACATTATATTCAATAGCTCGTAGATTTGGAAGTTTTGTTGAAGCAATAGGAAGAGCGAATCATTTATTTCAGCCGGTAACTGATCCTGGTCATATTTATCCTGGAGATGTACTTGTCGTTCCAGTTCTTTCGAAAACTGATAAAATAACTTATATTGTTAAATCCGGAGATACAGTTAGTAAGATTGCTTCTAGGTTTGATGCATTTAGTGATTTAGTTTCTGGTATTAATGATTTAGTAAACCCCAACATTATTTTCCCTAGTCAACCATTAACAGTACCTGTATTTATATACGAAATACGATCAGGTGATACACTTTCATCGATTTCGAATAGATTTGGAATTTCCCTTTCAAGCATAACAATGGCAAACCAAAATCGACCAGGTTACCAAGGAAATCTGATTTGGCCAGAATATGAGCTAATTCTGCCTTTACCAGCCTCTCAAAACATTGTCGTATGGACTCCACTTCCGGGAACAATAGTGGTTAATGGACAAAAAATAGAGGGTCAGGCAAGAGCGTTTGAAGCAAATGTTTTATATCAATTAAGAGACGCTAACGGAACTATTGTTTCTAAAGAACGTTCTACAATGGCTGACAAAGGAGCTCCTGAGTACGGAAATTTCACAAGTACTCTGCCATTCGACAGAACCCCTACATCAAATACTGGTGAACTTTGGGTTTACACAAGAAGTGCTAAAGATGGTAGTATCCAAGACTTGGTAAAGACAAAAGTCTATTTTTAAGAAAGTTTACCTTGTATTAATGCATAATTATGATGGGCGAGAGGGATTCGCGTTGACTGTTGTATTGTTTATCCTTTTGATCATCATTGGTGCTGCATGGGTAAACTAAAATAAAAGGCGAAGAAGCTGGATTGTAAATCAGCTTCTTTCCTTTTTATATTTACTTCAATTTTGGATGAGTATTTCACCATGAATTTCTAACCCCATCACATATTCTTTTTATTATTTCCGACAATATTGTATGAAAAACAAAGAATTGTACATACCATTCCTGATTCATAAAATTTAGCTATTCTGTAAGAATGAAAAGGGAATTAATCTTGCCCAGGTTCAATTCCCTCATGGACCTTTATCTCTATATCTTTTAATAACCATTTAGCAACGAAAAACACATTCTGGTAATATAATCGTTCCTCAAGAAGCCAGTATACTGCTTATTTTTTTAATGTAACCATGCTATCGTAAAGGGTTGTTGCGAAAGGATGGTTTTTCTTCTTATCTGCATTCCTTTGGTATAGTGCAAAAAAAGTGGGAGTTGATTGGATGTTTTTCTTGGAACTGTTCCGGCAGTCGCCGGTAAAAATAGTAACGGTGGCACTGCTGATTCTACTCACGGTTTATTTGCTCCGCAAATCCATCAAGCTTTTTTTTGACAAAACGAGCATCTTGGATGAAAAGCGGGAAGAGACATTAATTCATTTCGCCAACCAGGTGACAAAGGCATTGGGACTGGTCATCTTTTTTATTTATGTACTTAGCTATTTCTACGACCTAACAAAGCTTGTCACTGGTTCCGTCGTGGTCGTAGGTGCCTTGGCATTGATCCTTCAGCATATCATCCGCGATTACATTATGGGGCTGACCTACTTGTTTGAGCGCCAGATCCATCACGGGGATTATGTGATCATCAATGGAAACCGTCAGGGGAAAATCGAGGATATTAGCATGCGCCACCTGAAAATCCGCCAGCATGACGGATACCTCTATACGGTCTCCTATAGCAGCATCATGGAACTTCAGAACGGGACCCGGGGAATGCGCCGGGTAACCGAAAGCCTTGTCCTCAACTATACGCAAAATCCTGACGTTGCTTTCAAAGTGATGGAGGAAATGGCACAAACATGCAACGAGAAATACGGTGAATACCTGTTGAAGGATGAGAACGGCGTTCCCGTGGAGAGTTTCAAATTCAACCAAATCACCGAACTGAACGTGGATTTCAGGGGTCACCGGTATTCATTATCAGGTCTTGTGAAGGAAGCGGATTTCGTGAATGCGGGCAAAAAAGTAAGGTATGAACTGGCGATGGCTGCCTACAAGAACGACTTGTTGATGGCAGATAGCCTCAACACAAGCCAATAAAAATCATAAAAAGCTAGAGTTCATATCTCTTGCTTTTTTTGTTGTTTTAATGAATACAACAAGTGAAGGCATCGAAGTCGAGTTCAGCTGGTTCGTCACCCTACCGTTGTGCTCCACATATAAAACTTGTTGGTTAACTTCCAAATACGCACTTCCATCCATACATTGTTAAGTCTAGCCAGAACTACAAAAAGGCTAATTAAAATTGCTGACACCATCCTGGAAACAGAAGAGGAATTTGTACGGTAAACCATTCGTGGGCGAACAATTGTTGGATGACACAGCTAGAGCAAAATGTCGTAATACTGGTAGACCTAAGGTTAATCAGATAAAATTAAATTAGGCTATCGCCATGTATTATCGAAGAATGACAGTTAAAGAAGCTCCCCAGATTTCGGCTGCTTCAATCCATTAAGCTTTTTTAAAAAGTAACTTCTTTATTAACGGCCGTACTCTTTTATACTTCATACTCAATTAATTTCTGCTGGACTTTGTGAGCTTTCCGAGTACATTAAGTTTCTAAAAACAATCTAAGGTACTATGGGGTTTTTAAGTTTTGTGTAGGATCCTAAGTTAAAAGAAGGGGTGAGGGAAGTTTCAATTTTGCGTTCAATTAAAAAAATTTATCAATTTTTTGTCGATATACCTATAAAAGAAGGGACGGTTTTAAACGGACGCTACGAGGTTTTGAATGTTATAGGGACTGGAAGCTATGGCATTGTTTATCTCTGTAATGATTTGAAGTCACAAGAGAATAGAGTGGTTAAACAGCTTCGTCCAAGTAAAAGTCGTAACAAAAAAGAAGTTATGCTATTTAAAAGTGAAACCTCTGTGTTGCGTTCACTGAACCATAGAAATATGCCAGTATTATATGAAGATTTTTCAAATAACGGATACTTTTTTTATGTGATGAGTCTTATTGAAGGAGAGCATTTGGAAGACCATATTTTTTATAATAAGAAAACTTTTAATGAGAAAGAGTCTTTATTAATTCTTGGTCAAATGCTCGAATTAGTCAATTATCTTCACACAGAAAATATTTACCATCAAGATTTACGTATTCCAAACATTTTATTGAAAAATAATGAGCCATTTTTGATTGATTTTGGTTTATCTAAGCAAAGAGTCTCGGTTGACCCATTGCAATTACCATCTGGTTCTTTACATAACAAACAGAAAGATATCCTAGAAATGAAACAACAGGACTACTATGATTTAGGTGAAATACTTTTATATTTGCTTTATACGACGTACTCTTTCAAAATTAAAAAAGCTCTTCCTTGGACAGAAGAGCTATCTTTAGAAAAGGGAACCATTTATTTGCTGAAAAGACTATTACAAATTAAAGAACCTTATCCAACTATTAGTGAAATTTCAACCGATCTTCATGCTGCAATTAAAGCTGTACAAAAAGTACATTAGCCGTAGTTAGGAAGGTTAGCTGCTGCTCCGCCCCTTCCGTTTGTAGTGGTTACTTCCGCTCATAGGAGATCGATTATAGTTTCGATTGCTGCTACTGCCCCGACGATAATGATTTCCTCGTTCACTGCTACTCCCACGACGATATTGACCACGTCTTCGTTCGCTGCTTCCTTGGGACAGTTGCTTGATTTGCTTCATTATTTTTTTAAACATTTTCTTCCTCTTTTCATCATTTTTTTGGAGATTATTGTTTGATGTTTTTTGTTTACTATAGCATTGAGTAAGAACAAAACTAAAATAATTTGTACTCAGCTAAGCTAAGACTAACTATTTTATGTCAAAAGATCTGGTCATTTTTCATCTCTACTCTCCACACTTTAGTGAGCTTGGTTTTATAATGGTAGATATATTTTATGTCAAAAACCGAACGGAAAATCCTGATTGTTCCTTCTACCCAACCAGCTAGGCAATTTTAGATTATTCATCTTCTTTCTGCCCTGATTTAAACCAATCATTTACGACGTTTTAGCAATGCCCACGCATACAATCCTATTTGATGGTTATCCCGAACATCGAGGCTGAATCTGCATCAGAAAGTGAAAGTTGAAAATGAACCTCCGTATCACCCACGTTTTCATTAATCGATGCATGACTAACTCTGACATTTCATTCATAGTCACTACTGGATGAAACTCAGCCTCAATCATCCCATTTAAAAAGGTTTCGGAATGAGACACCCCATTAATTTTATCCTCGACTACTTTATGAACCCCTTTACACAAAGCAAAATGGTATTTTGCTGAAGTAACAGCGTATTTCATATCATTCATCGAATTCATACTGAACAATTCCTTTCCGATTATAAAAACCCTTTTTTATTTCAATGTGCGTATGGAATGGTCAAATGGTTGTCTGAATCCGTCAAGATGGAAGCCCATCTAGTGATTATAGGTGAAGGCATGAAATCGTTAATTTAGGAGGTCGTCAACCCCTATTAAGATGAAAAATAAAGATAGTTGACCAGACTTATCCATTTCCATAGAATATGAGACCTTTGCAAGAGTATTCATTTTAGAATTGGATAGACTGGAAAAAAAACCCGATATTCTAACTCTCCCACGCGTTATGATAGATTGCGAAGGGAGGAGTAATGAGATGAAAAAATCGATTGCAGTACTCATGCTCGGTTCGGCGCTCATACTGCCGAACAACAATAGTGTAGAAGCTTCAAATTTGGACAATAATGTACAGGTGCAAAAAGCACAGCAGTACATTCAAAGCTACATAGGGGGGGACAAACAACCCTATATGGACAACACTTTACTCAAAAAAACGATTAATTTTGATCGACTTTATAGTTTAGCGAAATCTTATGCAAATAATACAGAGGTTGCTGTACCAACCCAGAACCAACAGCAAACTAAACCAGTTACGGTTAAGCCAGAAGCGAAACCAGTGAAGGAGCCTGTTACAGCTAAGCCGGTAGAAAAACCAGCTCCGACTAAGCAGCCGGCAGCGACACCAACACCGGAAGCAACTCCACCGGCTAAGACAGCACCGCAAAAACCGGCAGAAGTAGCGCCAGTAAAACCTGCAGAAACAGCATCTGATGCATCTGTTTCTGAAATTGAAAAAGCTGTACTTGACCTAACAAATGTTGAAAGGCAAAAAGCAGGTCTTAAACCATTACAAACAGATGCTAAATTGATGAACTCTGCAAGACAAAAATCATCAGATATGGCATTAAAAGGATACTTTTCACATACAAGCCCGACTTACGGATCACCGTTCGATCAAATGAAAGCTAATGGTGTAACGTATAAATCGGCTGCTGAAAATATTGCGATGGGCCAACGTACAGCCGAAGAAGTCGTAAAAGGATGGATGGAATCACCAGGGCATAGACAAAATATCTTAACGGCTGATTTCACTCACATCGGTATCGGTTATGACAAAAACGGAAACTACTGGACGCAGCAATTTATCCAGAAATAATATGATTGAAGAGTCGTCCTTTGCACCGGAATCGTTCCGGTACAGAGGATGACTTTTTTGGTACATTTCCAGTTTTTGCTAACCATTGTTAAGTGAATCAATTTCATAATGTGTACTTTTAAAAAATCATAAAGAAACAGAATTTGAAATGATTTTAAAAAATTTAATAAAATTTCCGATTACTCTATTGTGGTTAGTTGAAGCTGGGTGAGTCGATCAACTGCAAGTTTACTAGCATTGTACGCAATATAAACCAAGTCGATATGAACTTTGGCTTTCTCACCTGTACAATGATAAATCCGATCTAGTAGAAAATGAGTTGGGCATTTACACGTTCAACGGAACTTCCTTATAGATTCCATCTCATTTCATCGCCCCTCTTGCAGGTGCAGTGCAGAAGGTATTAAGCGTGAATCGCACATTCTTTTTGAAGGATTGGGTATCCATCATCCTCAACAGGAGGTGGGATGTTTCAAGGACGACAAAACCCAGCACGATTAGTTCGGTTGAATTTTATTTTGCTACATGTGCTTCGACTTCAGGGTAGATATACAGCTTATTTCTACAGATTTTAGTTTTGAAAAACACTATGCGGTTTCCCCCTTCCGTAAAAAGACAATAAAAATAACACGTTTCATTCAATGACTGAATGAAACGTGTTTTGTGTCAAATAGATTATTTAAAATCTTACCCTTGTTCAAGTAATGCACCCGTTAGCTTGAGAAGTTACCAAAGATTATTTGTCTGTTTTTGTAACATCATTTCTAATTTTTTTCTATACTTATTATGATAGGAATTTCTCCACATTTTTTCAATATTTATTTTACCAATGATGTGTCGCACTTTGTCATTTTCGTTGATTAACTTATTGCATTGGACATTCTCAATATATGCTTGAAACCATTTGTATTGTTTAAGAAACTCAATGTTCTTGTTAATTTCTTCTTTTGTAACATCTTTCATAGAAGAAAAAATAAGTGTTCCAATTGAACCTATCAGTTCGAGTAAAATTCCCAATAAATCTCCCCCCCTTTGTTAATAAACACCTTTAGGTTACCAATTCGCACTTATAAACTAACCTGCCCTGTTACCCATACATGTAGCGCAAATTCAGCGCTACACCACAGAGGATGAAAATGTGTACAGAACGGGTATTGGATACCACGGTTGGATTCTATTCCTAGCGTTGCCACTCGTATGGCTGAACAAATCCTAGCTGAAGTCGGAACCGATGTCGGGAATCAATTTCCAAGCTCTTCCCATCTATGTTCCTGGGCAGGATTAGTCCCTGGCCATAACGAAAGTGCTGGCAAAAGGAAATCCACGAATATGAAAAAAGGAAACAAATATCTAAAGTCGGCCTTAGTAGAAGCCGCTCACTCTATAAGAGGGTAGAAGACCTATCTTGGCGCAATGTATAGGCGCACAGCTACACGAAAAGGCAAAAAACGTGCAGGTATTTCTGTGGCCACGCCATTTTGAGGATTGCCTATTACCTCTTAACACGCAAAGAAATGTATGTAGACTTAGGCGTAGATTATTTTGACAAACAAAAGCAACAATCTATTGTACGGTATTCTGTTCGAAGGCTCGAAAACTTAGGATACAACGTTACAATTACTGAATCGCAAGTCTCCTAATCCAAAAATTATTCTGAACCAATAACTAGTCGCTGCACTTTTTTCGAAAAAAATGAGCTACGTTTCTTTTAGTGTTGCCATTTTCACGAAGTTTGGCGTTTAATTTTCATGGGAGTTCAATTAGAAAAAGCTACCCTTACAGGCACTTACTTGTTTAACTAAAGCAGCCGTTGGATGAATATTCGAATATCTAAACTTTTAACTATCATTGTATCTCAATTGGAAAAACTACGCTTTAACTTGTTTGTATTAGTTCCTTAGGTTCTACGATGTCCAAGTAATTTTTGATAAAACTGATTGTTTTGTTGTCCTTTTTTCGTAATCATCGAAATATGGTAGTGTCCTGCTATCTTGTTCATATTGGTTCCTCCCTTTAGGCAAAAAAAAAGAGGCATTAAGCCTCTTTGTTCTCATTCATTAGTTCTACATCGCTACGTTGTTCTATTGTTTGTTCGGATGCAACTATTTCCATTGATTGATTTTTGATTCTTTGTTGTGCAATCTCTAACAACACAGCATCAATTAAAAGTCCTATCGCTAAAACGGAGAAAGCTGTTGGATGCGTACCATTGATTATTTAATAATAAGCATCTCCGCCTACCCAAATATTAACAGGTTCATGTAAATAAAAATCCTCTTGGCTACCCTTGTTTTTATTGTTGCTCTGCATACTTTTTAAAATTATTTAAAATTGACTGCCAACCTTCCTGTTGCATCTCGATTGGATTTTCTGTCTCTGGATCAAATACTTGTATGATTTTCGTGTCGTTTTCTTCTAGAAGAAAAGTTATTTCAACTTTTCTTCCATCCCCTAAAGTATAAGAAATGAACTCATTTAATTTCACTTCATCATATACTCCACCAAAATCAAATCCAAAGCTTCCATCTTTCGCTTCCATTCTGGAGGAAAATTTTCCACCTGCTCTTAAATCATTTTCAGAAAATGGAGTGTGCCAATCATCTGAAGCACTATTCCATTTTGTTATATGATTAGGCTCTGTCCAATATTTCCATACATTTTCAACTGGTGCATGAACTGTTGTTTTAATAGTAATTTTTGAATTATTTTCTTTCGTCATTTTTCCACACCTTTCTTTATAAGTTTTTTTTTTGTATTTATGGTTACATAGTAAACATAATATAGCAATATAGACCATAATGGTGGTCTTGTTTAACTTTAGCACCCGTTAGTTTAAGTGAAATGTTTCACAATCTATTTTTTCATGGATATACACTTCAAATTTTTATTGTCTCTACGGAATCGGCATTTCTTCCCACGAATAATCCGGTATCGTTGCAATCCATAACTTATCTCCCATGATATCGACATCCCAAACGATGGTATCCATCGCATCAAACACTTTTTCAGATTTTCTTTCATCTGCCGTGTTGATAGAATAAATAGTTTCACCTCTATTTGTGATTCCGAATAATTTCTCTCCTTTTTTTATAAGTCTAACTACCATTTTATCAACTTGAATTTCACTCCAATTTTCCTCTTTAAGGTTTCGGGTCCAAAACCCACTTTCTGTGGTAATGAATAGCCTATTATTAATCACTTTCATATCATCAGGTACATGATTACTATTCGGCATGGTTATCTCGTTCCAGCCATCATTTGTCTTTTGCAAAATCTTCCTTTCTTCTGTCAATCCAACCACATCACCATGATCCGATATTTGAACCACATAAAATGGTTTAGGACCAATAGCCTGTTCCCAACTCCCACCTTGATTGGTCGTATAGTAAACCTTTCCATTTGATAGTACAGCTATATGGTTATTGATTGAATAATCCATGTTCTGAATCCTGTGGTCTAATGAAAGAATTTTCGTCCCTTTACTTTTTGATGTATAACCTGTCCACAATTCTTTTTCCGTTGCTCCATATAACTGATCATTCATATCAAACCAAGCGTGTGTTACATAATCATTAGTTTGGAGTTCTGTCCATGTTTCTCCATTGTTATCGCTCCATTCAATAAAAGGCTGTTTGGTTGTACTAAATTGTGTTGGCTTTTTGTCTCCCCATACCACTAAATTGTTCTTTCCAGCGACAACACCTGTAATCGCCATCCCATCTTTTGTTAGGTTATCGGTGCCATTACGTCTGGATATTAATCCTCCACCGTATGGTAATTTATGAATGGCACTGACCACATCTCCATTTTGGGCATTGAATGAAATTCGAACAAAGCGGTTATCCCGATCATTTCCTACCACATCTAGAATGGGTGTACCATCGATACTATCAAGTGCAAAATGATATCCTGTTGCCCAATCTTTTCCTTGTTTTAGTCCGTATTTATCCTTTGCTAGTTGGAGAACATCAGAGCTATCCAACTTGATTTCATCGTAGGGTATTGTTGGACCCGGAGTTTGCTTTCCCAGTCTAAAATCGTTAATTTTCTTTTCTGAGATACCAATTATTACATAATCATCCGCACTTGGAACGATAAAGATCATAGTCCAAATAAAGCGTTTTCCATTTACTCCTCTCGAGCCTCCCTTCGTTTCATCAACGCTGTTTACACTTGTAAGTGTTGCGTTTACATTCCATTCTTTTGCTCGCTGCAATCCAATGTCAATTGCTTCTTTTAGCGTAATTTCACCATCTGAAGCAATTCCTTCATGTCCAATCAAATTTGCAAAAACTAAAAAAACAACTAAGAAACAAGCGATTTTTTTAAAGAACCTCAAAGTTACCACCATCCTATGCTCCTATTTAGGATGGAGTAAATACTTCGTTATATACCCTCTTAGATCCAATATAACAAACAAAATACTCCTTAATATGGCTCGATTGCGGAACAAAAATTTAATAAGCGCTCTTTATCAAAAAAAGTAACCTATCAATAATTTTAAAACCCAATATATGTTCCAAAACTCGTCCTTCTCTGAACACACACAAATCCCCGTTATAATGAATGCTTTTTATCAATAGATGTTACGAAATCCTGTTCATTATTCTACGTTCAATAACCTAATATAATCTATCTTATGTTGCAATGAAGAAACCCAGCTAATCTTCTAATGTGAAGTTAGTCAGTTTTTTAAATTTATATGTGCAAAATAACGCTTGAAATACGAGCAAATTATCGGTCATAGTGACACCCACTACCAGAAGTACAGATCCCTTGGATATACAATCTGAACAAAAAAAGAAGATCAGATTTCTCCGACCTTCACAATTTCCTTGTAATACTTAACTTGCGATACATTGCTATTACCTTTATATTTTCTCGTTCCCATACTACATTCCTAAACACCGGGATTTTGAATTGTTTCTCCATTTCAGTCATTAAACCAGCCAGTAGAATATCTTTTCTTGGTTGATCTGCATGGATGATCCTTTCATATTCCCTTTGATATTCTAAAAGTGATTTCTTGGCCATCACTATCTGCCCCCTCTAGCTACTTCTCTTTTGGCACGGATTAGTGTGCGTATAGGATCCCTCTTCCAATATATGTAAATCATGTACTTTTTGCTTTTTAGTGAATTTCTTCGGTCTACCTTCACGGAAATCAGGATTCTGCTTCGCATGGCTGGGATCAAAGTAATAGCATTCATCAGTTTATGGACAATAAACGCATTACACATCAATTTCATTTTTTCGACAACTGATGTAAATATTCCTTTTGTGTTGCAATTAGATGAACGAAATCTGACTTCTAGAATCCCTCTAGAAGTTAACTCCCTATACTTGACTTGAACCCTTTTGAAATAACCATCTTTGTTAAACGACAAGATCAAATGGGGAATGTTCGGTATGAGGTATCAATATCATATAGCCCTTTTGGTGTAAATCGACCTGGGCTTTTAAAACTCCTAAATCTCCCTTATTCTAAGTGTGATGATACAAGGTTGTTCACCTCTTTCCTGTAATGTGCCGGTGCTCAATAGAAACATCACTGATTTCCTTTAAAAATAAAACAAGAATCTTACCGTTTTCATAACTATCAGTCCCAATTTTGAATTATATCCATTATGATTGATAGGGAAAATTATTTCCAATTTTATAAACGACATATCAGTAGATCATTCGATGTTTCTTTCATAAGCATAGTGCTGGGACAAGCTAATCACTTGTCCTGTTTTAAATTTGTGTAGTCATTTTCCATAAAAATTTAATTCCAACCGGATTCTCAACAAAATTAGAAACACCTGAAACATTGAATTAACAACGTCTCAGGTGTTTCTTATTGAATCTACTTTCAAATTAAGTCCCAGGAGGGCGTTTTTAAGAGCTTTTAAACCATTATAAACCAAGGTTTTTTCTATTCAATGTGTAAAATATGTGTATAGACTTTTCATGACGCGTATTATTGCAAAGACATACTTCTTCGTATTAAGTCGACCGTATTTCTCTAAATCTAAATGCACACAAAGTTACTATCAGTCATGGAAATTTCGTTCTCCGTAATAAATGTTAGAGAACTTTTCTGCTAATCTAGCGTGATTACTCCCACTTCACTTTTGTAATTAAGACGTTTCCCAGCCTGTTTTACTGTTTCCACTTCAATGTTTCTTTGCACGTAGCTCTTGTCCGAGAACACTTCACGTTTAAAAAAGTTCTCGAATACGTCAGCGCGTCCATTAGATTTTCTAGTCTCTATTTCTTTAGTACTTCTTCGGAATGCATCGGCTGAACGAATTGCATTCCGCATCCATTCAACCGGTAATCCCGATTGAATGAGTGCTTTCTCAAAATCATTCATTTTGATTAATTGCTTGCCAACCGAGAACCACATTAAATACCCTAGAATACCGTCTTGTTGCTTGTTTTGGACAGCCGTCATATTATCAAGATTAATTGACATACCTAACAACGCTTTCTATTTTTGTATTTTAAGTAAATAAAAAAACGCATTTATATCTAGCGATTGCTAAGTAAATCTGTTTTAAAATAACCCGATTTTCCTATTTCAATAGATCCTCTTCTATCACCCTTCAATACCTTTTTTAATACAAAAAACCGACATCTCCTGAATAGGAAAAAACGGTTTTAATATAGTTCACGTAATATGCGTATGTATCAATTTTGACTTTGGTTGCGATCAATGTTTGATAGTTCACGATATTCAACAAGGCCGTCTCGATGAGTTGCGCTTCGATTAACGGTGTATTCGATACGAAGAATGGGTTCGTTGCCAAATACAACTTCCCCCTTCTTTCACGGAACGAACAGTTCCTGTAAAACGTACCGTTCGCAAAAAGTCAACATAGTCTTCTCGATAGCCAAGTTCCTTTAAATACTCCAAATCGCTTTCAGAAAAATGAAATGCTTGAAGATATTCAATGATTCGTTCCAATCCAGCAAAAATCACATACCCATTTCCAAACGGCAATTTCCGAAAATACAATTCAAATACTGCTTTTCCCCTATTAATATTGTCCTCCAAATTAGCTTCTTCCGTATTGATTCTGTACAAGTCCGTGTGAAGAGCGAGGCTATCATCAACATACCTGTTCATTACACTTACCACCTAACCTTACAAAGTACGCCCGGACCTGCTAACGTTAAATAGACTTTTTTATGCACTAGTTTCATTACTTTTCTGTAAGAGATCTTTTGCAAATTCAACAAGTTGACGAGCTTCTTCGGTCCGAAGATAGTTAACATCCAAAGCATCAGTACCCAGACGGAAACGATCCAGTGCGTCAGCATCCTTGAAAATTTGATACAGCAGCACGTCCCGTCCACTTAAATCGGGAGACTTTGCAATCTCTGACAAACTAAGTGAATCATCCTGGTCATGGTAATAGATAATGTAGTAGGTTTTCGCATCATAGGACAAATCATGCGCACGACTATACTCTTTGTAATACACTGCTGCACGACTACCATGTCCTTTATCAATCCCATCATCAAGGCGACGGGAATCATGGAAAACAGCCGCCATCGCTAGTAGCTCCTTTTCCTCTTCACTCAGACCTTTTTGATGCCCGATGAGGAGTGCCAGTAACAGTACGCGGGCGCAATGGGTTTTCGTATGCCATTCACTATCCGGCAGCCAAAACTCTACGTTTTGCTCCATGAATGTATACCATCGTTCATAAGGCTCTTTGATGGGCTGGCAGACAGGTTTATCCAGAATATTTGACAGATACATCATTCATTCCCCCTCTGTTTTCTACTAATGCAAATTAGCTTATTTCATCTGAACTAATTGCTCTAACACTTCGGCAATATCGCCGTCAACACCAATAGACTTAGCTGCAATTGCATTTGGTATATAAAGCTCGGTTCCTTTATTCAGGGTAATATAAGTAGCAATTTCTTCCGAGCTAGCTAAATTCATAAATGGAGCTTTAATCAATTGATTTCTTGCACCTACGCCTAATTCCAGTAAGACTATTTTTTTGCCAAGAGCATTATCGATAAAATTCTGATAAGCCTGCAAACTGGCTTGCCATGCCTCACCTCTTAGAAAATTGCGATCGACTTCGACATGTACTTGCATTGGGTCACCACATTCTAGACATTTAGGAATAAGGCTTGAAGGAACTTTCCCATTTTCTTGGTTTCGGGCCATTTCATTCAATATTTCGTCACCTGGGTAAATTTGATTATGGCAACCATGAGAACATTGCAAATACCGACAATTGCCCTCTATTTCAAAAAGGCGTTCCTTTGGAAATCCTGCCAATGTAAAATGAGAATCTGTATTTGAGGTAACTACAAAATAATTTTTATCCTTCACCAATTCATAAAGGTTGTTTACAACAGGACTAGCTTCCTTGTTGTTTAAAAAGTAGGCGTACATACGGCTAAAAAATGCCCACTTCTCTTCCTCTGATGAATATGGATAAAAAGCTCCTTGTAGGATGCTACGAAAACCATATTTATTACGGAGATCGCCAAAATGTTCCAGAAAGGACGAATCCTCTGAAAAAAATATTAGTACCTCCCGAAATGGCGAGGCCGTTACTTGCGCCAATTACAATGCTGTCAGCCTCTTCTATTTTTCTTAAAACCTTATAATATTTCTCTTTCATATGAACCTCCATTATTTCTAAAATTTCGATGAATATATTTTACTTAATGAATTCGCGTAATGAGAAACCAGATTGCCGAGTACTTATCCAATATCCGAATCTCTTTTTTCCTTCCCGCTCAAAGTATCTTGTAAGACATGTGCAATATCTTCTTTAATGGCAAGTCCTTTTCCAATTAACTCTCGAGGAACGATCGCATCTTTAGGATTAATTGTAATGTAGTAGGCGTCCGGAAAACTATAAGTCATATTCCAAAACGGCTCTTTAATAAACATTGGTGTCATTGTTCCAACGCCTAATTCCAGAAAGAGAATTTTTTTCTCTTTGTTTCTTATAAGAAACTCATTGTATTTTCTTAATTCACTTTGGTAAGTGCTTCCTTCCAGAAATACATAAGAGCGCACCCATGGTTCCATTTCCTGCCCGCATTCTGAACATACTGGAATTAACTCTGTTGGAATTCTGGTTCCCTCTATGTTTGCATACATGTTCTCAACTTGCTCTTTATTAAAATAAATTTGATCATGGCAACGGGAGCCACATTGAAAATAACGCAAATCCCCTTGAATTGGGGAAACTTTCTCTTCAGGGAAAGTCTTGGGAAACTGTGCGTCTTGATTCGTTGTAACAATGAAATAGTCTTTGTCTTGAAGTAGTTGCAATAAATCTAGGTAGGGGCGACCAGCTTCGGCATCATGTAATAATTTAATTTCAGTCGCAAGAAAAGCCCACCGTTCTTCACTTGTAGGATAACGGAAATGATAGCCCATAAAAAGGTTTTCAATCCCATATTTATCTGCAAATCCTCCAAAATGCTTCAGGAAATTTTCATCAGTATGATAAAAACTAGTGTGTCCAATAGCCTCAGACATTCCAGCAGCGCCACCTACCACAATTGCCTCAGCTTCTTGGATTTTGTTTAGTAATGTGTCTATGTTGTCTTGATATTGTTGTGATAACATATTTTTTTGTCCTCCTTTGTATTTTTCGCTTTCCTATTATTGAGCTACTTTCGCCTTCTCGTTCAGGGCATCTTCAAGAACTCGGGCAATATCTTCGTTAATTGCGAGTCCTTTTTCGCTTATCTCTCTAGGAACCACCGCATCTTTAGGATTGATGCTGATATAGTATGCATTCGGCAAACTATGAGTCATCTCCCAAAATGGCTCTTTAATAAACATCGGCGTCATCGTTCCTACGCCTAATTCCAGGAATAGGATCTTTTTATATTTGTTTTTCATAAGGAATGCTTGGAATTTCATTAATTCGCTTCTGAAAAGGCTTCCTTCTAGAAAAACACGAGATCGTACCCATGGTTCCATATCCTCCCCACATTCTGGACAAGTAGGAATCAACTCTGTGGGAATTTTAGTTCCCTCTATGTTTGCGTACATTTCTTCAACTTGCTTTTTATTGAAATAAACATGATCGTGGCAACGGTTGCAACATTGATAATAACGCCAATCCCCTTGAATCGCAGAGACCTTCTCTCCGGGAAAAACCTTTGAAAACTGAGTGTCTTGATTCGTTGTAAGGACGAAATAGTTTTTATCTTGAAGCAGTTGCAATAAATCAAGGTAGGGCTTACCGGCTTCGGCATCATATACAAACTTGTTTAAAGTAGCAATATAAGCCCAGCGTTCTTCTCTTGTCTCAAAACGGTGATAAAAACCATAAAAAATATTTTCAATCCCATACTTATCTGCAAATTCACTAAAATATTTCAGAAAGATTTCATCTGTCTGATACCAGTTGTACCCGGCGGCAGCAGACATCCCAGCAGCGCCACCAACCACAACCGCCTCAGCTTCTTCGATTTTCTGAAGTAGTGTCACTAAATGGTCTTGATATTGTTGTGTTAACATACTATATTTGTCCTCCTATAGATTTATACATTGCAGTTGAAAACATTCACGCATATATTGCCCCCCGCTCAACAACAAATCGTAAAGTCTCAGATGCGCAATATCTGTTTTGGTTGTAAAGCACACCTTTACTTGAACCTAAATATATTATATAGTGGATACAAACTAAAAAACAGTATGCACTTTTACGACGCATACTATCCAGAAGGATAGTGTAAAATGAAAAATTCCAAAATGAATGTTGCTGACAATGAAGAGACCTCTTTCGGTTACACACTTTCTATTATTAACGGCAAATGGAAGCTACTAATTATTTACAATTTATCAAAAAACGGTGTAGTGCGTTATAATGAACTTCAGCGTATGATGGGTAAAATAACATATAAAACGCTCAGTTCTACACTAAAGGAAATGGTAAGTGATGGTATAGTCCATCGTGAAGAATATCCACAAATCCCTCCTAAGGTGGAATATAGCCTGACTGAAAAGGGGCACACGCTCTGGCCTATTATCCAGATAATGTGCCAATGGGGAGATCATAATAAGGAAATATAAAAGAGAGATACTTCAGGTATATTGCATGGTTGATTTGATCCTGAAGACTCAAAGAAAAAATGGTTGCAATCATCCGTATTTGATGATTGCAACCATTTTTCTTCGAATTATTTCCATTGTCTTTTGGTGTATAACAAGCTCTTCTAATATTTTTCATAAAACCAAATGTACCGTCTAAACGTTCTTTGTGAAATGAAAAAACTGTCGACAAAAAATGCGTTAACATATAAGATACATTTCTTCAGTTAAGTTCAGTTTACTTAACTGAAGAAGATGGAGGATATTATGCATTCAAATTATCAAAAATTGTTTAAAGAATTGACTGTCGTTTTTAGTGAATATTATTTAAATTATCTATTGTACAATGAAATCGCCAAGAAATTTGCGATTTCGAAAAGTGCTGTGAGCCAAGTATTATCGAAGCTCGAAGCACTAAATTTTATCAAACGTGAGGCCAATCCAAATAATCATCGCGAGTACTTCATCGGGTTTGCAGAAGAAGGTCTCGCTTATCAGACATTAAGTAAAGAAGCAGATAAAGAATTTATGACGAAGCACTTCGCTGACATCGATTTAGAACAATTGCAAAATGTATTACAAACGATGAAGAAAGTAAATGCATCCATTTCATCTTCCGACAAATAGGACCGTGAATTGTTTGACAATTAATTAGAGGAAATCAATTATGAATCGAAAAGAGAAAGTGTCTATTGCACTTGCATTATCTAGTTTATTTATTGCTTTTGTCGGGATGGGACTTGCCGCACCAGTTATGCCATCGATTGCGAAGGATTTAAGTTTAAGTGGTGCCGTTGTAGGATACTTGTTCGCTGCGATGGCCTTTGCACAGTTTCTCGCTTCCCCTTTTACAGGTGTATGGGTCGATTCAATCGGCCGTAAAAAAATGATGGTCATCGGTCTTTTGTTATTTTCATTTTCAGAGGCACTGTTTGGCTTTTCAAATGAAACGTGGCTATTATTTGTAAGCCGTCTACTTGGCGGTGTAGGTGCCGCTTTCATTATGCCAGCTGTTGTTACGTATATTGCCGATAAAACGACGCTAACAAATCGTGCAAAAGTGTTAGGCTAGCAATCGGCTGCGATTAGTTTAGGATTTATAATTGGTCCAGGAATTGGCGGATTTATTGCGGAGTTTGGGATACGCGCACCGTTCTTCTTCGCTGCTGCCATATCATCGATTACTGCCATTGTTATTGCCATTGTAATGGACGATTCAATTTCAACAGAGCAGCTACAAATAAATCGTGCATCCGCTGTACGACCAGCGTTTATTCAGGAGTTTAAAAAATCTTTTCAGTCACAGCACTTCACACCACTACTGATCGTGTTCGTACTAGCGTTTGGACTAGCCGTTTATGAAATGATGTTTAGCTTATTCGTCGATGAAAAGTTTGGCTTTACGGTCCGTGATATTTCATTTATTATTACAATCGGTTCAATAGCTGGGGTTGTCGCTCAAATTTTATTCTTTGATAAGCTGGTCAGATTAATTGGGGAACGAATGCTGATTAATTTAACCTTACTATCTTCTGCTATTTTTATCTATATTACGATTTTAATAGATGGTTACTGGACGATGATTGTCATTACGAGCATTGTATTTTTCTCTGGTGATATTTTACGCCCTGCTGTGACATCCTTTTTGTCAAAAATCGTTGGGGAAAACCAGGGGTATATTGCGGGTATGAACTCTGCTTACACTAGCTTAGGTATCATAATAGGACCAATTATTGGCGGTATTTTATTTGATATCAACATCGATATACCGTATGTATTTGCCGCAGTTGTGCTTGTCATCGCGTTTGTTATTTCAAGTACAAAATTAAAGAAGCCTCACCTCAATTAAACCTACTTAAAAATTCGCTATCTCATTAGATAGCGAATTTTTATTTTATATTCAAATCACTGGTCGTAACCATTTTATCATGTAGCAGTCAAAGGACTTTGTTGTTTAATCTCTTGTATCGATAAATGTACACTATAATTCCCATACTCAAGAATTTTATCTAGAAAGAGAGATTCAATTGTTTTTGAGAGTTCAATTTGACTTTTATATGGTAACAGCCTTCTCCTGATACGCGGTGAACTTCCACTACTTCTTTGCAATCATTCATTAATCGGATAAACGCATCATGGTTTGCTGTTTTCATAAATATAATGATAAACGCTGTATAAGTGAGTCCCACTTTCATTTCATCGACTTGTAGAGAGAAGGCTATAATTACGCCACTATCTTCAAGTTTTTTATACGATTCCCTACTACTTGTCCCGTCATATGAATTTGTTCGCCTAAGTCTTACCATTGGATACGTGAATTATCGGATAGTAACCGTAGGATCTGAAATTCAATGTTATCAAGTTCCATAATACATTTGTTTCACCGTAAAATTTTTTGAGCTGAAAGTGTTTCGCCAACCTATCGATAAAAAACAATATACGAGATATGATTAAAGTGGACCAAAATACTTTAAATGAGGTGGAGATATAATGAGCACAGCGCTAATTATTGTAGATATTCAAAATGACTATTTCCCAAATGGAAAGATGGAATTAGTTAATCCAGATAAAGCCGCGGCTAATGCTGCTAAAGTTCTTGAATGGTTTAGGCAGAACAATAAAGAGAATATTTTTCATGTTCAGCATATCGCAGCTGATCCTGCTTTAGGATTCTTCCTTCCGGATACGGACGGTGCTGCAATACATGAAACTGTTCAACCTTTGGAAAGCGAAAGCATTATCATCAAACATTTCCCTAACAGCTTTTTACAGACTGATTTGGAAAACAAATTAAGAGAAAATGGCGTAACCAAGGTAGTCGTGGTAGGAATGATGACGCATATGTGTATTGATGCGACAGTCAGAGCGGCAGTGGATCTAGGCTTCGAGACGACACTTATTGAAGATGCATGTGCGACGACAGACTTATCTTATGATGGTAAAGACGTTCCAGCTGAACAGGTTCATTACGCGTTTGTCGGTGCACTTAACGGTATGTATTGTGCTGTAACTTCGACTGAGGACTTCTTGCAATAAGAAACACAATCTTAATGTAAAAGGCATTTGGGAATGCGCTTATTCCCAAATGCCTTTTAATTTTTCTGGAAACAATCTATGCGAACAATCTCCTCATTTAGCCTGATTTATGCAGTAATAGTATCCTTTACTAGCACATCTAATTTACCTGTTTCCGGGGTTGTTTTGGAACTTGGGACCTTTCCTGTTGAAGGCAAAAACTTTTCAAAGTGTAGATTTACAAATCAGAAGGACCCCACACTTTTCTAAAGAATAAAATGTACTGCTAGCTTATAAGTTAATTGTTAATATATTTCTCAAACACATCACCAAAGTCTTTAATTCGGTATTGGTCACGGGCAGCCGTTAACCAGGAGAAACCAAACTCGGTCAATTGTTTATACTGGTCGGCTAGCTGGATATCAGACAGTCGTGCGTTATGCAACACTGTTACAGCTTTATCAAGACTTCCATTCGCTAACTCTAACAGGATATTGTTGTCGTGGACTTTTTCCGAAATATAAGATAATGCTTTGTACAGATCAATCAATTGGGCAAGTTGCTTTTTATCAACGTCAATGCTGAACGATTGATTGCCTAAAGAGAACTTGATTTCAACATCCAAATCCACTTTTCCCGCCGTTTCCAAAAACACATCGGTAATTTGATATTGCGAATACGAATAGCGTTTTAGCAAGCGCTTCGAAGATATAGCTTTCTCTCCATCGACGTGAATAAATGCAATGTTCGTAAAGCAATATTCATCCATTTTTGTCTTGATTAAAAAATAAATCTTTTCATTCTCTTCATTTCGAATATAATCATCCGCATCCGTTTTATCATAATCTTCTGGACCTATGATTTTACCGATATCCGACAAGCCTAACGCATCTGAAGCAAATTTTTTCAACATATGCCTCGCCCCTTCTCTCTACTTATATTCTTTCACCTGTATTATATAACTTTTCTTGAGATAAATGTAGAACCTCTATTCAAACTGATAAGTAATTCCCTGTGAACTTCTCTCACCTTGTCTGGTAACATTGAAGATTGATTACTTGCGAATCTAACTTAGTGTAGCCTGTCCATTACTCTCGATTTCTGTAACAGTCAAACGGTAACAACACTAACCAAATAATCCTGTCTTTTTCGTCATAATAAAAAATCCTTCATTCAGTTGAAAGGTTAAAGGATATTTTAATTAGTCAAAGATACTCTATTGTTTTTTTAAAAATTGTGTTTGTACATTTAGAGAAGAAAAAGTAAAACCGCATCTTGTTCTTTAACCCTATTTACTAAATAGACTTATTTCATATCTTTTATACATCTTTAAAATGACCACGGAGGGATTCATCCCCCCAATTGATGTCTTGGCTAAACACTAGGAACTTCACGATAATCTTTTGCAAACTTTACGTTGTGCTCCTGATTATTCTTCGGTGCCGCTACTCTCAAGCTTAATGACTTATCAAATAGTTTAGGGTCAAAGTAATAGAATTCATCGGTTTGTGGACAATAAACGCAATACACATCAATTTCGTTTTTTTCGACAACTGATGTAACAATACCTTTTGTGTTGCAATAAGATGAACGAAATCTGACCTCTAGAATCCCTCTAGAAGTTAACTCCCTATACTTGACCTGAACTCTTTTGAAATAACCATCTTTATAAACGACAAGATCAAATGGGGAATGTTCAGTATGGGGTGCCATTATCATATAGCCCTTTTGGTGTAAATCGACCTGGGCTTTTAAAACTCCTAAATCTCCCTAATTCTTAGTGTGATGATACAAGGTTGTTCACCTCTTTCCTGTAATGTGCCGGTGCTCGATAGAAACATCACTAATTTCCTTTAAATATAAAACAAGAATCTTACCGTTTTCATGACAATCAGTCCCAATTTTGAATTATATTCATTATGATTGATAGGGAATAATATTTCCAACTTTATAAACAACATAATCAGTATATCAATCGTTATTCCTTTCAAAAGCATAGCGTCAAAACAAACTAATCACTTGTCGTTTATGAAATTTGTGTAGTTGCTTTTCAAAAACTTTCAAATCCGAACGGATTTTCAACAAAATCAAAAACACCTGAAACATTGAATAAACAACGTCTCAGGTGTTTCTTATTGAATCTACTTTTCAAATTATGTCCCAGGAGGACGTTTTTAAGAGCCTTTAAACCCATATACACCAACCTTTCGTCTATTCAATGTGTATAATATGTGTATAAACTTTTCAGTCCAAAAAATGTTATAAAGACTTACTTTTTCAAGTTGAGTTACCCATTATTCTGCACTGACAACATTATGCATCTTAATGTATTTTACAACTTCAAATACTCTTCTTCGAATTCATTTGTCTGGCATAGAATAGCTTTACTAGAGCGACAAGAATTCCTTCAACTTCTTGCTCACGCTCGAAAAACTTTGCATTTAGTGCATTTTTAATTTCTTCTAATTTAGCATAATTAGTGTTTGTCATATTGAATAACCCCTTTGAATTTTAGTTTAAATAAAATAGGAAGCCGGTTTCTTTTGCAACCGTACTTCCCTATAAAGAATCCTCCTCAGTATTTCGATGAAAGAATAAACAATTCTTGTTCTTTTATTGAAAGCTCACGCATTTCCATCTGCAATTCCTGTTCTTTTAATTCATTTGAACGTTCGAGCTGATAAGCAATCTTTTTAATATGTTGCACACAATCGACAACATCTCTATCGTAGAATTTTCTTCCCATTATTGTTTGATAAAACTCAGTCATTTTAATCTCTTCATTCCACTATTTTTAGAGATTCGCAACCATTTTTGAAACCGCAGCTCGGATTGTCATGACTTTATTTTCTAGTAAATCTGCTTCATTGGTGACAATGCCTTTGTAATTACGATAGTTCTCAAGAGAGGACGTGAAGCTTACAAGCAGATTCAACCCATCCGTATGTGAATCTGGGACAAAGTAAATTCCCCCATTTTGGCGTACTGGTGTGGGTGCTAAAGACTGTAAGATTTTATTAACCATTACTCTTATTTGTTGGGCTGAATAATGGTTTCTATAAATATTAAAATTTCGTTCCGCTTCATAGCACAGCTCTTTTGCAATTTCGTTCTCCGTTATAAATCTTAGAGAACTATTGTGCTTATCTAGCGTGATTACTCCCGCTCTACTGCTGTAATTAAGACGTTTACCAGCCTGATCCACAGTCTCCACTACAATGTTCCGCTGCACGTGGCTATTGTCCGAGAACACTTCGCGAATAAGATAGTTCTCGAATACTCCAGCGTGCCCAGTAGATTTTCTAGTCTCTATCTCTTTAGTACTTCTTCGAAATGCATCGGCTGGACGAATCGCATTCGGCATCCATTCAACAGGCAATCCTGATTGAACAAGCGCTTTCTCCAAATCATCCATTTTGATTAATTGCTTGCCAACCGAGAACCACATGAGATGACCGAGAATACCGTCTTGTTGCTGGTTTTGAACAGCCGTCATATTATCAAGATTAATCGACATATCTAACAACCCTTTCTATTTTTGTATTTTATATAGATAGAAAAACGCATTTATACATAGCAATTGCTAAGTAAATGCGTTTTAAAATAACCCTCTTTTCTGATTTCAATAGCTTCTCTTCCATCTCCCTTCAGTACCTTTTTGAATGCAAAAAAACCGACATCTCCTGAATAGGAAAAATCGGCTTTAATATAGTTCAAGCAAAATGCGCAAGTACCTCTTCTGGCATGCCAAAGTAATTTTCGGACGTGTAACACGTCTGCCTAACTTCTCCTTTATATGAGGAATACGAAGGCTGAACATTTGTGCCGAATCTCCTTCTGCATATGCAAAAGTGTAACGACTTTCACCGGTGGTAAAGGTGACAAAGAAACGATTGGATATATATTAATATTAACAAAAATAGAATCACACAGCAATAAAATAAGAATGACATATTGGGGTTACATTCTTTATTTAATACTTTCTTCTAGGTCCTGTTTTAATGAGATAACCTTACCTAGTATATTTATGTTATAATGAGGGATATTTCAATCCATTTACTTCAGATTTAGCAATTGAGCATACGATTGAGGGACTTGGAGATATGTTAGCTTTGATTCGGTACAAAAATTCGTATGGCCGTTCAAAGTTTTATTCGATCAAGTTCTAGATTATTAGTACCGACTATATAGTATTCTCGAAGCAAACGAAAAGCAGCTTTACTAGTTCTAAATGAACTAGTAAAGCTGCTTTTTATTATGACCCCTACGGGATTCGAACCCGTGATACCGCCGTGAAAGGGCGGTGTCTTAACCGCTTGACCAAGGGGCCAAAGAATATGGCGGAGAAAACCCTCGCACCGCTTGAGTACTTCCCCAAAAAATGGCTCCGCAGGTAGGACTCGAACCTACGACCGATCGGTTAACAGCCGATTGCTCTACCACTGAGCTACTGCGGAATGGTGGGCCTAAGTGGACTCGAACCACCGACCTCACGCTTATCAGGCGTGCGCTCTAACCAGCTGAGCTATAGGCCCTCTTTGAAGCGAGTGAAGGGAATCGAACCCTCATCATCAGCTTGGAAGGCTGAGGTTTTACCACTAAACTACACTCGCATAATAATGGTGGCTTCGGTTTACAGTAAGCTCTCGCTTTTCTTAAACCCTATGATAATACTAATAAAAATGGCGGTCCCGACCGGGATCGAACCGGCGATCTCCTGCGTGACAGGCAGGCATGTTAACCGCTACACCACGGGACCATTTGGTTGCGGGGGCAGGATTTGAACCTGCGACCTTCGGATTATGAGCCCGACGAGATACCACTTCTCCACCCCGCGATAACAATATGAGTAACGGTAATATATAAATTGTTAAAAAAATAATGGTGCGCCCGGCAGAAGTCGAATCCACAACCTCCTGATCCGTAGTCAGGTGCTCTATCCAATTGAGCTACGAGCGCATATAAGTATAACTAAGTATTTATGCCGAGAACCGGAATCGAAACGGTAGTCACATACCGTAGGATTTTAAGTCCTGTGTGTCTGCCAGTTCCACCACACCCGCAATATCTATCATGACGGCAGTCATAAAATGGTGAGCCATGCAGGATTCGAACCTGCGACCCTCTGATTAAAAGTCAGATGCTCTACCAACTGAGCTAATGGCTCGAAAAGTGGTTCCGGACAACCTACTGATTACAAGTCAGCTGCTCTACCAATTGAGCTACTCCGGCGTATAATTTGATTTCTTGAAATTCATGGTGGAGGATGACGGGCTCGAACCGCCGACCCTCTGCTTGTAAGGCAGATGCTCTCCCAGCTGAGCTAATCCTCCTAGGTATAATTGGTTGTATACTGAAAACAGTATATTGAGTTGTTCAAGCCCGGCGACGTCCTACTCTCACAGGGGGAACCCCCCAACTACCATCGGCGCTGAAGAGCTTAACTTCCGTGTTCGGTATGGGAACGGGTGTGACCTCTTCGCAATCGTCACCAGACTCTTTGAGCTTG
>NZ_JBXCJD010000016.1:0-63600 GCF_056786515.1 Sporosarcina sp. Y838 | reverse complement strand
GAAAAAATTAGCTGGCATGAGTCCGGTTCAATACCGTCTGCATACCAGCCAATTAGCTGCATAATATAAAACTCTAACTTTAGGGGGTCACAACAAAATTTCAGTTCCCAGTGTACGTCTTTTTCAAGCAACAATAATAACAACGAGTCCCACAATAAATGCTGTTCCAAAAAAGAGTGACATCCATAACATCCATTTCGACTCACGCGTCATACCCTGGTCACGAAATGATAATGAACGAGCTCCATTCGTCAATGAAAATAGTGCGAGCATCGATAGGACAGCAAAGTATAAATTCAGTTTGATAATGTAATAGATAGAGGCTATTGCAGCCGCCCCTATTCCGATTCCAAACAACCATTTTGCTTGCATGTATATACCTCCAAAAAAAAGACCGAAGATTTCTCTTCAGCCTACTCTCATTTATCTTCTTTTTTATCTAACTCTATTTCTTTAACTTCTTCTTTTTCTTTTGCTTCAATAATAACTTCTTCAGCACCTTCTACTACGACCTCAGGATGCTTATAGTAGAACTTGCGCCCCAAATACGTTTGGAAGATAAGGAGAAGTCCGCCAACAGCCCAGTAAAGGGGTAATGCCGCCATCGCTTGAAACGAAATGAACATAATCATGATTGGCGACAAGTAAATGAACGCTTTCATCTGTTTCTGCTGCGTTTCAGGCATCGTCCAGAGTGAAACACGTGCTTGAACGAAGTAGACTGCACCCGCAAGTACCATCATGATCATGTCAGGTTCCCCAAGATTGAACCAAAGGAACGTGTGTGATTGTACTTCAGGGGAATTCAGGATAGCAAAGTAGAGACCCATGATGACAGGCATCTGAATAATCAATGGAAGACAACCCATGTTAAGCGGGTTAACGCCATGTTTCGAATAAAGCCCCATCATTTCTTGCTGAAGCTTCATTTGCTCATCTTTTAGTTCTTTTTCTTTCGCTTCTTTCAAACGTTTCTGAATGTCTTCCATCTCAGGACGAAGTGCATCCATTTTTATCTTCATGTTCTGTTGTGCCTTATAGTTTTTCAACATAAGTGGCATAAGGATGACTCGTATTAATACTGTAATTAGGATAATCGCTAGACCGTAACTCCCATTGAAGAAGTCACTGAAGAAACTAAGTGACCAATCCATTGGTTTAACAAAAAGATTATAAAATGTACCTTCTTTGTTCTCGATGGCCGCACATCCGCTTAGAAATATGGCAGTAGTCAGTAACATCGTTAGTAACCCAATCTTCTTCTTCAATAAACTCACCTTCACTATTTCAAACTACTGAAATTATACCCTAATAGCACAATCAATTACAATGTTTGACCTTTAAAGAATCAGTTTCTTGTATAGGTAGACTATAATGAAAATACTCCCCCGCCAAACTACTTCGGAACCGTCTGGGCGTTTGACCCGTGTATTTTTTAAACATACGGGTAAAATAACTTTGATTGCAAAAGTGAAATTTGTCGGATATACAAGAAATTTTCTCTTCAGAAAAACGAAGATTGTATTGAGATTCTTCGACCTTGCGAATAGCTATGTACTCCACTAGAGTAATACCAGTATGTTCTCTAAATATGCGAGATAAATGGCTCGTACTAATGCTGTACTTTTTCGCAAATTCCTCAACAGTCATAGACTTTTCCACGTTCTCATTAATGTACTTGATGACATTATTCACTGTACTATGCATCAGTACTGGCTGTTTTCTCTTCGAAAATACATGTATATAATACTCAATCAATTCATATGCCAGTTCAACAGTATTTTTTTCATTTAATTTACCAGCTATCAACATGAAACACTCTAAATTGAAATCTATCGCCTTACTAGCAGAGTGAGATGTACACTCTAACTTTCTTGCCACCATCGAGGATAGTGTGATTAGGTAATATTTTACAGCATCATATTTGTTGGTCTTAGTACGGGCTGTAACATAATTCAGAACTACTTTTACTACTTGCTGTGCTTCTTTTTTTTCAGAACGGACTAGATGGTTTAATAACTTTTCTTCTAAGCGGAAAAAGTTTTCTACTTCTCTGTTTGTATTCCTTTTTCCCTTTTTATCAATTTGCATTTCATACTTTGTTTGGTGTTGACTTTCCGTTGCCGTATTCATTTTTTCACCTCGTTGTTCAATTGTTAGTTGTATCTGATATATTCGAAAAAAAGCACTCCCTTATTGGGAAGTGCCTTTGGTACCATCCGTCAATACTATTTATTGGATTGTTCCGTTATTGGTTGATCTGATTCTTTTTTGTGATATAGTCCGTCTGTTTCAGCCGTCATCTTCACGTCGTCTTCAACTTCTTGGTTATAATAATGGACACTTGTTTGAGCACCTTCACTGACCATTTTATTATCTTGAAGATCGTACGGATCCGAATGACCAACTTTTGTGTCAGAAGAGCGGTTTAACTTTTGTGATTCAATAAAGGAATCAACTTTTGTCTTCATATTTCCGAAAGCAACTTGTGCCTTATCTCTGTTTTCCTTTTTACTGAAGTAAGCATATGCACCAGCTGCAATCGTTGCAAGTAGTAAATTGTTATTTTTTTTACGAGCCATTCAAATCATTCCTCCCAAATATAATAAAGATGCGTTATGTAGTGAGTATACCCTCATCTTCCCATTTAGAAACTATCATTCATCACCAATATATAAAATCATATCTATATGTGGAATTCCTCCATCGTCATAAGGCTTAGAAACGGCTTCAAATCCATGTTTTCCGTAAAAGCTTGCAAGATGGGACTGTGCTTGTAGACGGATTTTTTCTGGACTCCATTCGTCTGTAATGTAATTAAGGCACTTTTCCATGAGCTCATGCGCAAGCCCTGACCCTCTTTTGTCTTGTCTGACTATTACGCGTCCAACTGAGGGTTCTGGATACTTCACATTCGACGGAAGAAGCCGCGCATATGCAGCGATTCCTCCTTCATCTAAGCAAAATACATGAATTGCTTTGTAATCGTGACCATCTACTTCATGATACGCACAGTCCTGTTCAACAATGAATACATCAACTCTCAACTTCAACATTTCGTATACTTCACGACCGCTTAATTTCTCAAACTCTCTGTAAATCCATTCCATATCAATCTCACTCCCATATATTTCAATTTGATTACATCGGTAGTTATTGACTCTGTTATTTGGTATAATGACAAAAAGAAATGCAGAGGTGACAGTGCGATGATCCGACTGATGACAGCTAAGGATAGTATGCACGTTCAACAAATTGTACTCCACACTTGGAGCGAAATGTACAATGGGACCATTCCCAAAGATGTTCAAAAATCATTTATCCATCGCTCTTATTCGGATGCGATGATAATGAAGCGTATGGAGAAAACATATGTAGTGGTAGCAGAACACAAAGGTGTTCCAATCGGCTTCGCAAACTTCACGAAAAAAGATGAAGATGGTGATTCCGAATTGACCGATATGTACATTTTACCTTCTCATCAACACAATGGATATGGAAAACGGCTATTCGATTACATGTTATCGTTACTTTCTGACGCGCAACAGCTGTTCGTCTATATAGATGGGCGCAACGCTATCGGACGCGCCTTTTGTGAAAAACAAGGCTTCCAACTAATTGATGTCTTCGAAGAGCATTTTGAAGGGTATCCTGTTGAAACTGCGCAGTATGTCTATTGTATTCGCCAGCCTGTACTTGTTTAGTAAAAAAACGCTTTCCTCCAAACGGAGGAAAGCGTTTTTTTCATTATAAAGGTCTCATCTTTCCGTTATACTGATCATCTACAAAATGGGGTTCTTGAGTTAATGGCGGTTTCTTTATGAAACATAGAATTCCGGCAATATAGAGAAGTATTGAAGTAATGTTTAAAAATCCTCCCAACACCCCGGCAATGATAAATAGTATTCCAGCCAGTTTTGGATTTTTGTTATTCCAAATATTTACGACCCCGATAACTATCAAAACGAGACTTATAATCAAGGCAATAATGATTAACCACATAAAACCACCCAAGAAATTAAAGGCTGTAAGGAAAATCTCAATGTCTGCAGGATTAAGCGTAGGATCAAATAATAATATCTCCGTTCGGAATTCATCCTGGAACGTAGGATCTGACTTGATAAAATTCAAGAATGCCAGTATCGCAAAGCTTAGAATAACTCCTAACACTGTTAGAACTGCACTAATAATCGATAATACTTTTTCTACTGTGCGTTTCACGAAATACACCCTCCTTTATAGCTATGTATATGTCTATACGTTTTACATGGGAATAAGTTTCATCTCCCACGCATTATCTGTTTAATATGTTTGACTCTTGTCTTAAAGGGTAATAAATAGGTATTCACCATTTATACTTTTTGACGAGAGGGGACGTTACAAATGGAGAAAAAACTAATTTTCAGTCAAGCCGACATGATGTATACGATCGCCGGTGCTTCAGTTTTAACGAGTATTTTGTACTTCATTACATTACTGTGAGGGATACGAATGAACCAAATTTCATTAGGTAAAATATAAAAGGCAATCCGTAGTTACTATAACTAAATGGATTGCCTTTTATATGTTCACATTATACTTTGAGGTCGTCGTAGTCTTTATAACGTTCAAACGCAGTTACAACGTATGAACAAACAGGCTCCATTTTCAGTTCTTGTTCACGGGCGTAATCAGCTGCGCGATCGAGTATTTTTTTTGCAACCCCTTGGCCACGTAAATCTGGGGAAACGAAAGTGTGGTCCATTACCATGACGTCACCAAGAATAGTCCACGTAATTTCGGCTAGTATCTTTCCATCTTCTTCATGACGGAACGCGAATGCGTCCCCACCTAATTCCACAAATTCGAATTCCATTTAAATTGCTCCTTTTCCATAAATTTAAATCACTGAAATTTCACCACAATTCGGAACATGTTTACTTAAACCACGATTGAACAGATTCGATCAGATTCGCGAAAAACTCTTTCACTTTATCCCAGAATCCTGGATCGATGTCACCTATTGTATCTTTAATCTTAGTTGACATATCGGAAAGTTGCTCAGAAATCTTATTAAAGTCGATATCTAGACTTCTTATCCTATCCATTAAGTCAATTAGCAATTGACGGTCAGCTTCGCTTAACTCGATATTGTATTTCTCCAGCTGTTCAGCCACAATCCTTTCGACTTCTTCCTTAGTCGCAGGATTTTTCTCTGCAATTTGTTTCTTAATATCCGTTAGAAGTTCGGCAACTTTATCACTCTCGACTCCAGTTTCTTTTGCAAATTTCGTCGCAAGATTCAATTCATCGTTAGCAACATCCGTCCGCTCCGTATCGAGCTTCTCGCCAGTTACTTCATAAGCTTTGTATATACCAACAAGCGCTGAGTGACCCGTCACTTTTTTGGGTGATGCCACTTCAACAATTGCATCTTCAATACCCGCTGTTAGCATTGCTGTAGCGTATATTTCTGATGTTACTTGTGTAATGTTATCTTCAGTAACAATACTGATGACGAGTCCTTTGCCTTCTTCTTGCCTCGTAATTTTAGCTGAAGAATACATTCTTGCCTGACTATTTCCATCTTTAATATATTTCACAAGGTCACTGCCGTCAACGGTGATTTCTTCAACTTCCGCTTCTTTTGCAACGCCTAAACTTTCTTTAACACTTTCTTTTTCTGCATCGGATAAGTTCGCACCATATACGACAATTGGTACACCCAGTTTCTCATTAATAACCGGTTCTTCCGCACTTACAGTTGCCGGTCCCAGAATTCCGATAACTAATACGGCTGCAATCATTGTTGTTAGTAGACGTTTCAATGAACATTCCCCCTTCTTTACATGAATCAATTACGCCTCGGCGTAATTGCGTCCAGATTTTGAATCGAGCTTGCTCGATTAACTCCTTTCAAAATCCGTGACATCCGCCAGAGGCTTTATCTTTGTTCAGCGGGCGTTTGGACACCCGCTGAACAGGAAAATAAAACCGCATTCATCTCCCACCTATGGAGGTGAGAGTCTTCTGCTGAATAAAGATAAATACGATTCGGGGTCAAAAAAGTTCCCTTGCTTCGGTGTTATTTCAATAATGTCTTCCCTTCACTTTGTTCAATTCTGCCCTCTTTCATGAGTTTACCGAGCGCACGCTTGAATGATGCTTTGCTCATATTGAACACTTCTTTAATCTCATCCGGTGTTGACTTATCAGTAAACGACATGCGCCCATTGGCTTTGTCTAAGTAACGTAGAATTGTTTCAGCGTCGTCTCCTAAACGCTCCTCTTTACGCGGGAGCATTGACCCATTCAATGTTCCATCTTCACGGACACCGATTATACGTACTTTCATTTCCTGGCCGAGACGGGGTTCTCGTTCCTGTTCCGTATTGTGAATGAAGATACGGTAATTTTCCGGAACACTAAGCATGAATGACCCTACTGGCAACAGACGGTACGCTCTAGCTTTTATATCCATATTGAACAGGGATGAAGGTGCTTCGACAATTTGTTCCAATACGCGTTCTTCCGTTGCAAGTCGTCCAAAAATCGTACCGCCCAAATCCATACGAAGTGTCATATACAGCGCATCATCCGTTTTTGGCCATAGCGCCCGCACTTTTGGCATGTCATTTTTATTAACTAGCACTTCGATAGAGGAGCCGATATCCACGTAGACCCCTTCATGTTCATCTACTCTTATTACACGTGCCCACCCAAAAGTGTCAGCTGTCATGTGTGGAATTTGCATGGTCGCTGAAAGTTCTCCACGTCTGTTTGTATAAAGAAAGACGTTAACTTTATCACCTACTTGAATGTCCTCATCCGCATCGGATGTGTTCATCATAATATGATCGCCATCTCCATCCAATACCCACCTCGAACCATCTTGCTCCAATACTACCAATTCTGCTTTATAACCCGATTTAAGTTCTTCCATTACTTATCAACCTCTTTCTCAAAATCCATTACTCGTAGCTTTCTAACAAACTCATCATCTTGTCCCATCGCTTCAACAAGATTTGTTATTCGATCCATCGCATTCCAGCTAAGATGATGTTCAATTCCTTCTACGTCCCCATAAATGTTTACCTCGTCAACCCCGATAATGCGGAGAAACTGTTCCAAAAGATCATGACGCCGTACAAGTCTTTTTCCGAATTCAGATCCTTTGTCCGTCAACTCAAGACCTTTGTAACGTTCATAGACAATATACCCTTCTTTATCTAGACGCTGTGCCATTTTTGTTACGGAAGAAGGAAGAACTGCCAATGATTCTGCAACGTCAGATACACGCGCAACGCCTTTCGCTTCAATATGCAAATAAATCTGTTCTAGATAGTCTTCCATACCCGGTGTTGCCAACTGTAACGCCTCCGTTATGTATGCCCGTACTCAATCCGAATTACTCCTGTCTCCTAAACTCTGTGTTTAACAAATCTGCAGAGGGGGTAAATTTAGAATACATACAGTAAAGGGGTGAGGCACTTGGGTCGAATTTTATGGTTAATCATTGTAGCACTATTCGTATTTTGGTTATTAGGTCTAGTTTTTAAAATTGGTGGAGGACTAATTCATATTCTTCTTGTAATTGCGGTTGTTGTATTTATCTTCAACCTCATTACTGGAAAACGGAGCGTGTAACGAAAGGGATGTCGACTCAAGTCGGCATCCCTTTCTAATGCACTCTTTCAAACTTTGGTAGCGAGACGGCTACTTACGCTTTTCTTGTCTAGCTGCAGGCGCCAGACGCTCGGGTGATAAGCCTGGAAGCCTGAGCGGCAAAGGGCGCCGCTAATCCTTCCCGACTTATGCCGGTCGCGTCTAAACGGCGCCTTTCGCTTTTCATTAGTCTAGCTACAGGCGCCAGCCCCTCGAGTCGCTTCAGTCTTACTGTTAAAGGCAAAGAACGCCTTTATCAGTAAGACCTCCAGCGCTTTTCGGGGCCAAACGGCTACTTACGCTTTTCATTAGTCTATTTTCGCATAGATGCATGTATTTCGTAAAACATTACCATCCGGTGATAAGGAATCTTGGTTTAATATCCCTTCAAGCGTAAACCCAGCACGTTCAGCGACGCTCCGACTTTTCATGTTTTCTTCGTCACAGCGTATTTCTATTCTGCGGGCCCCCAGTTGTTCGAATGCAAATTGCTCAATAGATTTCACAGCTTCGGTCATATAGCCTCTACCCTCAAATTCCGTAGCCAACCAGTAACCGATTTCAAACTTTGGAATCGACCAATCAATTCGATGAAGCCCTGAGGAACCAACGAATTTGCCAGTCTCTTTTTCGTATATATGAAAGCGCAGGTCAACACGCGTGATGAAATTTGCAATTGCTTTTCGTAAGCTCTCCTCTGTCATATGCAGCTCAGGTTCCGGTTGCGCCCACGGCATCCACTTGCGAAGCGCCGGTAAGGAATCTCGTATTGCGTTCCAGGCATCCATTGCATCATCAAGTTTTGGAGCACGAATAACTAACCGGTCCGATTCGAATGAATCCGAAAAGCTTGGTATAAACGGAGTCCTTACAGGCTTCCTTGACTTCTCACCATCTTCCCAAATGACAGGAGTCGTCGTCCCCGCCATAAAGTCTTCACGTGTTATACCATAGGTCACTGCATCGTAATAGGAATTCTCTTTTGGTGAAAACCAAGCTTTCCGAAGATGCGCTTCTTTAACAAAACCTGCCCGTTCAAACGTTTTTCGCATCGCTAAGTTATCCTGCCTTGTGTGACCTTCGAGACGTATTTTATTGCCAAATAAATTAAATACATATTCTGCTACAAGCCTTAGTGCTTTGGGTCCGTAGCCGTGCCCTCTCGACATATCCGCTATTCGTAAATCGAATAACGGAATGGTATCTTGTAAATCGTATATCTTCACAATGCCCACTTTTTCCTCGTTTTCATTTTCTACCCAGAATGTTTTCACTTCATCCGACCCATATCCGCCTTCTTCAATTGTTTTTTCAATCAGATGGCGACCGGGATCGGAGTTGCCGTGGAAAGGCCACGTATTTGTAGTGATAAAATGAATTAACTGTTCCTGCTCTTCCATAGTCCATTCTTTTAAATGCATTCAATTTCGCCTCCGTTTAGAACCTGCTTACTTATTAACACGCAACAAACGAAGCGAGTTCAGTACAACGAGTAATGTCGCACCCATATCCGCGAAGATGGCAATCCATAATGTTAGCCAACCGGGAATGATAAGGAGCAGCGCAATAATTTTTAAGCCTAATGCAAACATAATGTTTTCTTTGATGATTCGCAATGTTTTTCGGCTAAGTTTTATTGTATAGGGCAGTTTTTCTAAATCGTCTGCCATCAGTGCAATATCAGCTGTTTCAAGAGCGGCGTCCGTTCCTGCCCCGCCCATGGCAATCCCGACAGATGCTGCCGCTAAAGCAGGGGCGTCATTGATTCCGTCACCAACCATGGCGACACGGCCATATTGTTTGCTCAATTGTTTAATTGCTGTCAGTTTGTCTTCAGGCATCAGACCGGCACGCACATCCGTAACGCCCAATTCAGCAGCAATTGCTTCTGCCGTCACCTGATGATCTCCTGTCAACATAACTGAATGACGGATTCCAATACTCTTCAATTGTTGAAGAACCTCTCGGCTTTCCGCGCGAATCGGATCCGTTACTGCCAGCAATCCACCGAACACCGATCCTGATACAATAGCCATCACTGACTTCCCTTGCTGTTGAAGGGATGCCGCTTGGTGTAAGACTGATTCCGGCAACGATGACAGCTCCTGCGCCCAACTGATACTTCCGATATAAGTCCTCACGCCATCAACCTCAGCATAAGCTCCTTTTCCAGTTACTGATTGGAAATTTGAAACCCGAACTTTCTGAGCACCGAATGCATGCGCATAATCAACGACAGCTTTCGCAAGCGGATGCTGTGACAACGATTCGACGGCTGCAATTGCATTTAGTAATTGTACTCGACTTCCTTCATCACTAGGAATGAAATCTGTTACTTCCGGATAGCCTTTTGTTAATGTGCCTGTTTTATCGAAAGCGACAACATTAAGCCTTCCCGTCTCTTCAAGGTGGATACCGCCTTTAATAAGTACGCCTTGACGCGCAGCGTTTCCAATCGCGGTCACGATCGCTACCGGCGTGGAAACTACAAGCGCACACGGACAACCGACGACAAGTACTGCGAGTCCTTGATAAATCCAAGCGCTCCAATCCCCACCAAGTAAAGGAGGAATGATAGCCACTAAAATGGCTATCACGATAATAACAGGTGTGTAATAGTTGGCAAATTTATCGACAAATTTTTGCGATGGCGCTTTTTCCGCCTGTGCTTCTTCTACTAGGTGGATAATTTTCGCAATTGTTGTATCCCCAACAAGCTTCGTGACCGTTACTTCGAGCGCTCCTTCTTCATTGAGTGTTCCCGCAAACACATTATCACCTGGCTTTTTAAGAACAGGAATGGATTCACCCGTAATCGCCGATTGATTCACTGTAGATGCTCCCGTCAGGATCGCACCGTCCATGGCAATCTTCTGTCCAGGTTTCACGATGAGGATATCCCCGACGCGGATGTCTTCTGTCAAAAGCTCCACCAATTCTACTCCGCGTTTTACCAAAGCAGAGGGCGGTGCAATATCCATTAACTTTCGGATTGACTGCCGAGCTTTGTTCATTGAATAGGCTTCCAAGGCTTCACTGACTGCGAACAAAAAGACAACAACCGCGCCTTCACGCCATTCACCAATGATTGCAGCGCCGATAATCGCAATGGTCATTAATGTTTTCATATCAAATTCAAAACGAACAAGGTTTAGCAATCCTGTTTTGAATATCCCCGCTCCGCCAACTACGATTGCAATGGCAAAAAATAGTATCGCCGCCGGATGTGTTTCTGAGTAGAGGAATGAGATAGCCATCCCTACCATTAAAAAGATAAGCGAAAAAAGTGTAACAAGATTTTCCTTGCGTTTAAAGAAAGGTATCTTCGCTTCAATTACCTTACGCTGTAGCGAAACCACTTTAATGCCATCAAAAGCACCCGCTGCTTCAAGGTCTTCTATACTTGCGGTACCGCTGAATGCTAATTTAGAAGCACCAAAATTCACTTGCGCATCTTGTACAGATGGTAATTTTTTGACGTTATTTTCGAACTTCATGGCACAACTGGCACAAGTCAGATTCTCAAGCCGATATTCTTGTTTTTCAACCGTTGTCAAATTCAACACCTTCAATCGCATGCTCATGTGCAATCTTCACAAGTTTGTAGATGTGATCATCTGCAAGTGAATAGTAGACCATTTTCCCTTTTTTCCTGGACTTAGCAAGTGCTTGAACGCGCAAATACCGTAAATGATGGGATGCAGTAGCGACTGAAGAACCAATGACTGCCGCAACATCGCAGACACACATTTCTTCTTCTATCGTCAGGGAATAAGCGATTTTCAATCTTGTTTCATCTGCCAACGCTTTGAATATCCCTACTGCAGCTCCTAAATCCGGGAGCGCTTTCTGTACACCTTCAACGACTTCTTCATGAACTGATACCACTTCACACACTTCTTTTATCATCCTATATACACCTCATTCAAATGTTTGTTTGATTGTAATTAGTATATGCAAAATTCCGAGAAGTTGCAAGGTTAATCAAACGATGGTTTGAATGTTTATTCGTTCATCGGCGTTTCAATATACCTGCATGGACGAAATCCAGAATTTCTGCTAGAACGTGGCACGACTAAACTGCAATGACGGCTCGAAAAACTCATAACTCGTCGCTTACAATGCCGGAATCGATGATTTGCATTATCGTCCGCAAGAAACATCCAACGCCGATTGAGGAGCCTATTGAGCAGTTACACACCCCACATCAACTTGTCATTAAACACGGGGTCGTCGGACCAACAATCGTGAATTACGCGAATAGTAATGCTGTCGATCTCGTTGTTCCCGGCAGCCGCAGTCTTAAAGTGGAAAAACGGAGCGCATTTGCGTCCCGCTTTTCCACTTTTACGTATATTCTCGTACTATTCAACGATGGCATCCCTCGCTCAATCAAGCCGATTCTGACCCATTCGCAACATGCCTTCTAGTCCTTCATATAATCAAAGAAAAGGATAGACCCGACTTTAGTCGCCGGTCCCATCCTCTTCTTTATCCTTATGTAATACATCATACAATTCATCCTCAGTAGAAATCGCTGCAAGTTTTACATTCGAACGGTAAGCTGCACGGACAATCACATGCCCGGCAACCGGTGCAGTCAGAAAGACAAAAACAATTCCAAGAAGTAGACGAACACTTACGAAGTGTTGACTAAACAAAAAGTAAATGAAAGCACCTGACAAAGTCAGCAAAACTGAGAGCGTCGAGCTTTTCGTAGCTGCGTGGGATCTCGTATAAACGTCAGGTAACCGAAGCAGTCCGAACACGCTGATTACGCTCGCAATTCCGCCTAGCAAGATTAGAAATGCACCTAGAAATTCACCGATCGCGTTTACGTTCAACAATAACACCCCTCTCAATGAATTTCGAGAAGGCGATTGTTCCGATGAACGATAGAATTCCCATTATGAGGATGACTTCTAAAAACGACTTTGTGTTCATCATTACTGAAATGACAGCTATCGTGGCAATTAAATTGACACCTATGACATCAAGACCTATAACCCGGTCCGGCATAGATGGTCCGAGAATAATCCGTATGACAGCAATGGCTATTGTTATCGAAAATAATATGAGCGAAGTTGTTAGCATTACTTGAATCATTAGCGGGTCACCTCCATGATCGCTCTTTCAAAGTTATGCAACTGCATTAAGAGTCCATCACGTGATTGTTCGACGTCCATCGCGTGGATGTAAAGTACATTTCCCTCAAGGGATACTTCCATGACGACAGAACCCGGGGTCAATGTCAAAAGCAATGATAGCAACGTTACTTCCGAATCACTATTCAATACAGTTTCATATTTGAAAATACCTGGTTTAATTTTCAGCGTTGGGCTAAGAATTTGTTTCAATACGACGACACTGGATTTGGTCAACTCCGAAATGAAGATGAAGAGCAACTTAATGGTTGCGTATAAGCGGCGCAAGTAAAATCGGGTACCGAAAAATCGGTGCATGAAAAATATGATTCCAATCCCTACTAGGAAGCCAGCAAAGAAAGTCGTAAACTTCAACTCGTCTTCATCCATTAGGAGCATCCAGAGCAAAGCTATAAATAAATTCAACAATAATTGGGCTGGCATAAACGGTCACCTCTTCTTTACGGTTAATGGATAGGAGTGTTCTCGATTATCCGTTGCCTTTCAAAACTGCATCGATATAAATTTCGGGATTCATCAGCGTGCGTGCCGCATCAGAAACGTATGGTGCAAGTCCCTCTGCTCCAACTCCCAATGCAATAGTCAAAATACCGAACAGCACGAGTGGAATAAGCATCCCTTTTTTTAGCGGGACATCGTCATCTTCATTAATGATTGTTTCACCCCAGAAACAGTTCATGAAAATGCGCAACAATGAATAAAGCACAAAAATACTAGATGCGAAGGCAATTGCCAGCAAAACGAATGAACCCGTTTCAATTGCGCCCTGTCCGATGTACACTTTACCGATGAATCCGCTAAGTGGTGGAATTCCGGCAAGCGACAGCATCGTGATGAAAAATAGCCAACCCAGCAACGGATAATTTCGGATCAAGCCGCTCATTTTTTCAATCCTACCTGTTCCTGTCAAGTAAACCATCGTTCCGGCAATCAGGAATAACAGTGCTTTGATAATCATGTCGTGAATCAGATAATAGATAGACCCTTGGATTGCCACTTCTGTCGAAACAGCTAGTCCAACAAGTATAAATCCGACTGCAATAACGACATTGTAGGAAACAATCTGTCGAATATCATTGTAGGCAATTGCACCGAAACATCCGCCAATCATCGTTACCGCAGCCATGATGCCAATCATCGAATGTGTTACACCCGGCTCGTGATAAAAGATGAGTGTAAACACGCGGAACATAGCATAGACACCCACTTTCGTAAGTAACGCACCGAACAAGGCCGCAACCGCTGTCGGCGGTGCACTGTATGATCCTGGTAGCCAAAAATAAAGAAGTAGTCCAGATTTCAAACTGAAGACTATTAAAAATATAATACTAATCACTGTCAATAGTGGCCCTTGTCCGACTTCCGCAATACGAACGGATAGATGCGCCATATTGAGCGTTCCTACTGTGCCGTATAAATACGCGATGCCGACTAGGAAAAACCAAGATGACAGCACATTTATGGAGACATACTTTATCGATTCGACAAGTTGTACTTTCCTACCCCCAAGTGTAATAAGAACGTAGGAAGCTAATAACATCACTTCGAAACAGACGAATAAGTTAAATAAATCACCAGTCAAGAACGAGCCGTTTACACCAGCAATGAGAAAAAACACGAATGGATAAAAGAACATATTTTCATGTGCCCGTCCGATTGAAGAAAACGCATAAATTAGAATGATTCCTGTAACAATCGCGGTCGTCAATACGAGTAGCATGGAAAATGAATCCGCAACGAACGAAATCCCGTAAGGCGGCAACCAGCCACCGAAATCAATCCGTAAAATCCCATCCGCCTGAATCAGATTCAATATGTATATACTCACGGCGATGGTCACTGTAATGGAAATTAGACTGAATCCCCGTTGAGTTTTTATATTGCGTCTAAGAAATATTAGTAAAATCCCCGTCAATAAAGGGATAATCATCGGCATTACAACAATATTATTCATCTTCGAACCCTCTCAATGCAGTCAGACTGTCCGATCCAGTCTCATTGTATGTTCGGTAAGCTAGTACCAGTAAAAACGAAGTCACCGCAAAGCTGATTACTATTGCTGTGAGAATTAGCGCCTGCGGGAGAGCATCCGTATAGCTTTCTGCATTTTCACCTAATAGTGGGACAGCACCTTTTTTCAGTCCACCCATCGTCATTAAGAGCAAATGTACAGCATGTGACAAAATAGCAGTACCTAGAATAACCCGAACCAGACTTTTGGATAGCAACATATAGACAGCAACCGTTACCAGCACTCCAACGAGTATCGTTATTAACGTTTCCATCAGCTACACATCCTCACTAATACTTAATATAATTGTTACGACGACGCCGACAACAGTCAGCGCCACCCCAGCCTCGAAAAGAACCATAGTCGACAGCTCTGTTTCCCCGAACACTGGTAAATTGACATGGCTAGCCGTAATTGTTAGGAACTCAGCGCCGAAGATAACCGGTCCGAGTCCCGTTCCCACAGCGAGCAAGACTCCGAATGCTGCAATTTTCTTGAAATCGAATGGAATTCCCTTATGAACTGTTTCGATATCGAATACCAAATAGAGCAGGACGAAAGCAGAAGATAGGACAAGACCGCCTATGAAACCCCCTCCGGGATTATTGTGGCCAGATAGGAACAATTCAACACCAAACGTCAAAATGATGAAGACAACGATTTTCGTCACAGTTTGTAAAATGACATCATTAGTTTTCAACGTCCTTGTCCCCCTTCCCCGCCTTTAGTTTAATTAATGTAAACACTCCGATTCCCGCGATGAAAAGAACGACAACTTCCAACATTGTATCGAATGCCCGGAAGTCACCCAAGATCGTATTGACAATATTCTTTCCACCCGTGAGCTCATAAGCATTTTCAAAATAGCTGGAAATTGAATCGAACATTTTATTTCCCTGGACGATTAATGCCAGAACCGTTACAACCGTTCCAACTGATACCGCTATAATGCCTCTTGTAATCTTTGATGAACGGGTTGCTTTCTCTTTGCTCCATTCCGGTAAGAAATAATAACATAAAAGAAATAACGCCGTAGTCACGGTTTCTACGATAATTTGTGTTAATGCTAAATCTGGCGCTCGGAATACAACGAAGAGAATCGCAATTGAATAACCGAGAACACCATTTAAAAGAATTGCAGTTATACGCGATTTTGCAAAGATAATCGCTATACTCGCACCCATCATTACGAAAACGATGATGAATTCATTAATTGTAATAGGCGCGTCATTAGAGAAATCAATGGAAAACCCGCCTGTCCATAATAATCCTCCACCAACCGTCACAATGAAGAATATAAATATATAGGCAAGATAATCCCTAAGGTAGCCTGTCATATAAGTCCGTGTCAGGAATGCCGACCCATTTTCCAACTGCGATAATAGACCGTTATATGCAGTATCGAGATTCCAACGCATCGGGACAATCGTATAAATCCCTCGCCAATATCGGAGGAATATATAAAGTAACGTGCCCAGTATGACGACACCGAATGTCATCAGTAATGGCATATTAAATCCGTGCCAAGCGGATATATGCGGAACAAGCCCTTTTGCCCCTTCAAATGGCGGATAGATTGAAGCCATCGCGGGACTCAATAAATAACGTCCCACGACATTCGGGAAGAAAAAGATTCCTAGGACAAGTAATGCAAGAATTGCTGGTGCAATAAGCATGCCCACTGGAGCTTCTTGTGCCTTCCGGTCAAGACGATCCGGCTGATGTTTCCCAAGAAACGTCTGGAAAACGATAATCATGCTATAAACAAATGTCAACACACTCGCAAGCCAAGCGACGACCGGTATGAGCGTTCCCCATATTGGCCCCATTGCAAAAATATCGAGGTTGCGAATAATTAATACAGATTCAAAAAACATTTCTTTACTAAGGAAGCCATTAAACGGTGGTAATCCAGCCATCGAAAAACTTCCGATAACCCCAATTGTAAATGTCACAGGCATAAGTGACATTAGTCCACCAAGTCTCCGGATATCCCGCGTACCGACCTGGTGATCAATAATACCAACGACCATGAATAATGCGCCTTTGAACGTAGAATGGTTAATTAGATGAAACAAAGCTGCAAATCCAGCTTGCGTGTAAATAACCGAGTCTGCACTGTAGCCTTCGTTCAGTGCCGCAGAACCCAGTCCGAAGAGGCTCATAATCAGACCGAGCTGACTGATAGTAGAGTAAGCCAACAAGGCTTTAAGATCTGTTTGCCGAACAGCGTTAACAGAACCCCATAACAAAGTAAATATCCCTACACCAGTCACTGTATAAAACCACACCGATTCCCCACCAAATACAGGCGTAAAGCGTGCCACTAGGTAAATTCCCGCCTTTACCATTGTTGCAGAGTGTAAATAGGCACTAACAGGTGTCGGCGCTTCCATAGCATCTGGTAACCAGATGTGGAAAGGGAATTGTGCTGATTTTGTAAAGGCACCGAGTAAAACGAGCAACATTGCCGGTATGAAAAGAGTTTCATCTGTATACTGGCCAATGGTCCCAATTATTTCACGCACACTAAATGATCCCGTCATTGCATGAAGCATAATAAAACCGGCAAGCATCCCCACTCCGCCTGAAACTGTAATAAGCAACGATTTTTGCGCGCCTGATCTGGACTTTTTCCTGTGATACCAAAACGCGATTAATAAGAACGACGAAATACTTGTCAATTCCCAAAAAACATAAAGTACCATCAGATTATCTGACAGGACCACACCGAGCATTGCACCCATGAACATTAAAAGATAAACATAAAATCGCCCTAACGTTTCACGTTCGGATAAATAATATATGGAATAGAGAATGACTAAACTTCCTACCCCAGTTATAAGTAGTGCGAAAATCATACTTAGTCCGTCAAGATACGTCGTAAAATTAATTCCTGCAGAATCAATCCATTTAATTGTATGTATATACGTTATCCCTCCCGCAACAGAAGGAATATAACTAGCCAGAAAAATAAATAATGTTAGTGGAACAACCATGACAAACCATCCGATATTTCGGCTCGGGACCCGCTTATAAATGTACGGGATAAAGAGAGCAGCCAAAAACGGAGTGAAAATGGCTAACGTAATTGATAACAAATGCAAACCTCCAGTTCTAAACAGATTAATCCCGTTGATTTTATTCACCTAGAAAGTACACGGAAACCGATAGCTCTGAGTGTGTAGGGATTGTAAATTTTAATAATAGTTAAGTGTGCACTTGACCTGCGTCGTATCTGACGGGATAATAGGGAGCTATAGCTAACAAGCAGAAGGGGAAACTCTATAAGTTTATACAAGAAATTATACACTATAACGACATGGTTAGCACTTTGAAGGCATTCGATTTACTTATTTCTTGTCAAGTGAAGCAGTTTCATATATAATTGCTTGGTTTTCAATTAATGTTAAACTTCATATACAGATATATAATTAGACAAATAATAATTAAGAGGTGACTACCGTCATGGGCAAAGTAAAAGGTCGTATGGACGAGAGTATTCTCGTTTGTGTCTACTACGGTCCAAATGGTGAACGTCTCATTAGACGTGGACATAAAATCGCGACAATCATGGATTGTCCTATGTATATTTTAACTGTAGACCCATTGCCTTACGATGAATTTGATGCGGAAAAATCTGAGTATATCGATCGCTGGAAAGAGCTTGCCGAGGAATTGGATGTAGAAGAATTCATCGTCAAGGATAATGAAAAACGACCTTCTGCAAAAGTGATAAAAGAAGTAGCTCATAAAAACAACATTACACAAATAATTATCGGGCAAACGGCTCAAAGCAGATGGGAAGAGATTACAAAAGGGTCGTTCATGAACGTACTCCTGCGTGAAATCACGTTTGTTGACTTCCATGTCGTCTCTGTCGATCGTGCCATTCGTGACGAAATCGATGGAATGTTTGAAAAAGGAATTCGTGCCTATTTAGTAGAAGATGGGGACGGTTTCCGTATCAATTTCAAATTATCAAAAGAAGTCCGTTTTGAAGGTATTTTCTTTAAAGAAATCGGAACCGATTTCAACAACGGGATTTTTAAATTTATGAGTAACAATAAAATGTGTCAAGTACACATTACAGATGACCAAGTGACTGATCCCTCTTTGTTCTCTTGTAAAACTACTTAAATAAGTAACAAAAAGCGGATGCCCATTTATGGGCATCCGCTTTTTGTTACTCCTCTATTTCTTCGCCTACGATTTTCACTTCAAGCTCAAGGTCTATGTCAAACTTCTTTTTAACCTCCGCTTTAACCATATCAATTGTCTGAATGTAATCAGAAGCTGTCGCATTGTTTTTATTGATGATAAAACCGGCGTGCTTCAATGATACTTCTGCACCTCCATGCCCTTTCCCCTGCATACCGCAGTCTTGTATGAGTTTTCCTGCAAAATAGCCCGGAGGTCGTTTAAACACACTTCCGGCTGAAGGATACTCAAGCGGTTGCTTAGACTCGCGTTGGAAAGTCAAGTCAGCTACTTTCGCATCAATGACATCCTGACTTCCTTGTACAAGCTGGAATTCAGCAGACAGAACAAAGTAACCATTTTTCGAAATAATACTTTGACGATAACCGAGTTCGAGATCATCTTTTGTGAGAATTAGCCGCTCGCCCTTTGGCGTCAGCACCGTCGCCTGAACAATGATATCTTTTATTTCCCCTCCGTATGCACCGGCATTCATCGCCATTGCACCTCCGATAGAGCCCGGAATTCCGCATGCAAATTCGATGCCCGACAGTCTAGCTGCTGCTGCACGTTTTGAAACATCAATAATCAGTGCACCCGCTTCTGCATGTATGAGCGAACCTTCAATTCTTATTTCACTAAGCTCTGACAAATGAAGGACAATCCCCCTTACACCGCCATCCCTGACGACCATATTTGACCCATTTCCCAGTAATAACAACGAAATCTTATTTTCATATGCGTAGCGTACTGTGGCTTCTGTTTCATCTATAGTTCCAGGGATGACGAGAAGGTCTGCAGCTCCTCCAAGTTTTGTCATCGTGTATTTGCCAAGTGGTTCGTCAATTAGTAATGTGCCTTGTGTAATTTTTTTCTGAAGTTCTTTAAACCATTGATGTTTTGACATCAACATTCAATCCTTTCAATATAAAGCTTTTCATCTTTAATAGTATGCTTGGAAATTATTCTTTTGACAAGGAATTCTAATTGATTTGAAATCGACCTCCTCAATTCCCTCCAAATTCATCCAAATAAATACCTTGACTTCAAGATACTTATGGAATATAGTAGAAACATATTCAAATATGAAAGGGAGTTTTTCACAATGACAAAATGGACTGTAGACGCTTCACATACAAGCGTAGGTTTTTCAGTAAAGCACATGATGGTTTCTAAAGTAAAAGGACGTTTCACAGGGGTAGAAGGTACATTTGAAGGTAGCCCTGAGGACTTGACAGGCGCCAACCTCAATTTCACAATTGACGCTAATACAATTCATACAAACAGCGAAGACCGTGATAATCACCTTCGTTCTGCCGATTTCTTTGATACAGAGCAATTTCCAAGCATCACATTCGTTTCAACAGCTATCACTAAAAAAGGCGGCAACGAATACGACGTTACCGGCGATATGACAATTAAAGACGTGACGAAAGAAATTACGTTCGAAGCTGAATACGAAGGTACTGCTAAAAACCCTTGGGGTGTAGATGTCGCTGCTTTTGAAGTTGAAGGCAAAGTCTCAAGAAAAGAATTCGGTCTTACATGGAACCAAGCACTTGAAGCAGGTGGCGTTCTGGTTGGCGATGATATTAAGATTACAATCGACTTACAACTTAACCCTGCTCAATAATAATAGCAATTGGCACCCAGTGCCTATCGTTGAAACAAATAAATGGACCAAGTGATCATTATGATCTCTTGGTCCATTTTAATTTGGTATTGGTTAAACTTATGCTTCTTCAGCTTGGCGGAGAGCTTCAGCAAATGCATCAACAGGTTGAGCACCTGAAATTGCGTACTTACGATTAATCACGAAAAACGGAACACCCTTCACGCCAAGTTGTCCAGCTTCCTCTATATCCATTTTTACGTCTTCTGCAAATTCATCAGAATCGAGAACTTCTTTCACACGGTCGCGGGAAAGTCCTGCCTCTTCGGCAATACGGAGCAACACGTCATCTGTTCCAATCTTCTCCCCATCGATGAAGTAAGCCTTCAGTAAGTTTTCCGTTACTACCTTGCTGTGGCCCTCCTGTTCCGCAAGTTTCGCGAGACGATGTGCATTAAATGTATTTGCAGGCGTCATTTTATCAAAGTCGTAATCTAGTCCTACAGTTTTTGCCTGTAGCTCCACATTATCGGTCATGTTTTTTGCCTCTTGAGCACTCATACCATACTTTTTAGCTAGATCCACCCGTACAGAATCATTCGACTCAGCAGCCGAATTCGGATCAAGTTCATAGGCTTTGAAAACAATTTCAGCTTTTTCCAAAAGACCGGTTTGTTCCAGTGCCTCTTCTAATCTGCGTTTACCAATGTAACAAAACGGGCAAACGTAGTCTGACCAAATCTCGATTTTCAAATTATATTTACCACCTTTCATATCCCTATTTTAAATTCAATCCAAGAAGGGAACAATGAATATGCTTACTACTATTTCGAACATTCTTGACGGAGGTTATAATTTTGACCAATTCATTATGGCTAAGTACTGCACACCCCCGAGAAGCCTCCCCTGAAATCGATGGTGATATCACTTGTGACGTCTGTATCATTGGCGGTGGTCTAAGCGGAATTGCCAACGCTTACTTTCTAGCAAAGGAAGGGAAAGATGTAATTCTGCTTGAAAAAGATACGATTCTGGCAGGGGCCACAGGTAACTCTACAGGGAAACTCACTGTCCAACATGGCCTCATCTATGCAAAGCTACTGAAACAATTCGGACGCGACAATGCAAAATTGTATTTTGAAGTGAATCAAGAAGCTGTCCAATTCGGCAAGTCCTTTGCCAATAAAAGTGAACTTAAGATAGCGGACTCTATTCTTTACTCCCAATCCAAACTTGGCACTGATATGCTTCGTTATGAAATGAAAGCCTATGAGGAACTTGGTATCCCGGGCGAATTCGGAAAAAACTCAGAATTGCCGATACAGATGGATGCAACACTCACCTTGAAAAATGAAAGCCAGATTCATCCTGTTCGTTTCGGGCAACATCTAGCAAAGCTCGCAGTCGAAGCGGGCGCACGTATTTACGAAAATTCGGATGTTGTATTGATGGACTTAAAAAAACGGCTACTTTCCACGAAATCTGGACACGAAGTTAAATTCACCGAACTCATTATATGTACGCACTACCCAATAGAAGCACTGCGTGGACTTCAAATCATGAAGTTATCCGTCGACCGTTCTTATATCGTCTCAGCAGAAGGTAATATGGCTCTACGTGGCCAATATATTTCAGTCGACGAACCGAAACGGTCAATCCGAACTGCGCAAATTGATGGAAAAACATTTTTCCTACTATCAGGCGAAAGCCATCAGGCAGGCATGGAAAGCGATACGCAAGTATATTACAATCGACTTTATACCGAAGTAAGAGATTTATATAGGCTATACACAATCACTCATGGCTGGTCCGCACAAGATCCACAGACATCGGATTTGATACCGTACGCGGGAATAATTTCTGCAAGCATGCCTTATGTCTATTTGAGTACGGGTTATCGAAAATGGGGATTATCGAATTCAATGGCGAGTGCTCGGATAATTAGTGACCTCATTGTCGGAAGAACTAATCCCGCATCCGAACTATATTCGCCAGATCGAACGGGGTTTGGGACATTTTTACTACAAGCCTTAAAAAATACCGGCATCGTTTTAAAGGAATTTGCGGGTGGTCACCTGACCCGTACGGACTCCCCTATTTGCACGCATATGGGTTGTAGGACGAGGTGGAATGCCGCTGATGAAACATATGATTGTCCATGTCACGGTTCACGCTTCCGAAAGGACGGCTCAGTTCTAGAAGGCCCAGCAACAAAACCGCTGAATTTGTAATAAAGCGTTTCCTCTTTTTAAGGTATACTGTCTAAAAAGGGGTGTTTCTATGACTTTGCGTGAAATTCGACGGATTCGAAGGTCTGATGAAGACCGTTATCCGTTCAATCCAGACATCATTCAAAATTTTGAATCCCTGACATTGAAAGCCCCTATTACGATTATCGCCGGAGATAATGGAAGCGGTAAAACGACGTTATTGGAAGGTATTGCAGCAGCTGCCGGTAGTACACTCATTAGCGGAGAGCATATGGAAATGGATCGTTCACTATCCCCCGCATTCGAATTGGCAGATGAATTCAAGTTAATTTGGTCAGTGAAAACAGGCAACGGCTTCTTTTTCAGGGCTTCTGATTTCGTTACGTATATACGCAGCATTGCCAACATCCGAGAAGAAGCACGTCAAAAAATAGAAGAGATTAAAAGGCGTAATCCGAATAGCCTGGAAGTACTTCCCTACGCTAGAACGTATAACGAACTACGGAATTTATACGGCGAAGGATTGGAAAAACGTTCGCACGGGGAAAGCTTTCTCGACTTGTTTCAAGCACAGTTTCAACCAAACGGCTTTTATATCCTCGATGAGCCTGAAGCACCTTTATCACCGAATCGACAACTCACATTGCTGGCAATTCTCCACGACATGGTTGCCGAAGGTGCACGATTCCTCATTTCCACCCATTCTCCCATGCTTATGGCATATCCTGGTGCGGATTTGTATGAGATTCAAGACGGCGAACTGGTGAATGTTTCGTTCGATGAAATCAGGCATGTTAGTATGACGAAAGACTTTTTGAATGATCCGGAGAGGTATTTGCGGCATTTGTTCAAGTAATCAATAAATTGTTACAAAACAAAAAAAGGTTGCAATCCACTTTTTTCGCGGATCACAACCTTTTACTATTTATTTCATTTTAACGCTTCAGTCAATACTGGGACAATTTGCATCTTGCGGGAAACGACGCCCTTTAAAGTAGCTGTATTGTTTACAAGTGTCACATTGAAAGCTGCACTTGCACGAACTGCTTCTTTACCAAGCACCAGGACGATCGAGTCATTATTCAATATGTCGGTAACGACAAACAAAAATAGATCAAGTCCTTTTTCAGCAATGACACGATACAGAAGGTCTTCTAGATCCGCTTGGCGGTTCATGACATCATTTACGTCGATTGCATTTACTTGTGCAATTTCAACTTTCACATCATTGATTGCGAATTCTTTAGCATCCAATTTCACAAGATCTTCAAGCGTTTTATTGCTCAAATCAGCACCAGCTTTCAACATAGCCAGTCCATACTCTTGTGCATCCACGCCCGTGATGGCTATCATTTCTTCGACAGCTGCACGATCTTCATCAGTATACGTCGGTGACTTGAACAATAGTGAGTCTGAGATAAGTGCGGAAAGCATAAGCCCTGCAATGTTCTTCGGAATTTCAATACCGTTTTCTTTAAATAGTTTGTTTAGAATCGTCGCTGTGCAACCAACTGGCTCTGCACGATAATATAGAGGTTCATTGGTCTCGAAATTGGCGATACGATGATGATCCACCACTTCAATGATTTGTACTTCATCGATATCATCCACGCTTTGTTGTTTCTCATTATGGTCGACAAGAATGACTTTCGCTACTTCAGGCGCTGCTTTTTCAATCAAGCGCGGCGCTTCAAAACCAAAATATTCAAGTGCATAAGCTGTCTCGTTCGTAATATCACCAAGTCTCACTGCTTCAGCATTCATCCCTAATTGCTGTTTTAGATATGTATAACTGATAGCGGCAGAGATTGAATCGGTATCCGGATTTTTATGTCCAAAAACAAAAACTTTTTCCATGTAAAATAGCCTCCTGCTCATTTTATATTCTATTTCATATTATCATAAAGGACGGTCAAATAAAATCGCTGCTAATTCATCTTTATTAACGATGAAATCAGCGACCGTATAATTATCCAAAACTGTCAAATAGGCATTCAATGCTTCATGTAAAGCACCTTTCAGCCGACAGACCGGTGATAGTATACAACTATTCGATTGGAGATTGAAACACTCTACGAGGTGGAAATCATCTTCAGTCTTTCGAACAAGTTCTCCGACATTGATATTTTCAGGCTCTACCTTCATTCTTATCCCGCCACCTCGACCACGAATCGTCTCGATCAACCCCATTTTTCCAAGCTCGTGTACAACTTTCGTCAAATGATTTTTCGAAATGCCGTAAGCATCTGAAATGTCCTGAACCTTCGATAGTTCTCCGTGTTCTTTTGCACCCAAGTAAATTAATACACGTAAAGAAAAATCTGTATACATCGTAAGACGCATAATTTCACCACTCTTTCCGATACTATTATAACGTTTGTGGCAAGAAGGTGATAGAAATGTGACTAAATTATAAACCTTTCTTAAAGATGTATTATATATCTATCTTTAAAGCTTATCATCGTTTATGCTTGTACTAACAACTTTGAAAGGTCGTGTTTCACATGCTATCAGAAGAAACCATCACGATTATCAAATCAACAGTACCTGTCTTAGAACAACACGGAAAAACAATTACAACAGTATTTTACAAAAATATGTTTGAGGCTCACCCTGAACTTCTCAACATTTTTAATCACGCCAACCAATCACAAGGACGCCAACAAAGTGCTCTTGCAGGTCTTGTTTACGCAGCAGCTGCTAACATCGATAACCTCGAGGCTGTATTGCCAGCTGTCGTTCAAGTTGCTCACAAGCACAAATCACTTAACATTACGCCAGAACAATACCCCATTGTTGGATATTATCTATTAGGCGCCATTAAAGAAGTATTGGGCGATGCAGCTACTCCCGAAATTATCGGCGCATGGGGAGAAGCTTACGAAGTGATTGCAGGTGTATTCATCGGTATCGAGAAAAAGATGTATGCAGATGCAGAAGAAATGGACGGCGGATGGAAAACGTTCAAAGACTTCGTCATTGCAGACAAAGTAGTTGAGAGTGATGTCATTACATCCTTCTATTTAAAACCCGTCGATGGAAAAGAACTTCCTTCTTACAAACCTGGGCAATACATTACTTTACGCGTTACAATCCCTGGTGAAGAGTATATTCTGAACCGTCAGTATAGTTTGTCGCAAGCTCCAACTGGCGATTCTTACCGTATTTCTGTTAAACGTGAAGATGAAAACACGCCAAACGGCAAGATGTCTGTTAATCTTCATCAGGAAATGAACGTCGGAGATACAGTTGAAGTTAGTGTTCCTGCAGGTGTCTTCCACCTTGACATAGATAGTTCGACTCCTGTCACGCTGATTAGCGGCGGTGTGGGTATCACTCCAATGATGAGTATGTTTGACGCAATCGCAAAAAACACACCTGACCGTCCCGCTGCGTTCTTGCATTCTGCACGTACGCGCCAACACCAGGCGTTTGATGCAAAACTACGAACGTTGAATGAATCGATGCCTTCGTCAACTTATGCTGTACTGTATTCTGATGAAGGCGATGGCTTCATCAACCGTGACTTCCTTGCAGCCCATGTCATTGAAGGAAGCGACATCTACGTCTGCGGACCGACAGTGTTCATGCAGTCTGTCATTAAAGATTTATATGCAATGGGAATTTCAGAGGAAAAAGTCAACTTTGAATTCTTTGGACCAGCCCAAGAGCTTGATTTGGTAAGCGTATAATTCCTAAAAATGCTAAAAGTAGTGAGCTAAGCATAAAATCTCCACCTTAGAAGTTAGCTTGGTCTGATATTTCATGATTTATTAAACACACAACAAAAACCGTCATCCAAGCTGGATAGCGGTTTTTGTTGTTGAAAACTTCAGTTTAAAGAAGGAACCCCCTTCACTAGATGCATACTCCAGTGAAAGGGGTTCTCTGAATTTATTCTTCTTGATGAATCATCTTTGAGCTTTAGGCGGGAGCTTGAATGAACTGTAAATTAAGACCGCTATAAGCAATAGTCCAAGATAACCGATTAGTGGATAGAAATAAGCCACAAGCTTCGTAAAGCCAACGAAACTCAACACAAACCCGATTACAAGCGTTACTAAAACAAAGTAATTGAATTTCTTCGTATTGATTTGTATGAAACGTGCTCCGAATGAAAAGAACATACTCACAGCTGTATTGAAAATCATTCCGTACAGAACGAATGCCATCAAAATACCTAATATAGGTGATACCTCGTTAATAATTGCCAGCATTGGCAACTCAGAATCTCCGGCCAGTTCAATTTTCGCGAAAATAGCTAAGTGGCTTAATAGGATAAGGATCCCTAGAGCTAGTCCGCCGAGCAATCCACCCCACGCAGCTACTTTCTCATTCTTCTCTGCTCCACCCATGACAAGGGCCATAGAGGCACCAACAGCAATGTTAAACGATACATAGTTTATGGCGGAAATGAACCAGTTCGGCAAAGTTGTTTTCACTGCAAGTGCAGTTGAATTAAGATCTGCGAAAGAGTTTTCCATTGTCACCAAACTGTAGATGGATACAAGAACAACTGCCAGAACCAAGAATGGGGTAATACTACCAATAATGCCCACGACTTTATCGACATTAAGCATAACCGTCAACATGACAAGAACAATCATCAGGAGACTTCCGACAAATGGTGGTAAGCCGAATTGCTGATTTAAGTTCGATCCTGCTCCAGCTATCATAACGACACCAACACCAAACAATGTAAAAATAATTATATAATCAATAAGAATCCCTAAGTATCGACCACTAATTTTGTAAATTACTTCTTTATGTGAAGTAGTCTGCATACGGCTTCCAAGGCGAGTTAGGATCATTCCGAGATATGCAAATAATGCTGTCGAAACAACTGCCCCCGCTGCGCCAAGAAGTCCGAAACTTGTAAAATATTGTAGAATTTCCTGGCCAGAAGCAAATCCTGCACCAACGATAATTCCGATGAAAGCGCTTCCCATTTTAATTACGTTTTTCATGATGTTCCCCCCATTATTTCATCACACATAAAGTTAACAATTACACTAAATAGTCTGAATTTAAACCCTGTGTGTTGTAGTACTGTTCTAACTTATCACTCTTGTGAAACATTTTCAACAAAAAAAAAGGCCAATAGATGGCCTTCAAGAAAATTTTGTTTTTTATATGGATTATTACTTCTCTAGAAGTTTCAAAGATTCTCGATTAAACGCAGGAATATCGTCAGGCGTTCGGCTTGTAACGAGCTGATTTTGACAAACAACAACTTCTTTATCAGCATATTTCGCACCAGCATTTTCCATGTCGATTTTTATCGATTTATAGCCGGTGGCATCTCTACCCTCCAATGCCTTTGCAGTAATCAATAATTGAGGCCCATGACAAATTGCAAATACAGGTTTTTTATCATCCATAAATGTTTTTGCAAACTTTACAAATCGATCATCTGCACGAAGCTGATCCGGTGAAAAACCTCCTGGAATGAATAATGCATCAAAGTCTGCTGGCTTCACGTTTCCAATACCGTGATCCGTCGTTACTTTTACATTCCCTTTCTTACCTGTCACTACCTTACCTGCCTCTTTTTCAATTGTAACGACTTCATGACCGGCATCTTTAAATGCTTTTGCCGGTTCCGTGTACTCTGAGTCTTCAAACAGATCCGTGATTAAAGTTGCTATTTTAGCCAATTTAAATGCACTCCTTTTTTTGTGTCTACTCTAATACAATACCTCTCATTGCGAATAGTAAACTTAGGATCGGAACTTTGAAACGTAGGGATTATCTTTTTCGAAAAAGCGCCATGGATAGTGGACCGCTTCACCGGAGTTTCCAATACCGACTCGCGGACCTGCCATAATTTCTCTCGGAACAACGCCTTCAGCAATGAATAACGGCTTATCTGACCAATGATGACCATAGTATTGCATGGTCACACCAAGTGCTTTCGATAACTTACCAGGTCCATTCGTCCAATCAGTCATTTTCAAAATCCCCCCTCGGTTTTCCTTTATCATTTCTAATCCGGCCACAGGTTCCGCCCCCCGGATTAAAATAGCATGGGGCGTTCCAATTGGCCCTCCCACAACATTCATCAATGTATGTGTATGCATTTGATACGTATAGACTAACCCAGCAGTTCCAAACATCACTTCAGTCCGTTTCGTTCGCCTATTTTCAAAACTATGTGCCGCCTGATCCTCAGATCCATGATATGCTTCCGTTTCCACAATACGGACAACAATTGTTCCCTCGGGTTGCTCGTGAACGATATATTGCCCTAACAGATTTCGTGCAAGTTCAAGTACGGGTGCCTCGAAAAAAGATTTGTCTATAGGTTTATACATAATAATCGTCCTCCACATCAGTATTACTATTCCCTGGAATTACAATATTAAAATGGGCGAGGTGAATTTGGAAAAACTGCCAACTTAAATATGCGGGTTTTCAATAACACACAGAGAAATATTGTGTATAAATGGAGTAAACCGTTCCCAGTCCAGCGGGAACGGTTTACTCTTATTTCTTAATTAATCCTTTTTCAATCAGGAAATCCTTTGCAACGTCCTCCGGTTTTTCCTTATCCAAATCAACGCGGGCATTCATTTTCAACATATCTTCTTCTGTAATCTTACCTGCAAGGCTATTCAATACTTTTTCAAGATCTGGGAATTTCTTCAATGTTTCTTGACGTACAACTGGCGCTGCATCGTATTTCGGGAAAAATCCGAGATCATCTTCTGTCGTTGCAAGTTCGAACATTTGAATACGACTATCCGTTGTGAAAGCCGGTATAACATCAACATCTCCATTTTTCACCGCTTCATACATTACATTGGGATCTAGGCTTTTTGTATCTTTGAATGTGAATGGATATGAATTTACCATGTCATCGTAGCCGTCACCTTTTCGTTCGTAAAAAGCATGCGGTGCACCGAAAATCATTTCTTCATCCGTCGAAATTGCAACAAGATCAGAATACGTTTTCGCTTGGTATTCTTTATCTTTCGTGAATGCAAGTGTATATCCGTTCTCGAAACCGAGCGGCTCAAGCCACGTTACATTGAATTCATCTTCATAGCCCTTCTTAACTCGTTCAAATACACTTTCAGAACTCTCCCCTGCTTCAGACTCCTCTTTTAAAACGTCTTTCAAACCAGTACCCGTATATTCAACATATAAATCAATATCGCCTTTTTCAAGAGCGGGCGTCATAATTGCAACTTCACCCAATCCATCTTTGTACGTAACTTTATAATCTGTTTCAGATTCAATATATTGACCTAATATATGCGGCAATATAAATTGCTCCGTCCACGGTTTTCCGCTAATTACGATTTCATCTTTACCACCACATGCGCCTAACAGCACCGTTAATGTCAATAAAATAATTCCAATACCTTTTTTCATCTTTCTTCCCCCTTTAATGTTGTACCCCTTTTGGTGTTACCTTCTTCTCTACCCACTTCAGGATGAAATCAAAAGCAATGGCCAGTAATGCGACCGGCAGTGCTCCAGCAAGGACGAGTGCGTTGTTATAGGACTGTAATCCTCGGTAAATGACATCTCCCAGCCCTCCAGCCCCTACGAACGTTGCGAGCGTCGCAATACCGACAGTCAGCACAGTTGCTGTCCGTATACCTGCCATGATGATTGGCAACGCAATCGGAAACTCAATTTTCTTCAAGATTTGATTTGGAGTCATCCCCATTCCACGCCCCGCCTCTATAATTGCTTCATCCACACTCGTGAGACCTGTATATGTATTTCGAACAATCGGCAATAATGCATAAATAATAAGTGCAATAAGAGCAGTTTTTGAACCAATTCCAATTAATGGGACGAGGAAACCGAACAACGCAAGACTGGGTATGGTCTGTAAAATAGCCGCGACACCGATAATCGGTTCTGCGAAACGGCGGTGACGGGCAATAAGCATTCCAGCTGGCAAAGCAATGAGTATTCCAACAGCTAGCGCAACAAGAGAGAGGTAAATATGTTGGAGGAAAGCTTCTGTAATCATATCTGAACGACTCGTCACCGTTTCAATAAAATTCTTCATTCTTTCACCCACCTTCCATTCTCCATCGACGCCTGCAGCAAAGAATGGTGACCGATATATCCAATCACTGCATCATCCTCCGTAACTGCTAACCGGTTCGACGGATGCGCATCCAATACTGCAATGGCCTCATTGACCGTCAACGCAGAAGGTACTTTCCTAACTTCACCTGCCCATGTTTCATCGTAGAACTTAATGAACTCTTTAATAGGTCGTTGACCAAAATTGCGTTGCCTGTCAATACGTCCCTGTCCAATGAATTCACGAACAAACTTAGTTGCTTGGTTTTCTATTAAATCGGCAGGCGAAGACATTTGCTCAATTTCCCCGTCCCGCATGACAATAATTTGATCTGCGATATCGAGCGCTTCATCCATATCATGTGTTACAAATACAATTGTCTTCTTAATTTTCAGCTGTAGCTTTTTCAATTCCTTTTGCAGCTGTTCACGACTAATTGGATCGAGTGCAGAGAACGGCTCGTCCATCAATATAATATTGGGATTGCTCGCAAGTGCTCGACTTACGCCGACTCGCTGCTGTTGTCCCCCCGATAATTCAAAAGGATAGCGTTTTTTGAATACCGACGGATCGAGATCCACCATGTCAAGCAGTTTATTTACACGAACAGCAATTTTCTTTTTATCCCATTTGAGTAATTCAGGAACAAGAGCAATATTTTCTTCAATCGTCATATGAGGAATGAGGCCGATTCGTTGGATGACATAGCCAATTGAACGTCGTAGCTCCACCTCATCCCGTTCGATAATTGGCAGCTCATCAATATAGACGGCTCCTTCAGTTGGCACTTCCAAACGATTGATCATCCGCATAAGCGTCGTTTTTCCGCAACCGGAAGGCCCTATAATAGCCGTCAACTTATTTGTAGGGATTGTCACAGATACATTCTTCAATGCTTTTGTTCCATCATCAAAACGTTTTGTTACATTATCAAAGCGAATCATTGAACTCCTCCTTTTGTAGTTCGTTGCGGCGAAGTCTTCAACCATCTTTCAGCCTCAAGCGAGGTCTTCAACAGTACGACACCCGCTTTCACTTTCTGATGAATCGTTCCACTAGTTCATTCCCTTCAAAATACGACCAATTTTCAACCAATCTGCATCTAGTGAAGGTCTATGTGAAGGCCTGTAAAAGATTGATGCGGGATGAAATGTCGGTACAATCTTGTACAACTTTTTTGTCTTGTTGAAGGTCGTGTCATCCAGTTCGTTTAAATACTGAATGGGTCGCTCCAACAGCTGTCCGTGGAGTTCGGTCACCTTCATGCCTTTTCCAAGTAACCTCTGCAACCCGACGTTACCAAGCGTGACAATGAGCTTCGGTTCAATGTTTGCCAGTTCATAATCCAGAATGGGAGCATGTGACAGAATTTCTTTTATCGTCGGAGGTCGATTATATTTCCGTTCTGTCGTTGTTCCATCACGGTTATTTTTTGTTCCCCATCTATATGGCCTGCTTCGGACCGCACTTGTAATATAAACGTCTTCACGCGTTAATCCAATTGTCGCAAGTGACTTCATCAATTCCTTCCCTGCACGGCCTATAAAGGGAATACCATCGACCAATTCAAATTCTCCAGGCGCTTCACCGATTAGCATCAGTTCGGGATTTCTGGGACCTTCTCCGTAAATAAACCCCTCTACAGGAAAACCTTCTATCCGTTTTCTACCAAGACTCGCAATTGATTCAGGAATACGAAACATCTAAACACCTCCAACTTGTGTTTTCATTCTACCAAAATAAGCCTTTCCATCAAAAGGAAAGACTCCGTACGTTATCGCTATTGGCGTGTCGTGTTGTTTAGTATTCAAATTAGCCCTGATGCTTTAATGACAGTAGAATTGATCTATTCATACGCCCCCGTCAAAATACCATTCACCTTACATTGTTCACGAACCGACATTGCCCATCCACTTTGTTCTTACCCTTCTTACTTATAGATATAGAAGGAAGTTTTAATAGTATGAACTAAAAAAGACCTACCTAACATAAGGCAGGTCCAACTTCATTCCAATTCCATTTGTTTCGTCTCTGTCCCTAAAAACACAACAGCTATTACACCAATAATTATCGCACCGCAGAAGATACCAAATACTGTTTCGAAACCATAGCCTGCCGCAAGTAGTGAACCTACGAGCAACGGCCCAAAAATACCACCGATACGTCCTACCGCAGCCGCCATTCCGGAACCCGTTGCACGGATTGCAGTGGGATATTGTTCTGGAGAATATGCATACAATGCTCCCCATGCCCCTAAATTAAAGAAAGATAGCAATGCACCCGAAATAAGTAACAGCGGAAGCGTCTCTGCATTGCCGAAAAGCAACGCACTTGCCGCAGTTCCAATAAGATATGTGGCGAGAACAAATTTCCGGCCTGCTCTTTCAATTAACCAAGCTGCTGTGAAGTAGCCCGGCAACTGTGCAAGCGTCATAATGAGAACGTATTTGAAGCTGTGAATCAAATCAAAGCCTTTCATTACCATGACACTCGGTAACCAAAGAAACATACCATAATACGAGAATACGACCGTGAACCAGACAATCCACAACATAAGCGTCCTTCGTGCATACTTCTTCGACCAAATTATCCTAATTTTTTCGCCAGCTGACTGTTTCGGTTTTCCATCTGCCACGAACTTTGGAGAATCTGGCAATTTCCTTCTAAGGTAAATGGCATAAAAAGCTGGAAGTGCTGTAATTATCAAAGCGACTCTCCAACCATAGTCTGGAATGATAAAATAGGCGATTAATGCTGCTATCAACCATCCTGCCGCCCAGAAGCTTTCTAGGAGCACGACAACTCGCCCTCGCTCGTGCGCCGCAACACTCTCAGATACTAGCGTTGATGCGACAGGTAATTCTCCGCCAAGACCTGCTCCAACAAAAAAGCGCAGAATGAGAAATGCAGTAAGCGTCATTGTCAGAGCTGATAAACCGCTTGCAACTGAGAATAGAACTAACGTCATCATAAAGACGTTTTTTCGTCCAATCCGATCTGCAAGCAGGCCAAAACCAAATGCACCGAAAGCCATCCCAATGGAGTTGACACTTCCTATCCAACCCATTTCAGTTGGTGTCAGATGCCACTCCAATGCAAGTGCTGCTATAACAAAGGAGAGAATTCCGACGTCCATCGCGTCGAACATCCAGCCCGTTCCAGCAAGTACTAATAATTTATTTCTTGAAATCCCCTGTTTGTTTTTTTTCACAATCCCCTGCACCTCGTTGTCCGGTTTATTTAAGTGTCTTTACACCTGTCATTATACCCCGTACAACAAAGTGACACAATGTTTTTTAAATCACTAGAACAAGACTTACTGCCATTACTGCCATTCCTGCCATAAAGCCATAAACCGATAAATGCGCTTCGCCATATTCTCTCGCTGCCGGTAGCAGTTCATCGATAGAGATGAATACCATAATCCCTGCAACCGCGGCAAAAATGACGCCAAACATTACACCGTTTAAATAAGGCATTAAAATTAGAAATGCTACTATAGCACCAAGAGGTTCAGCTAATCCCGACAAAAAGGATAATTTGAATGCTTGTTTCCGATTACCCGTCGCGAAATAAATGGGGATAGCAACCGCAATACCTTCGGGAATGTTGTGAATTGCAACCGCGATGGCAATCGCAATACCGAGCGTTGGATCCTGCAATGCAGATGTGAACGTCGCAATACCTTCAGGAAAGTTATGAATTGCAATGGCTAGTGCCGTGAACATACCCATTTTCTTCAGTTTGGCATATTCATCATTCGTTGGACCCGCATTAACATCCTCAACACTCTTCACTTCATGCGGATTTCCAATTGCAGGAATGAGACGATCAATTAAGGCGATAAGTAGCATTCCCCCGAAAAAACCGGCGATAGTTGCCCAATAGCCATTGGTTAGTCCAAGATCTAATACAAGTGCGTCTTTAGCTTTTACAAATATCTCAACAAGTGAAACGTAAATCATTACACCTGCAGAAAAACCAAGTGCTATTGAGAGAAATTTCGTATTTGTTCTTTTCGTAAAAAATGCAAGTAAACTTCCAATCCCAGTTGCTAGCCCTGCAAATAGTGTTAGGGCGAATGCAAATACTACAGTTCCGTCCATTTGCACATCTTCTTTCTATTTCTAAGTTAAAACTAGTGTATGCTATAAGTTTCCCTTACACAACATTATAATGAGTCTTATCAAATATATATGTTGAAATCAAGCTTTCCTTTGAACCGCTTCGGTGTTTTGTGGATGCCCCTTGCGCTGGATGGTCTATGTTAGAAAGCGTATTTCGTTATCTATTATTACGAAGACTATTATTAAATATCCCAATACAGTGAAACGAATCAGAAAACCTACTAATATCACTTCGACGCTTTGTGGATGCTTCGCTGGATAGTCTCTATGTAGGAAAGCGCATTTCATTATCTATCATTAGGTAAGCCATTATAAATGTCCCAATACATGGAGAATACTTCAGAAAGCCCGCTAATACCGCTTCGACGCTTTGTGGATGCCTCCCGCGATAAGCCGGAAAGAAGACCACTTTCAGTCTTATCGCTCCGGCTACCACGAAGTCGCGCCTTCGCTAGATAGTCTATATAAGAATGTGCATTTCGTTATCGGGGATTAAACCTGCAACTTTTAGTGCTTTCTTTTAAGAATTAAATTAGTGTCAGATAGTAATCACATTATAATTTCAGCCTATACATCCCAGTATCACTATATAATTTACACACCAAATCGCAACTCTATCGATATATGTACACTCCAGCGCAGGCGCGGCAAAGGGGTAGCCGAAGCCGTGAGACTGGATGCGAAGCGCTAATCCAGGCTCAGGGCCAGAGGCATCCCCAAAGCGCCAAGCGATCTAAAATGTACACTCTGAATTACAACTCCATCAATAATGAACCCTCCAGCGAAGGCGCGGCAAAGGGGTAGCCGAAGCCGTAAGACTGGATGTGAAGCGCTAATCCAGGCTTACGGTGAGAGGCATCCCCAGAGCGCCAAGCGATCTATATTCAAACTATATTTTATGTGCAGTATTGTAATTTTGATTTCCCAGCTGTAACCGACAGCTATAAGTGAATACTGCTTAACAAAAAAAGAGCCAACACACTTTTTAGTGTGCTGGCTCTTTTGCTATTATTACAATACTTCTTCGACTTCTTTAACCATTTCTTTCACAGACTGAAGTCCGCCTCCAGATAGGTACCAATAGTTCGGATCTAGATAAATGATTTTACCGTCTTGATAAGCATTTGTTTTCTTAACAAGGTCGTTTTCAATCGAATCTTTTGCACTTGAATCTCCGCCAACCGCAGCGTCACGGTCTATAACAAAGAGAATGTCCGGGTTCGTTTCAAGGATATATTCGAATGTGATGCTTTGACCATGTGTAGACACTTCAAGATTTTCATCAGCTGCTGCAAAGCCAAATACGTCATGAATAATACCAAAACGTGAACTCGGTCCATAAGCACTTACTTTTCCTTCATTTCCAAGAACGATCAATGATTTAGCATCACTCTTGCTGGCTTCTTCATTAATTGCTGCAATTCTTTCATCAATGTCCGCAAGTTCTGCTTTCATTTCATCTTCCTTATCAAAGAGCTCTGCAACCGTTTCCATGTTGGTTTTGAATGACTCCATATAGTTTGCTGTATCTACACCTACAAAGACTGTTGGAGCAATTTCACTCAATTCCTCATACATAGCAGATTGACGATCTGAGATGAAAATCACATCTGGCTGCATTGCATGGATTGCTTCAAAATCAGGCTCTTTAAGACCTCCAACGTTCGTGTACTTTGAATCCTCGTATTGAGACAAGTATGAAGGAACGTTCATTTGTGGGACACCTGCAACTTCAACGCCAAGCTCGTCAAGCGTGTCTAGCATACCAAAATCGAATACGACAATTTTTTTAGGGTTTTTTTCCACTGTAGTTTCGCCTAGGTCGTGCGTAATTACCATTTGTTCTGCTGTTTCGGTTTCTTCAACATTTGGTTCTGTTTTGTCTCCAGTTGCTTTATCGTCCGCAGCATCATCATTCGTTCCACAAGCTGCAAGTAAAGCAATTAATGCGAACATCATCATTGTCATTAGTAGTTTCTTCATCAAAAACCATCCTTTTAGTTTTATTGTTAGTTTAATTTTTCCGACTCAGATTGATGCCTAAATTCCGGGCGCATTTCGTTCTTCCTATTAAGAATCGAAGTACACACATATTCGGCAATTAGCCATTTGTTTAATCGGAATATCCATATCGTAAATATCTTTTAACGAATCGGAAGTGATAATTTCATCGGTCGGACCATCTTTGACAACGCGTCCCTCTTTTAACGCAACAATGCGGTCAGAGTAAACGGATGCAAAGTTAATGTCGTGCAGCACGATGACGACTGTTTTACCAAGATCGTCTACAAGTCTTCTCAATATCTTCATAATCTGAACGGAATGCTTCATATCTAGACTATTGAGCGGTTCGTCAAGCAAGATATAATCCGTATCCTGGGCGATAACCATCGCAATGAATGCACGCTGACGTTGGCCACCTGATAATTCGTCCAGATAATCGTGTTGCATGCTCATTAAATCCATATAATCCATTGCTTGCTCGACAAGCCGTAAGTCTTCTGCAGTTAGTTTGCCCCTGGAATGTGGGAAACGACCGAACGATACTAGTTCACGGATTGTCAAACGAACGTTCATGAAATTAGATTGCTTTAATATGGAAACTCTTTTTGAAAACTCATTTGAATTCATCTGTTTAACATTATCTTTATCAACGAGTACTTCACCCGTATCTGCATCGAGAAGACGGCTAACCATTGAAAGGAGCGTTGATTTACCCGCACCATTTGGACCGATGAAAGATGTGATCTTTCCGCGATGAATATTCACATTCACCTTTTCAACGACCGCTTTTTTACCATAAAACTTTGACAGTTCACGGACCTGGATCATGTAGATCGACTCTCCTTTAATAGTAAGTAGATGAAGTAAACGCCACCGATGAAGTTAATAATCACACTGAGTGTCGTAGAGAAAGTGAAGACTCTTTCGACAACCCATTGTCCACCTACAAGGGCGATGATACTCATAATAGAAGCACCAGCGATTAAAACGGTGTGCTTATATGATTTAAAAAACTGATAAGACAAATTCGCGACAATCAGACCGAAGAATGTAATCGGTCCGACAAGTGCAGTAGAAACCGCGATTAGTACAGCGGACAATACAAGCATCGTTTTGACGACTTTGTCATAAGATACGCCTAAGTTAATGGCGGTATCCCTTCCAAGCGAGAGCACGTCGAGTTCGTTAATATACCTCCAGCCAATTAGTAAGCTGATAGCAACAATCCCAAGTGCCCACCAAACGAGGTCTCCGCTGACGTTATTGAAACTTGCAAACATCATATCCTGTACGAGCATGAATTCATTCGGATCAATGAGCACTTGCAGAAACGTCGAAATGCTTCCAAAAAATGTTCCGACAATGATTCCGACAAGCAACAGAAAGTAAATTGGCTGTTTGCCTCCTCGGAATAAAAAGCGGTAGAGGAGAAGCGCGAATACAACCATTGCAGAAACAGATAATATGAAATTCACATGTGTATTGACAATGGCCATATGCCCTGAACCAAGGAAGAAAATAATGGCGGTCTGTAACAATAAGTATAGTGAGTCCAGCCCCATAATGCTCGGTGTCAAAATGCGGTTATGTGTGATTGTCTGAAAAATGACAGTTGAATACGCTACGGCGACGCCCGTAATGGCCATCGCCATTACTTTGATGCCACGGCGTGGTAATGCATAGTCAAAACTTCCGTTTAATCCTTGAAAAAGATACAAAGCACAGGAGATAACAGCCAGTACGCCAAGAATGATGAGTTTCGTCGAGTTACGCATAGGCCTTCCTCCTAAACAATAAGTATAGGAAGATTCCGCTGCCGATAACGCCGACCATCAAACTAATTGAAATCTCATAAGGATAGATAAGCACTCTGCCTAAAATATCACAGAGGAGCAAGAATATTGCACCGAGCAGTGCCGTGTGTGGCAATGTCTTCTGTAAATGGTCACCTTTATAGATTGATACAATATTCGGAATGATTAATCCTAGAAATGGAATCATTCCGACTGTTAAAACGACCGTAGTCGTAATCAGTGCAACTAAAATGAGGCCGATATTGACAATCTTCCTATAAGCAAGCCCGAGGTTTTTCGAGAAATCCTCACCCATTCCTGCAACCGTAAATCGGTTTGCATACAGATAAGTAATGATTAGCACGGGTATGCTTATGTATAGAAGTTCATAACGTCCTTTCATAATCATCGAAAAATCACCTTGTAACCATGCCGACATATTTTGAATAACGTTTGCTTTATAAGCAAAAAACGTCGTAATCGATGACAAAATATTACCGAACATAAGCCCGACGAGTGGAATGAAAATCGCATCCTTGAATTTAATACGATCAAGGATTTGCATAAACAGTAGCGTGCCGGCAAGCGCGAATACAAATGCGACAATCATCTTTTCAATCGTGGATGCGTTTGTGAATAACAGCATAGAGACAAGAATCCCAAGCCGCGTTGCATCCAAAGTTCCCGCTGTCGTCGGAGAAACAAATTTGTTCCGGCTCAGCTGTTGCATAATGAGTCCCGCGATACTCATACCTGCTCCTGCAAGGAGAATGGCAACTAGTCGCGGCAAACGGCTGATCAAGAAAATTTCTGTTGCTTCCGAATCAAAATCTAGCAGAGCCATTGGCGTGATACGACTCACCCCTACGAATAACGATAGGAATGAAAGAATGATAAGTGCGATGAATAAGTAACGTATCTTCATAGGAAGCCTCGATATCAATTATTTGCAGCTAATTGAGAATTCATTAATGAAAACCATTATCAATTGGCTACAAATTCAATTATAACATGTCAGAAATAAGTGTCAACGATTAACTGAAAATCATTATCAATTAGAATTGAAGTACTAAATCATAGAACGCTTCGAGTCCTAGATTTCAATCCATTTTCTACATTTCTAGTAATAAAAAGAGGGCGCCAGATTGAATATCTGGCGCCCTCTATCTATCTCACTGACCCATTGTTTCATTGATGTCGACTGCGTTATCAATTACCTCTTGTGGAACTTTAATGTTTTCAATTTCATTAATTTTACTGATGTCTGCTTTTGCTTTTTGGTCGATATGCATTTCTTCGCCTTCAATTTTCATTACCATATCCATATTCACATTGAATGCGTTTGTGTAGAAGGTTTTTTTATCGATAAATATTTCATATTCTAGTACTTTCACGTCTATATTTTCCAACACTTCCGCTTGTTGTTCGTCCATCTCCAAACCAGCAGGTATATTTTCAGATGCTACTTTCTTAAACAACTCATTGAATTTATCTCCTGATGCAGAAAGTTTAAGTATATATTCGTCATCCGTCTGCTCAAATTTAAATTCATCTACAAACTCTTTGAACATATTCATATCAAGTGTTGGGTCTGCCCCACCAGCCATTTGACCAACCATTTCCTCGTACATATCATCCGGAAACTTGATCCACCCCTCTGCTTCAGGGTTACTCATGAAGAAACCATCGTCTGCCATGTACATATCCATGTCCATCTTACCTTGCTCGCCCATATCCACGTTCATATTCAGATACATAGTTAGAGGTTCAATGATCATATCCATGTCCATTTTAATTTTGCTGTCCATTTCCAACTCTTGACTTGGCATCTTTACGAGCTGATCAATTTCCATTTTTGCATGCATACTCTTTTGTTCATCCGAAACTTCCATTGCTTTTTCATATACTTCTTGTGCTGTCATTTCACTTTTGTTTTGAAGTTCTCCTTTCTTTCCTGTCTCTGGATCGGTTTTCGGTTCTGCTGTTGTACTACATGCTCCAAGACCGAGGATTAGAACACCAGTCGCTATACCCTTTATCCACTTTTTCATATCCTTCGCTTCCTTCCAATTCCAGATTTCTTTTACATATACTCATACGACCCGATTCGCAAAGAGTTTCATGATTCGGTGAAATTGAATCATAGTACTCATGCTTCACCATAAATAAATAGAACTACATGCCTTTTATTTCGGTTTCTGAAATTAAAAATCGTTTTTTGTCTTCATCTCCGCTATACTTGCAATTATCAGACAAAAGGGGATTGCATAAAATGATTAAACAATTCTTTTCATACTATAAACCGCACAGGCGGCTTTTCGTTATCGACTTTTCAAGCGCTATTTTTGTAGCGCTGCTTGACCTTGCCTTCCCGGTAGCGGTCAAATGGTTCATTGATGATTTGCTGCCTAAAGGTAATTGGGGGCAGATCATAACAATCAGCATTATTCTACTGCTCATTTATTTACTAAGTACATTCCTACAATATATCGTTAGTTATCTAGGTCACAAACTTGGCATTAATATTGAAACGGATATGCGCCAACAATTGTTCAACCATGTACAGAAACAATCATTCCGTTTCTTCGATAATACCAAAACGGGTCACATTATGAGCCGCATCACCAATGACTTGTTTGACATTGGTGAACTCGCCCACCATGGCCCTGAAGATATTTTCATCGCCATCATGACGCTTATTGGTGCTTTCGCAATTATGTATAGCATTAATCCGGAACTTGCCATAATCGCAATAATTATGGTGCCTTTCCTAATCATTGTCGTGACATTCTGTAATATTAAAATGAATGCTGCATGGCAAAATATGTATGGCAAAATCGCAGATGTCAATGCACGTGTTGAAGATTCCGTATCAGGTTCACGCGTTGTCAAATCATTCACGAACGAGGATTTTGAGATTGCTCGTTTCAGAATAGACAATGGCAATTTTAGAACAGCTAAGTTAGTCGCTTATAAAGTGATGGCATGGACCCATTCCAGTATGTTCATGATGACCCGACTCATTACACTCATCGTACTAGTTGTCGGAGCATGGTTCACATTCAATAACAAATTGTCATACGGCGAGCTCGTAAGTTTTGTCCTTTTCGTTAATGTTCTTATCAAACCTGTCGACAAAATCAGTGCTCTCCTGGAACTGTATCCGAAAGGAATGGCGGGATTCCGTAGGTTCCGCGAATTAATCGACCAGGAACCTGAAATTAGAGATCGTCCAGGAGCGGTAGCTGTCACGCATTTAAATGGTGATATCCTCTTTGATGATGTACATTTCAATTATGACGACAATAAAGCGGTACTCCATGGGATTGACTTGAATATCCACGCAGGTCAAACAGTCGCTTTCGTCGGTCCGTCCGGTGCTGGAAAAACAACGATTTGTTCACTTATTCCACGGTTCTACGATGTCACAGAAGGCTCAATTGCCATTGACGGCATTGATATCCGCAATATGACGCAGCATTCCTTGCGCTCGCAGATTGGCATCGTACAGCAGGACGTCTTTTTGTTCACCGGTACCATTAAAGAGAATATCAGCTACGGTAAATTGGATGCGACAGTCGAAGAAGTAATTGAAGCAGCAAAAAAAGCGCATTTAGAAGACTTCATTGCTGCGCTTCCCCATGGTTACGAAACACAGATTGGGGAACGCGGTTTGAAACTGTCGGGTGGGCAGAAACAGCGTCTTGCCATCGCTCGCATGTTCTTAAAAAACCCGCCAATTCTTATTTTGGATGAAGCAACATCAGCTCTCGATACAGAGACAGAACGAATTATCCAACAGTCGCTCGCTGAACTTGCTGAAAACCGTACAACCCTTGTCATCGCTCATAGACTGGCCACAATTCGTGATGCCGACCGCGTTATCGTTGTTACTGAAAACGGAATCGAGGAGGACGGGAAGTACCATGAACTTGTGAAGAAAGGTGGAATTTTCGCCCGCCTGCATAATAATCAATTTCAAGAGGTTTAATGATTGTAAAAGCGGGCATACTACAATTATCCCACCCCCTTTCTCTTAGATAGAAGGAACAGCACCGCCTGACTTCCCCAAGTCAGGCGGTGCTGTTTTTTAATGGCTAACTATAAATTGCTCAACTTTTGAACGCTCTGATATATCCATTTCAACTGTCATAAGCGTTCCTTCCTCTTCGTACTCCGTATTTTTCACATTTGCATTGTCATTCAAGTAGGAAACGATATCACCACGGTCAAATGGAATGAGCAACTTACACGTGATGTATTGCTCAAAAATCTTCTTCGTAATCAGTTTAATGAGTTCATCCAACCCTTTTCCTTCTTTAGCAGAAATCCAGGCACTATTGTCACTTACTGCTGGATATGGAATTCCAGCCAGATCCGATTTATTGTAAATATTAAGTGTTGGTACATTTTCTACTCCTACCGCTTGCAAGGTATCATTTGTTACTTCCATCATATAATCGTGTTCCGAATTCGATACATCCACAACATGTAAGAGTAAGTCTGCATCACGTGCTTCTTCTAACGTTGAGCGGAAAGCCTTTACAAGGTGATGAGGCAGTTTTGAAACAAAACCAACCGTATCCGTTAAGATGAATTCTTTATTATCCTCTAGTTTCACTTTGCGGATAGATGTATCAAGTGTTGCAAAAAGCATATCCTTTTCAAATACTTGTTTCGCATTGTCAACGTCCATTTTCAGCAGTAATTGATTCATAATTGTTGACTTGCCCGCATTCGTATAACCAACAATCGAAACTACAGGGATACCACTCTTTTTACGCTGTTTCCGCTGTGTTTCCCGCTGATCCTTCACATGATCTAGGTCGCGGCCAAGTTTAGCAATCTGGTCTTCAATTTTCCGGCGATCGAGTTCAAGTTTTGTTTCTCCGGCCCCTTTGTTCTGGACACCACCGCCGGTCCCACCACCTTGTCTACCTAAGGATGCACGTAGTCCAACAAGTCGGGGAAGCATGTATTGTAGCTGAGCAAGTTCTACTTGCATCCGTGACTCACTCGTTCTTGCACGTCTTACGAAAATATCAAGAATGAGCATAGTTCGGTCAATTACTTTACAATCAAGTTCCCGTTCCAGATTACGAATTTGGGAAGGAGACAGTTCATCGTTAAAGATAACAAGATTGGCATCCAACTCTTCGTAAAAACTTTTAATCTCTTCTATTTTGCCTTTCCCGACATACGTAGACGGGTTTCTTTTTTCCATGTTTTGTGTGACTTCCCCGACAACCTCGACTTCAATTGCACTGGCAAGATTCCTCAGTTCTTCCATACCATATTCAAAGTGATCGTCCTTTTGTTCATGGACCCCTACAATTACTGCGCGTTCTATTAATTCTTCCATGGAATTACCCCTTCCAAACAACATTTAAGTATATTCAGTTTAACATATTCGGCGAAACGATAGCCTCCGAACGAAATGTAGTATCAAACCGTCAATGTTATTTAGTTTGCCCAATGACAACATTCGTCAACCTTTCCTCACCGAAAAAATGCAATTGAAAAGCCTGCAGTAATATCTGCAGACTTTCAAATTACTTATCTCCGTTTAGTATTTTAACTGTTTCTGCAAACTCCTTGTCAATCTCCGCATTCGGTTTGTATGTGATATTACTTACCACAACCGCGACTATTAGACAGAGGAAGAAACCAGGAATGATTTCATAAAGCGTGTCCGATAAAGAATCAATGTTCCCCCAAACCATAACTGTTACGGCACCGACAATCATTCCCCATAGCGCTCCTTTAGTTGTAAGTTTGCGCCAGAATAGTGATAGAAGAATAACTGGTCCGAATGAAGCTCCAAATCCAGCCCACGCAAACGATACGATACTTAAAATGGATTCATTGTTCGGCCATGCAAGTACCATCGCAATTACGGAAACGATAAGAACAGCCATTCTACCTAAAAACACATAATGCTTATCCGTTGCATCTTTCTTCATAAACGTTTTGTATAAGTCTTCGACAAGTGCTGAAGAAGAAACAATTAATTGTGAAGAAATTGTACTCATTACAGCTGCGAGGACAGCCGCGAGCATTATTCCTGCGATGAACGGATGGAAGATAATTTGCCCTAGGACAATAAATACAGTTTCGTTATCTACCAATGTAGCATCCGTATTTTGTTGGAAATACGCAATCCCTATTAGTGCTGTTGCTACTGCACCAAACAGGCTCAAGAACATCCATCCAATTCCGATTCGACGTGCTTTTTTCGCTTCTTTGTGCGAATTTAGAGCCATAAAACGGACGATAATATGTGGTTGACCGAAATAACCGAGCCCCCACGCAACCGCTGACACTATACCGAGGAATGATGCACCCGATACGAAGTTCAGCAATTGAGGATCAACAGTACGGATACTTGCAGCAGTTTCTGTAAGTCCTCCTGTTATGAATATGCCAACAATCGGTACAAGAAGGAGGGCAAGGAACATAATGATACCTTGAACAACGTCCGTGTAACTGACCGCCAAAAATCCTCCGAATAATGTATAGAAGATAACAACACCAGAAACAATTAACAAACCTACATGATAATCTAACCCGAATGAGCTTAAGAAGAACTTTCCACCTGCAACCATTCCTGAAGAGACATAGAATGTGAAGAAAACTAGAATGATTACACCGGAAGCTATGCGCAAGAGTCTTGATTTATCTTTCAGGCGACTTTCCAAGAAACTCGGAATGGTAATAGAGTCACTTGATACTTGTGTATACACACGAAGACGCGGTGCAACGAACACCCAGTTTAAGTATGCTCCAATTGTCAATCCTATGGCAATCCAAGCTTCAACCAGTCCATTAAGATAGATTGCTCCAGGTAGCCCCATCAGCAACCAACCCGACATGTCAGCCGCTCCAGCACTAAGCGCAGTAACAGCTGGACCAAGTGCTCGTCCACCAAGCATGTAGTCTGTCAGATTTGAAGTGCGTTTGAATGCATACCATCCGATGAAAACCATGGCTGCCATGTATATAATAATTGCAATTAACTGAAAACCATTATCTGACATAGCGAATTCCTCCATTTCATAATAGATAATCTTCATTATATCATCTAAATATTGAATGGAAATCAGTATTATTGATACTTTCCAATAACTCTTGAAGTAAATATTGGCAAGGAACGATATGATTAGTTTATTCCTGCTACATTTCCCAGGAAATATTGTTATTTCGACAAGATAGATTGCAATTGACATACGAACATTTGCTGATCGCGACAAAAGATACGGCGTTCGAACACAAAAATGGGTGGCTAACTCATTGTGGCAAGCGTTGTGAAAAACGATAATATTGTCGAAACAGATGCAAATGTTGTTCCTTTCACGCTACCCCCTCTGCTCAAGCTGAACTTTTGGCTATTTAGAATGGTTTGTAATACGCGTATCCCACAATATCGTATGGAATACGCTTACGATTATGTGGACGATTTCTCAAAAGACATTTCACGCAGTTTGAACTTCTGTATTTTACCGGATGCAGTCATCGGATACTCTTCCGTAAACTCAATATACTTTGGAATTTTGTGATGAGAAATGTTTCCTTTGCAGAAAGTGCGTACTGCCTCTTCATCGATTTTCACTCCTGGCTTCAGAATAATCCACGCCATCAGTTCCTCGCCATACTTTGCATCCGGTACGCCTACGACTTGTACGTCAGCGATGTCAGGATGTGTATATAGGAACTCCTCTACTTCTTTTGGATAGATATTTTCACCACCACGAATAACCATGTCTTTGATGCGCCCTGTAATATCAATATATCCTTCCGTGTCCATTACAGCGATGTCTCCAGTATGGAGCCATCCTTCTGCATCAATGACTTCTTTTGTCGCCTCTGGGTTATTATAATACCCTTTCATGACATTATATCCGCGCGTGCAAAGTTCCCCGGGTTCCCCAACAGGCATCTCATCACCCGTGATGGAATCAATGATTTTGACTTCTACACTTGGATGCGGCTTACCGACTGTCGAAACCCTTTTACTGATTGGATCATCTATCTTTGTCTGAGTAATGACAGGAGATGCTTCCGTCAGGCCGTAACAAATCGTAATCTCACTCGCACCCATATCTTCAATAACTCGTTTCATAACTTCAATTGGACATACGGAGCCTGCCATTATTCCGGTACGAAGCGTAGATGTATCATACTTTTTAAAATCAGGATGATTTAGCTCAGCAATGAACATCGTAGGTACCCCATGAAGTGCTGTACATCTTTCTTCCTGCACCGCCTGAAGTACGCGTAGAGGATCAAATTGTTCAAGCAAAATCATCGCGGAACCGTGCGTGACAGCTGCAAGCGTACCCAGTACACAACCGAAGCAATGGAAAAATGGTACTGGAATACAGACCCGGTCCTGCTCAGTCAGTTTCATATTATCACCGATTAATTTACCGTTATTGACGACATTTCTATGCGTCAGCATAACTCCCTTCGGTTGGCCGGTCGTGCCGGATGTATATTGAATATTGATGACATCATCAGGATTTAGCGAATGGAACTGCTTATCTAGCTGTTCATCAGATACACCTTCCGCATACGATAAAAATTCAGACCATTTATACATACCCGCTTCTTCTCGCTCCGTCATCAAAATGATTCGTTTAAAATGAGGAAGTTTTTCGCTTGCTATAGAACCTTTTTCACCTATTAACAGCTCCGGACAAACTCTCTTGAGGATGTCTATGTAACTCGTCCCCTTAAAGCTTTCATCCAGAATAAGTGTAGTTGCATCAGATTGTTTTAATAAATACTCCAACTCTGAAGCTTGGTAATTCGTATTCACCGTGACAAGAACTGCCCCCATTTTACCTGTTGCAAACTGGCTGAGCAGCCACTCCCGTTTATTATCCGACCAAATGGCAACGTTTTCCCCTTTTCCGATGCCCATGCCCATGAACGCTTTCGCAAGTATATCTGTTTCCTCGTCAAATTCTGTATATGTTTTACGAATCCCATGTTCCGGATAGACATACGCTTCCTGCGCAGGATAAAGCCGTGCCTGCTCTCTTACCATTTCCCCCACTGTTTTGTGCAACAACGTCATATCCATTCCCCTTTTCTCATTGATTCATATACTTATATATTATCACAATATTCTAAAGGTTGGAAAATTAATATGAAACTGTTTTCGGATTAATCATCCAAAAATGAAGAATACCGTTCTACCCTTTGTAGGCAGAACGGTATTCTTCATTTCATTCAACCGGATAAACACGTCCTCGGTCATCCTTGTAAACTATATGATGCCTTGTGAGTTTCGTCGGAGAATCCAGTCCCGCAGCTGCGGAGATTCGGAAAAGCCCCTCTCGCATTGTCAAAATATAATTTGTAACACGGAACTTTTTCTCCTCAACAACAAGACCTTGTTGCAGCTTCTTATCCGTTGTCGCTACACCCGCTGGACAATCATTCGTATGGCAACGGTGCGCCATAATGCAGCCGACGGAAATCATAAAACCTCGTGCAATTTGAACTAAGTCTGCCCCCATTGCCAACACAATTGCTGCCCGGTCCGGTGTCGTTATTTTACCCGAGGCAATGATTTTTACTTGGTCACGCACTTCAAATTTCCTAAGCGCATCGTCTAGAAGAATAATCGAAGAACGTAACGGCAACCCAACGCTGTCTGCAAGATCTTGGTAGGTAGCTCCAGAGCCACCTTCCCCACCATCCAGCGATATAAAATCAGGACCCTTACCAGTTTCATGCATGAAAGATGCTAATTCTTCCGCGTCTTCTTTACCACCAATGACGATTTTAATACCAACCGGTTTACCAGAATGCTGGCGAATTCGATCAATGAATTCAAATAGTGTTGGATAATCATCAAACTGGTGAAAACGATTCGGACTGTTAATGGAAACATAAGGAACAACATTGCGGATTGCCGCAATTTCTTCCGTTACCTTGGATCCTTCTACATGCCCTCCACGCATTTTTGCACCTTGTGCAAGCTTAATCTCAAATGCTTTCACTTGAGGAATATCCGCTTTTTCACGGACCCTTTCAAAACTGAATTCTCCTTCTTCCGTCCTGAAACCGAAAAGACCAGAACCGATTTGAGCAATGATATCAGCACCTCCCGCCAGATGATGCGAGGAAAGACCTCCCTCACCGGTATTCATCCATGCGCCTTTAGCCAGGCCAATCCCTTTTGACAAAGCAGTGATGGCATTTTCTCCGAGTGCTCCGTAACTCATTCCTGATTGACCAAGCATACTGCGTACATGGAACGGCTGCTCACAGTTCGGTCCGATAACGATCGCGTCCTCTTCCGGCAACAGCCATGGCAATGTCGGGATTTCTTCACGATGCTCTTTCCGGGAAAACAAATGATCTTCCTCCATAACATAACGCATCGTATCTACAAGGTCCTCATTATCCACGCGCATTTCCTCATTCTGCATTGTAAACATTGCGTTTCGTATATAATAACCAGATTCCTCAAAATCCCGCTTCGATCCAAAGCCGATAACACTGTTCAAATATTTCCCCGGCAGCACCATGCGCAAATATTCCTCACGGTTAAATGGTTCGCCATCGTTATCGTCGTCAAAAAGATATTGTCTAAGTTCAGGCCCCGTTTTTTCGAGCACATAACGCATCCGCCCTAAAATCGGGAAATTCCGAAGAATAGCATGTTGTTTTTGCCTTTTGTCATAAAAGAAAAGAAAGATGGCAATCGTGATTGGTATGATAACTAGAAATAGGACTAATAAAGTCGTCGTCAACGAAATACTCTCCATCCAATTCATTTCTACACCCCTTTTCAAGCTTTAAAGGTAGTTTACCACTATCTAAGTCTGTTAATCTTAATTCATTAAACACATTTTGGAGGGATTCAATGGTTATCAAATTATTAACAGCACACTCATCCGTAAGAAAGTATAAAGACATCCCCTTAACAAAAGAAGAAGTGCATGAGCTCATTCATGCAGGTCAACACGCGGCCACCTCACATTTTGTACAAGCTTATTCCGTTATTTATGTCACGGACGTTGAAAAACGGCAGAAACTTGCTGAACTCGCAAAAAATCCGCAGCAGATTTTATCCGCGGGAGCTGTCCTTGTTTTTTGTGCAGACTATTGTAGATTGAAAAAGGCGGCACAATTAGTCGGGAAGGATATTGACTTTTCCTCAGCTGAAAATGTACTTGTCAGTTCAATCGATGTGGCTTTGTTCGCACAAAATGTTGCAATTGCGGCTGAATCGAAAGGATATGGCATCTGCTATATCGGTGGCGTGCGTAATGCACCCGAAGAAATCAGTAACTTGCTGGCACTTCCAGTAGGCGTTGCACCAATGTTCGCTATGACAATCGGAGTTCCCGATGAAGCAAATGAAGTAAAACCCCGCTTGCCCGTAGATGCAATCATTCATGAAAACGGATATGATGCTGAGAAATACAACGAAATCATTCCGGAATACGATGAAATAATGAACGAGTATTATTTAAATCGCGGCTCAAATCGCAAAGACGCAGCCTGGTCCGACTCTATGGCTGACTTCCTTGGAGCGCCTCGCCGAACTTATATGAAAGACTTTTTAAAGAAACAGGGATTCGAGTTTAACTAGGAGTGATGAATTTGCAATTCGAGGAATTACTGGACGAACTGGCACGTCGCATGACAGATGGCGCTTTCATTGGTGCTACAATCAGCCAGCCACGCACGAAGACGGATGATTTGAAGCGAGTGAAAGTGAAGCCTGTTGAAATAAAAGGCCAACTGCATATTCAATTCGAGTATCAGTATGAACGTGTGTTAAACCATGAAAACATTACACCTGATGGATTACTTCCTTATTTACAACAGCTACTTGAGCGTTTTAGACAAGTGCATGCTGAGTTTTCCAACGAAAAAATCCATGTCCAGCTGACGAAGAAATTTAAAGTCATGTGGAAATCAGAGAAAACGACATCTGAAAAAGTAATTGACTTAACACATAACCGTAAGAAAAATTATTTGCTCGATGAAAATACTGCCTATCCATTTCTAGTCCGACTGGGAGTCCAGACACCTGATGGTAAAGTGAAAAAGCAGAAGCACGACAAATTCAGGCAGATTAACCGATTCGTTGAGTTCATTGATGATTCCCTTGCTCACTTGCCAAAAGACCGTACTATCCGCATCCTCGATTTCGGTTCAGGTAAATCCTATTTGACGTTTGCTCTCTATCATTATTTGCGCATTGAAAAGGGACTGGATATTAAAGTAACTGGTCTTGACTTAAAAAAAGAAGTAATTGATGAATGCAGTTTGATTGCCAAAGATCTTGGTTACGAGAATCTTGAATTTCTTGTAGGTGATATCAATGACTACAATGAAGAAACGTCCGTCGACATGGTGGTTACACTTCATGCATGCGACGTTGCAACAGATATGGCGCTCGCACGCGCGGTGAAATGGGGCGCGAAAGTCATCTTGAGCGTCCCTTGCTGCCAGCATGAACTATTCTCGCAGGTCAATTCCCCCGCGCTCGACGTTATGCTTCAGCACGGACTTATCAAAGAACGATTCTCTGCGCTTGCTACCGATTCGATTCGTGCGGAGCTCTTATCACTCGTTGGTTACGAAGCACAGCTTCTTGAGTTTATTGACATGGAGCATACACCAAAGAATATCTTAATACGTGCTTACCAGACCGGACGTAAGGCTACTGCTGATGAAGTAACTCGGTACACTGCGTTCAAGACTCTGTTGCATGCAGATCCATTTTTAGAGAAGGAACTTGGAGATTTATTGAATATATGACTAAAAACCGTCCACGTTCGCTCCAGGCGAGTGTGGATGGTTTTTTCAATTCGGAGGATTACGTGGTATCATTTAGAATAATTAGTTATGTGATTGAAGGAGATGATGCAAATGCCAATATACAACAAGCTCGTGCGCGATAGGATTCCTGAAATTATCGAAATGTCCGGTAAAACGTGCACCACACGCCTATTGACTGAAGAAGAGTACATAATCGAAATCAATAAAAAAATGTATGAGGAAATTAATGAATACGATGCGACTGAAACGACAGATGACGCCATTGAGGAACTCGCTGACTTATTGGAACTTATCCATGCAGCATTAGGCCATTACGGTGCATCATTTGAAGATTTAGAAAGGGTCAGAGCCGAAAAAGCTGAGAAACGCGGTGGTTTTGACGAGCAAATTTTTCTGGTAGATGTTGAAGATGGTGAAATATGAGGTTTCCAAAAAGATAGCGCTATATTTGTTGGCACTCACTTCTTTTCTTCCAACCCTACATCTAAAAATACATAGCCATCCCGTTCGTGCTTTCCAGAAAATACAACAGGTACTCTTTCACTGAATATGGGACCATTTACGGTAACAGTATGAAATTCGCCCGATTCTCCACACGAATCGATGTCCATCGCTTCCAGTTCGTCCATCAGTTCCACTGTAAATTTACGGCCAATGAAATGTACAGGCATCATTTTTGTATTGACAACAACAACATATGCTTCGAAGCCTGCCTCTATGAACTCTTCCAGAATGTTGCGTCGCGGCTCCATCCAAAGGGGATGTACCGCTTCCATGCCGACTTTCTCACATGTCTGTCGTACCCATTTCAAATGATCTTCGAGATCGATATCACCGAATACGCCATGGTTAATACCCGCTTCAACACACTCCTTCATCGCATCCAAGAATTGCCCTTCATAACTTGTCCAATTTGCACCACGAATCATTAAAGGCACGCCAAGTCTTTCTGCCTGGGCTTCCACAACTTCAAAAGACAATGCATGTGATTTTGACCGTTCTTCATCCTCTTCAAACATCGTCCACAACCGTTTCGGAATGCCGCCCGCTTTCATTGCGCGGTAATAAGCCATGGCAGAATCTTTCCCGCCGCTCCATGATGCTACAAATGATACATCTTTCATCTTGTCCACTCCCCTGTCTGTAAAATCAGTACTATAGCAGCTTCAAAACTGCCCTTTTTGATTTCTAAATCTTCATTTCAAAAATTTATAGAATGATTAATAAATAATTGTTAGAGGCACAAACCTTGCTACCATCACCATAACAATTTCCCCGTTTTCATCAAAAAAGGGTCCGCCAGTCAAGATGCCGACTGTTGGAACCTCCTTTTGTGTTTTCATTTTATCTGCCAATCATTTTCGAAGGAACGACATATTCCTCAAACTGCTCTTCTGTCAGCAAGCCTGATTTAAGCGCAGCCTCTTTCAGCGTTGTCCCTTCTGCATGTGCAGTTTTCGCGATTTTCGCTGCATTTTCGTAACCGATATAAGGATTAAGTGCCGTTACGAGCATGAGTGAGTTTTGAACTTTACGATCAATCTCTTCACGATTCGGTTCAATACCAATTGCACAATTATCGTTGAAACTGATCATCGCATCACTCAACAACGTCACCGATTGAAGGAAGTTGAAGATGATAACCGGTTTGAAGACGTTCAGTTCAAAGTTCCCCTGGCTCGCCGCAAAGCCAATTGTTGTATCATTCCCCATGACTTGTGCAACAACCATCGTCAATGCTTCACTTTGCGTCGGATTCACTTTTCCTGGCATGATAGAACTGCCGGGTTCATTTTCGGGAATTGTTATTTCTCCGATGCCTGAACGCGGTCCACTCGCCAACCAACGTACGTCATTGGCAATTTTCATCAAGTCCGCCGCAAGCGCTTTGATGGCACCATGAACGTAAACAATTTCGTCATAGCTCGTGAGTGAATGAAATTTGTTTATCGCAGACGTAAACTCAATGCCCACCGCTGTGCTAATTTCAGCAGCAACACGGTCACCGAATCCAGCAGGTGCGTTGAGTCCTGTTCCAACAGCTGTTCCGCCAATCGCAAGTTCTTTCATCGACTCGACGCTGCCAGTAATCATTTGTTCCGTTTTCTCGAGCATACGGTGCCAGCCGCTAATCTCTTGGCCTAGCGTTAAAGGCGTCGCGTCTTGTAAATGCGTACGACCAATTTTAATGATATCCATGAATTCTTCTGATTTCTTGCCAAGTGTTTCTTTTAATACCTTAATTGCCGGAACAAGTTGCTGTTGTACAGCTATGACGCCTGCAACATGCAACGCTGTCGGGAATGTGTCATTCGAACTTTGTGACTTGTTCACATCGTCGTTCGGATGAAGGCGTTCTTCCTCGCCCCACTCCTCAAGAAGTTGATTGCCGCGATGTGCCAGTACTTCGTTCATGTTCATGTTTGATTGCGTACCGCTACCTGTTTGCCAAACGACAAGTGGAAAATGGTCGTCCAACTTTCCGGATATTACTTCATCCGCCGCTGCAGAAATCGCCTTCATTTTCGCTTCTGATACAGCACCATGTGCATGGCTCGCGATGGCTGCTGACTTTTTCAAGTGAGCAAATGCATGTATAACACCAATCGGCATTTTTTCTCCGCCAATTTTAAAGTTTTGTTTACTACGTTGTGTTTGTGCACCCCATAACTTGTCCGATGGTACTTCAATTTCACCGAACGTGTCATGCTCAATACGATAATCCATTATCCATCCCTCTTTCAATTGTAAGTATTCCCATTATCGCATGATTGGCACTATTATTTCATGTACCTCGTCTTGGAAGAACGCTTTTTAAATGAAATACCTGTTTTACAGCAACGCATTCTAGCAATTACAGTTCCTGTCTCAACGCATTAATAACATCAATTTTTGTTGCTTTACGTGCCGGACGCCATCCTGAAATCATGGCAACAGCAATACTGATTGTGGAAGCAATGACTACAAGCTGCCATGGAATAATGGAGAACGTGACGGTCATTCCACCAAAGTCCTCTTCGCCAAGTGCTGCTGTGACGATAATTGGTAAGATATAATTCGATACAATACTCACTCCATACGAAATGACGACAGCAAGCACCGTTCCCAATATGCCAATCCATGCACTTTCCATCAAGAACAATCGTTGGATTAATTTCGGATCTGCCCCGATTGCCTTCATAACACCAATTTCCCGCGTCCGCTCTGTCACGGCCATTGTCATCGTGTTGAAAATACCGATGGATGCAATCAAAATCGCGATTGTCCCGACGAATACGAGCCCCGCTTTCAACGCCAGGAAAAAGACGTCAAGCTGATCGAGTTCCTCCGATATGGAATAGACGCTGTATCCATCCTCTTTCAATGCAGAAGAAAGTGCTTTGACGTTTTCTATTTTATCCGCATAGATGTTTACTTCACCATAAAATAAGGAATCTACCTCGGCATCCTCATCCACAGGTCTCTCTACATGCGAATCATAGATTTTTTCTAACTCTGGAATGATCGTAGCATCCACATATATTTTTTGATCCTGAACCCAATCTTTTGCAGGATTTTTTCCGATACCTACTATTGTAAGTGGTATTTGCTCTTCAATTATTCCCCCTTCATTATCGCCAATTTGATAAATGAACTGTTCACCAATCAAATTACCGTCGTAGGTTTTATTTTCGCCCTCTCCATTTTCAACTGGTTGTTTCAATAAGGCTTCTGCAAAATCGCTTCCCACGACGACTTCGTTCGATTTTTCCGGTAAACGTCCATTCTGAAGTTCAAAATTTGCTTTCTTCTCTTCTGTAAAGTCCGTTATAGTAAGCGAATTATTCCCTGTGAATTCACCTATTGACGTCTGCTGTTCTGCACCTAAACTTTGGCGGAATACAACTGCATTTACATGCTCCCTTTTCTTTAACTCAGCAACTTTCTCTTCATTCATCTCACTTGAGTACACCTCAATTTGCGTCACAATTCGGTTCGACAGAATTTCTTCGCGTATTGTATCGTGTAATCCGAACCCAACTGACGCAAGCACAATCAGAAATGCTGTACCCATTGTTGCTGCAAGCACGGTCATAAAGACACGCATTCTATTTTTCTTTATATGTCGCCTCACGAAACTAATTTGGTCTTTAAATTGCATGCTGTTCACTACCTTCCGTTAATACCCCGTCGTGCATTCTGTACACACGGTTCGCCGTTTGAGCCACTTCATCATCGTGTGTGATGATGACAAATGTGATGCCCCGTGTTTTATTGAGCGACTGGATTAGCAAAAGGACATCCTGCTCTGTTTCCGAATCAAGACTACCTGTCGGTTCATCGGCAAAAATAATTGGCGGATCGGTGATAAGCGCACGTGCGATACCGACGCGTTGCTGCTGCCCCCCGGATAATTCATTCGGATAATGATCTTGCACCTCTGCCAAACCAACGATTTGCATTAGGTCTTGCACTTTCTGCTGCCGCTCGCTTTTACTGATGCCTTTCAATGTCAGCGGTAGTTCAATGTTTTCAAACGCGGTTAAGCCAGGCATGAGCTGGAAGTTTTGAAAAACGAATCCGAAATGATCCAGTCTGAATTTTGCACTTTCCGCTTCGCTAAATGAAGACGTCTGTACGCCCTGCACGTGAATTTCTCCACTTTCAGGCGTCAGGAATCCTGCCATTATGTGAAGAAGCGTTGATTTGCCCGAACCACTTTTTCCGACAATCGATACGATTTCACCATCTGCTATGTCAAATTTCAGTCCTTTTAGCACAGGCACCCGCCTCTCCTTACCTTTCTTGCCAATTTTGAATGAATGGTTTAAATTTCTTACACTAATCATGCGGTCGCCTCCAAGTTTCTTTACTCCCTTCATTATAAGGTGAGATTCTTAAGGCTTTGTAAGGATGGATATGAAGAATTTCTTAAGATGTTCGTAGGATTTGGTTGGTTGGAGCACTTATATGATTGGTAAGTAGCCTTATATGGTCGATCGACCTCATCTACATGCGGAGATAGCCCCTGCTCCATAAAAAAAGAGTCCAAATCGCATAATTGCGCTTGGACCCTCTCCTATGAAATTATTCAGTTTTATCGGCTGCTACTTGTTTTTCTGCAATCTGTTGTTGTATCGGTGGCTTCGTATTTGCTGCTTTCACTTCGTTTGTCAATTGGTCAATACTTGGGCGAATAGTGCCTTTGCCCGAATAATTCTCGAGCATTTCCTTAACGTCGATGCCTGATGAAGCTTTCAATGACTCCTGCAATGTCGCCATAAGGTTCGTGGCGTAAGACGTAACCTTGTTAGCTCCGCCACCTTCACCACTACCCGTGTCAACGACTGTGATTTTATCGATATTCGCAAGCGGGCTTGCAATTTGTTTCGCGTATTCCGGAAGCATGTTAACGATCATATCAAGCATGGCAGCTTGACCGTATTGTTCAAATGCTTCAGCAATTTTACGTTTCGCTTCTGCTTCCGCAAGACCTTTCAAACGGATAATATCTGCTTCTGCTTCACCTTGTGCACGTTGGGAATCCGCCTTAGCTTGCCCATCGAGGCGGACTTTTTCTGCATCGGCAGACGCTCGCGCTTCAATGCGATACTTCTCGGCATCGGCTTCAGTAATTTGTTTAGACTTTTCAGCTTCTGCATTTTGTTCGATTGCGTAGCGGTCTGCATCAGCTTTTTTCTTTACTTCTGAATCGTATTGCTTTTCACGACGCAGAATCTCTTTCTCTTCAAGTTCAATTTGCTTTTGACGTTCAATGATTTGAACTTGCATTTCTTGTTCCATAACTTCCTGTTTAGAAACGGCCGTTTGAAGTTCGTATGCTTGGTCGGCACGTGCTTTCGCAACGTCCTGTTCGCGTCGGTAATCCGCAACTTTCAACTGATTCTCTTTTTCGGCTTCCGCAATTTCAGTCGCACGCTCGAGTTCCGCTTTTTGTGCTTCTTTGGATGCTTCTGCATTTTTAATACGCGTTTCTTTTTCTGCTTCAACCATTGCGATATCTGCATCACGTTTTACTTGTGCGATACGCGGTTTTCCAAGAGAATCGAGGTAGCCGTTCTTATCACGTACATCTTTTATTGTGAATGAAACGATGATGAGTCCCATTTTCGCAAGGTCCTGTGACGCAACACGCTGTACTTCTTGTGAGAACTTATCACGATTTTTGTAAATTTCCTCTACTGTCATGGAACCTAGAATCGAACGCAGATGACCTTCGAGCACTTCTTTCGCTTCGTTTTCACGGTCTGCTTTCGATTTTCCTAAAAATTGCTCCGCGGCTGTTGCAATTTCTGCTATTGAGCCGCCGATTTTAATAATGGCTGTTCCGTCCGCCATAACTGGAACTCCTTGTTCTGTGTATACTTCCGGCGTTGTCACTTCAAGTTTACTAGATAAAAGACTAAGCGGTGCTGCTTGCTGGAATACCGGTAACAGGAACGTTCCGCCTCCGCGTATAATTTTAATACGATTGCCTGAATCGTCCGTATGTACATTTTTAGTTCCCAGGTAACTTCCTGTCACGATAAGTGCTTCGTCCGGCCCCACTGTACGGTACTTTGTAACGTAAACGAGAATAACTGCCAGTAATACAAATGCGACTACTCCAAGTGCTATCCAAATCTCCATCTGTTTTTCCCCCTTTTTTTATTTGAAGCGGAATGGTTCATACTCCTTGACGATGAATGTCCCATCTCTCACTTCGATGATTAAAACTTCTTTCTCGTATTCAATTGCTGTGTTCTCGTACCCTGCCGCTCTCTTTGAAATTACGCCATTTACCGATTCGATGACAATCTCGCCGAATCCGTCAACTGGAATAGGGACAATTACTTTCCCAACCCGTCCCATCAACGACTCATCTGTGTAAGAAAGGGATACTTCCGCTGACCTTAATGGAAGAAGAATAAATAAGTACAATAAAAAATCGAGTACAAAAGCAGTAACAAGTGCAATTACTAAAATGACTCCACTGCCCCAAGATGTAACAAGCTCCAAAATATAACCACTAGCCGCTACAAACGTAATGAATGCAAGTATGACTGCTGGATCTAGTAGTGGACTTACTTCACCAATCCCTTCAGCCATATCACTAAATAGGATGTATAACAATGTCGCAAGACCGGCGATAATTAGTGTAATTAAATATACTTGCACAATTGGCATTCCAAACAGTTCCATTTCAGCACCTCCGCCTTCACCTTTTTTGCCTCACCTATGTATACGTCCAACAACCCCATAAGTTTCAATTTACTGAAAATTGATTAATTTATTTCGAATCTATTAGCTTACATTTTCATACAATGTGAATTGACTCTGTTCCACTTTTTATTTAAACGCCGCAACAAGATTGTTAATTTCATCACATACATCTTACGTTAGCTTTAATATAAATAGGGTACTTAATTGAGTATATTAAGTCACCTCCCACTTATGAGGAATTCAACCATTTCTAGTACCACTTTTCCTTTTCTAATGGTTTTGAAGATTTTATAGGTGTCTCAATTTGTTTTTGCTATGATATGCTTTATTAAGATTTTGTAAAGAGCATACAAAAAATTTAATTCCGGAAACGGACGGAGGCACACAATGTTTAGTCAACGTAAACCTGATCCATTTTTCACAGCACTACTAATGATTGCTGAAAATGTACAAGAAGCAGCTCATTACGCCAACGACTTTAAGGTAGGTACAGCCGTTGACTTGAAAGAAGTAAGCATTAAGCTTAAAAATTATGAAACTGCGGGTGACTCGCTTATCCATAATCTCATTGCAAAGCTTAATAAATCATTCATTACACCAATTGAAAGGGAAGACATTATGCAGTTGTCTATTAAAATGGACGATGTTCTTGATGGCATCGAACATTTCGTAGCCCATCTAGAAATGTTTTCACTTACTGAAATTGATGAGTATATGCAGAAATTCATGGAGTACATCGTGAAAAGTACAGATGAAATAGTGAAAGCAATGAAGCTACTCGCAAAGAAAAAGCTTGAGGCCATGCACGATCACGCTATCCTCATTAAAGAATACGAGCGGGTTTGTGATGAAATTTTCCGTACATCCATCAAACAACTTTTCATTAACGAAAAAGATCCCATTCGAATTATTCAATTCAAAGATATTTATGAACAACTTGAAGATATCGCGGATTATTGCCAGGATGTCGCCAACACAATCGATACAATCATTATGCGCAACGCATAAGAGGGAGCCGATAAATGAATACTATTCTTCTCCTTACCATTTTAGTTGTCATTTTCGCACTTGCTTTTGATTTCATCAATGGCTTTCACGATACGGCAAACTCAATCGCAACATCCGTTTCGACACGTGCCCTAAAGCCACGAACTGCTATTATGATGGCAGCTATCATGAACTTCATTGGAGCGCTCGCATTCACAGGCGTTGCGAAAACAATTTCCAAAGACATCGTCGATCCTTTCGCTCTCGAAAATGGACCACTCGTTATCTTGGCAGCACTGACGTCAGCAATTATTTGGAATCTCGTTACATGGTATTTCGGAATCCCGTCCAGTTCATCCCATGCCTTAATCGGGTCAATTGCTGGTGCAGCTATTTCAGCGGAAGGTTTCGGTATTTTAAACTACGGTGGTTTCTTAAAAATATTACAAGCGCTTCTTGTTTCACCATTCATCGCACTTGCGGTCGGCTTCCTTATAATGTCACTATTCAAACTAACAATGAAAAACAAGAATTTATTTGGAACGAATAAACGAATCCGTTATATACAAATTGCTACAGCAGCACTTCAATCCTTTACACACGGAACGAATGATGCACAAAAAGCCATGGGGATTATTACAATGGCGCTTATCGCTGCAGAAATGCAATCGTCGGAAGACATTCAGCTATGGGTTCGAATTGCTGCCGCAACTGCGATGGGTCTAGGAACATCAATTGGCGGTTATAAAATCATAAAGACAGTCGGCGGAAAAATAATGAAAATTCGTCCAGTGAACGGAATAGCGGCAGATTTATCATCTGCTGCAATTATTTTCGGCGCTACACTAATCCACTTACCCGTCAGTACAACACACGTAATTTCATCTGCAATCATGGGTGTAGGCTCGGCCCAGCGTGTGAAAGGTGTCAATTGGGGTATGGCTCAAAAGATCATTGTCACATGGGTTATTACATTGCCGATTTCAGCTTTAATCGCAGCAATTATCTATCGAATTTTCAAGTTGTTTTTTTAACTCAAACATTTCCCTTGCATTATCCAGATGGGCCTGTTATGATAAAGAAGAATTATTTTTGTTCGGCATGATGGTCTCGAAATAAATCTTGACCGCTTCAAGACTTGAGCAAGGATAGTAACACAATGTATGCACAAAGCATACGAGGAGGATACACACATGGAACAAGGTAAAGTGAAATGGTTTAACGCAGAAAAAGGATTTGGCTTCATCGAACGCGAAGATGGCGACGACGTATTCGTACATTTCTCGGCTATTCAAGGAGAAGGCTTCAAGTCTCTTGAAGAAGGTCAAGATGTTACGTTTGAAATCGAGCAAGGCCAACGCGGTCTTCAAGCTACAAACGTAAACAAAAACTAATTTGAATTAACCATTCAAAAGCCAAGCCCCTCGGGGTTTGGCTTTTTTCTTTGTCTAAAATTAATTTATTGGCCCTGACATCCATATCACTCCATTTAAAGACATTACCAACATTATCCGATATTATAGAAGAATAGATTTAGTCTATAGATGGAAAGGATTGGTTTAATGCTTACACTAGCGCGCTTTGTAACAAGTGCACATAAATATATTATCTATGCGTGGATTGCGATTTTCCTCGTCATGGCATTTTTCGCAATTAAGTTGCCAGGACTCCTTGAAGGAGATGGCTTCCGTATGGACGGCGAGCATGCTGATGTTATGGATATTGTGTCGGACGATTTTGGGTTGCCCGCCGAAACGATGTTTCTCGTTTTCAACGACGTCCAAAATTACAAAATAAAGTCAACTCTCGATAAAATAGATAAACTTAACGTCACGTCAGAAATCGCTTCCCCTTTGGAAAATGACAATCAGTACAAAGATGGCGTTTCTTACGCACTTCTACATTTTGATAATGAAGCAGAAGATATGTCCGCCATCGTTACGGACATCCGCGACGCAGTAGGTAATGAAAAAGGGATTACACTAACTGGTGCTTCAGCAATTTCCAAAGACATCAACACAGCAAGCCAACGTGACCTCATGACAGCAGAAGCAATTGGGTTACCGATTGCAATCATTATCCTCCTATTCGCATTCGGGACTGTCGTGGCTTCATTCGTACCGTTACTAATCGGTATCGTGACGGTCATCTCCTCATTTGGAGTATTGACAATTCTCGGTAGTAAAATGGATTTATCCATTTTTGTCCTGAATATCATTCCAATGCTTGGTCTTGCACTCAGTATTGATTTCGCTTTACTGTTCATCAGTAGATATCGTGAAGAGCGCAAGAAGAGCGACATACATGAAGCAATTGTCACAACGATCCAAACGGCCGGCAGATCGGTTATCTTTTCCGCATTTTGTGTATTCATCGGGCTTGGTGCAATGCTGCTTATTCGTGTCGATCTTTTCCAAAACATCGCAATAGGCGGAATGATTGTCGTCGCAATGGCTGTTTTCGCCTCTGTAACATTGCTACCTTCCGTACTCATCGTTCTCGGTGACCGGATTAACAAATGGCAGCTGTTGAAAGAAAAGCCTGCTGAAGCGAACGGCTGGCGCAAATTTGCCAATGCAGTTATCAAGCGTCCCGTTACAATCACAATTATTGCATTTGTTTTACTCGGAATTGCAATGATTCCAGTAAAGAATATGGATTTAACTATTCCGCAAATCGAATCATTGCCAGAGTCGTATGATACACGCCAAGCCTTTGAGCTGATGGACGAAACGTTTGGTCTTGGTGACCAGTCTTCTGTTTATGTAATTGCAGAGCGTACTGGCGGCTGGGAAGATACAGAAGGACTTCAGTCAATGAAGGCACTTGAAACCGAACTTTCAAATGACTCTTTGGTGGATGAAGTTAATACACTCTTCACCGCCAGTGACATCGATTCCGTAGAACAATGGGAGCAAGCGATGACAGTACCAGATCTGGCTGCGGGGCTTTCCCCTTTAGTTGACACATTCGTTAAAGATACACAACTCATGATTCCAGTAACCCTTCTTGCCAATGGCAGTTCCAAAGCAGCTCAGGAATGGGCGCGTGATTGGTCAAACAAGGAAACCGATTGGAATTTATCAATCGGAGGAAACCCTAAGTTCAATCAGGAAATCTTCGATGAAATCGCGGATAAAATTTTGTATGTTTTATTAGTGATCATTGTATCAACTTTCTTCATCCTGATGATTGCCTTCAAATCCATTTTAATACCCATTAAAGCGATTCTTATGAACATCGTCGGATTGTCCGCAACGTTCGGTATTCTCGTTTATATATTCCAGTATGGACATTTTGGACTGGAAGCAGGCACGATTGCGCTTATTATACCTGTCATCGTCTTCAGCCTCGTCTTTGGACTGAGCATGGACTATGAAGTGTTCCTAATTTCACGGATGCAAGAAGAATATGCGAAGACGTTGGATAACGACCACGCAACGGTTGAAGGACTTGCGACAACTAGTAAAATTATTACCTCAGCCGCACTGATAATGATTGTTTTGACGGGGGCATTCGCCTTTACGGATGTTTTACCTGTGAAACAAATTGGCGTCGGTATCGCTATTGCAGTCGCTATTGACGCTACAATTATCCGTCTACTTCTTGTTCCTAGCCTGATGAAACTGTTTGGCAAATGGAACTGGTGGCTCCCTTTCAGAAAAGGTCCTCATAAACCTGAAAACTAGACAATCGAGTAGGAGGGAGTGATTAACTCCCGACCTCTCACACCACCGTACGTACCGTTCGGTATACGGCGGTTCAATTAAGATTGATGACGCAA
>NZ_JBXCJD010000015.1:0-64056 GCF_056786515.1 Sporosarcina sp. Y838 | reverse complement strand
AAGAAAAAATTAGCTGGCATGAGTCCGGTTCAATACCGTCTGCATACCAGCCAATTAGCTGCATAATATAAAACTCTAACTTTAGGGGGTCACAACAAATCAATTTGGATTCCTGGCGTTTTTTAACCTAAGCAACTCTTTCTGATACTACGTTTCATATCAATCATCGCTCCGTTCCATTCAAGCACATCCGGCGCTAATTCTCCGTACGCATATATCCGTCTGAGGAGTGCCTGAATTTTTGCCAGCAAAACATCTGAATGAAATGGTTTCTGAATGTAATCATCCGCACCTATATTCATGGCCATAACCACGTCCATCGGATTACATTATGAAAATCTGCCGGACCCTTTACACTGAAAGACCACTGACTCAGTCGTTCTGTCAATGAATTAAAAATTGCAAGATCGTCCTCAACAACGTAGATTGTCATATCCATTTCCAATGCACTTCCCTTCTATTATTCCATTGTAAAGGACTGCATAACAAACAGGCAATTTGGACATTTTAGGAGCAATAAGCAAAATAATTCTGAAAAACCGACTAGAATATGTTATGATGATTGAAAGAGACATCGCTCCGAACGTTATCAGGAGTGCAAATTGTCTGCTTTTTTTTAACTCCGTTTGATTTTTTCATCTATAATTCGGAAATAATTTTGTTGTAAAAAACCACAGGAGGTAAACATGCTCAAATTTGAAAATGTAAGCAAAGTGTATGATGGCGGATTTCAAGCAGTAAAATCTGTCAATTTCGATATTCCAGCAGGCGAATTACTCGTCCTCATTGGACCAAGTGGTTCAGGGAAATCGACAACTATGAAAATGATTAACCGGATGGAGCCCCACACAAGTGGTAAAATCACTATTAACGGCAAGGATACAAACTCCTACAATGCCTCTGAATTACGCCGAAACATCGGGTATGTCATTCAGCAAATCGGACTTTTCCCCCACTATACAATCGAAAAAAATATCGCAATTGTACCACAGCTGAAAGGTTGGAATGACAAAGAAATTAAAGCTCGAGTCAATGAACTTCTTGAATTGGTCGGTCTAGATCCTGAGGTTTATGCGGGTCGTTATCCAAAAGAACTATCAGGCGGTCAGCAGCAGCGTATTGGTATTGCAAGAGCGTTAGCAGCAGATCCAGATGTAATCTTAATGGATGAACCGTTCAGCGCACTAGATCCACTTACACGCGAACAGCTTCAAAACGAATTACTGTCATTACACAAAAAACTTAAAAAGACGATTGTCTTCGTAACACATGATATGGATGAAGCGCTGAAAATGGGCGATCGCATTGCCATCATGAAAGACGGAAAACTACTACAGTTGGACACCCCAGAGAAATTACTTCACGATCCAGCCCACGGCTTTGTAGAAGAGTTCATAGGAAAACATCGGATTATCCAAAATCCCGGACTCATGCCAGTTACTGACATCATGTCAGAATCGGTTTTCACCGCCCTTCCTCAATGGTCGCCAGAGAAGGCACTTTCGTTTATCCGCAAGCGAAAAATTACGAACATTATTGTGGTCGACGATGACAAGAAACTAATTGGAATCGTGTCCGCATATGACGTTATAAGAAAATTAGATGACATCAAAACAATCGAAGAAATCATGGTGAACCGGGAACCATTCCTTTATGATACCGCAACGGCTAAAGATGCCATTGTCATGATGGATGAAGCACCTTACGGCATAATCCCGATTGTCGATAAATCACAAAATTTAGTTGGCGTCGTTACACGTGGTTCGCTGTTATCCGCCATGTCCAGTCAGTGGACAGAAATGGGGGATAATCAATGAATAACTTAAATATTTGGCAACAACTCGTTGAACAAACACAGATGCGGTGGAAAGAAGTACTTGAAGCGACATCCGTCCATATTCAACTCGTCTTCTTCTCAATGCTTATCGCCATTGTCCTCGGTATTTTTCTCGGTATTTTGATTACACGCGTTCCGAAGCTCACGACAGTTGTACTTGGCGGCGCAGGCGTCATGCAGACGATTCCAAGTCTTGCGTTGCTCGGTTTCATGATCCCAATTTTCGGTATCGGTGTGAAAACGGCTATTGCTGCGTTATTCCTATATTCATTACTACCAATCATTCGCAATACCTACACAGGTATTAAAGACGTCGATAAAGCTACCACTGAAGCAGCAAAAGGGATGGGTATGACTAGCATGCAAATCCTGTTTAAAGTGGAATTGCCTCTTGCAATCCCTGTCATTATGGCGGGTATACGTACAGCTGCTGTTATTAATGTCGGTACAGCAACACTTGCAGCCTTCATTGGAGCAGGCGGACTCGGTGATTTCATCTTCCTCGGTATCACACGCGGAATTGACGGTCTGATCTTACTTGGGGCAATCCCTGCGGCAATCTTAGCGATTATCCTGGAAACGCTCTTCGGTGGAATTGAACGTTGGACGACGCCGAAAGGATTGAAGTAAGAATGAAAAACAAATTTAAAATAATGATTTCATCAATACTTGTTGCAAGCCTGCTGTCAGGATGTATTTTCATCGAAAAAGATTCTCTGACACTTGGTTCTCGTAACAATACGGAAAGTATCATATTGTCACACGTGATGGGGCAATTGATTGAAAACAAAACAGATATTGACGTCCTTTATAAAGAAAACCTCGGCGGGTCCAGCGTCGTGTGGAAAGCCATGTTAGACGGTCTTATCGACGTTATACCCGACTATACGGGGACAATTGTCCTTACCTATTATCATGAAGAACCTGGGACGGCGGATGAAACGTTAGCTGCCACGAAACGGCTCGTTGATAAGGATGGCATGATTGCCTTCAACACATTCGGCTTCAACAATACGTATACACTCGCAGTGGACGAGCCAGTAGCAGAAGAACTCAACCTAGTGACATTCAGTGACTTTGCTAAAGTTTCGAAGGACTTCACATTAGGCGCGGTATTCGAATTCATCGACCGACCGGATGGACTGCCTGGATTCCAAAAAGCATATGATCTTGACTTCAAAGAAGTTAAAGGGATGGACCATGGAATTATGTACCGTTCCATTAACGCGGGTGAAGTAGACGTTATTAACTCGTATACGACGGACGGACAGTTACAAATGTACGACCTGCGTGTACTGGAAGATGACCAATCTTTCTTCCCACCGTACCATGCGCTCCCGCTTGTAAGGAAAGAAGCACTTAAAGAGTATCCTGAAATTGAAGAAATACTCAAATCGCTTGAAGGTACGATTGACGAAGATACGATGCAGAAGATGAATGGAAAAGTCGATAATGACGGCATGATGGTTGAAAAAGTCGCAGAAGAATTCCTTATTGAAGCAGGTTTAATTGAAAAGAAATAAACTAGGAACGCACCTCTTATACTAGATAAGGGGTGCGTTTTTTATAGTTATAACAGACACAAATCGCGTATTCCAACATATATGATTGGTTGACACTCAGTAAGATATCATGGCAATTCGTAATAATTTCTTCTCATAACGCTCTCCAAATCCTACCGCTCTGTCAACTTCTGCTATGATGAAATCAGCAGCAACCGCCATAATTGAATTGCAATTACACTCTATTTTACACTCAAAAAATCCACTAAGAGGGGAATTAACGTTTATGAATATTGTAAAAGCAACAACAGACGATGCACAAACGATTTTAGACATTCAAAAAGTAGCTTATTTGAGAGAAGGCGAAATGTATAATAACTATCAAATCGCTCCGCTCATAGAAAAAATTGATGAAACAAGGGAAGATTTCAAGAAAAAAACCATATTAAAAGCTGTCGTAGACGGTGAAATAGTTGGTTCTGTTAGGGGAGACGAAAAAGAAGGTACTGTTTATGTACAAAGATTGATGGTTCACCCTGATCATCAAAACAAGGGTATCGCCAAAAAGTTAATGCTTGGGCTTGAAGACTATTTTCCTACTTGTGAACGTTTTGATTTATATACCGGATCACAGAGTTTAAGCAATATTCATCTGTATAAATCACTAGGCTATGAACAATATAAACTAGAAACGATTCGTGAAAATATTGAATTTGTTTTCTTAGCCAAAGTAATTAAGAGGACACTTTAAATGAAGATTACACCAATCGGCATCTGGGGCGGATATCCAAAAGCAAATAGCGCAACATCTTCTTTTTTAATAGAACATGATGGTTTTCATTGCCTCATTGATTGTGGTAGCGGCGTACTTTCCTCATTGCAAAATTATTTACCTTTGGAAAAACTAGATGCAGTTGTCATCAGCCATTATCATGCGGATCATATTGCCGATGTCGGAAGCCTGCAATTCAGCAGAATCATTAATTTCTATCTTGGCCATCAAGCGTCCCCATTACCGATTTACGGACACATATTGGATCAAGAGAATTTCGAGAAACTTTCATACAAAGGTCAGACAGTAGGCATTGGTATTTCGGAAGATGATATTGTTCAAATCGGTCCATTTGAAGTGTCTTTTTGTCGTACCATACACCCCGTCCATTGCCTGGCGATGAAATTCAGTGTGGGCGATTGTTCCATCGTACTCACCACAGATACAGAATGGCGCGATGAACTTATTGAATTCTCACGCGGGACGGATTTGTTAATTAGCGAGGCGAATTTGTATGAAGAACACCTCGGTAAGGCGCCAGGACATATGACAGGCAGTGAAGCAGGAAGGCTCGCGAAACTGGCGGAAGCAAAGCAACTCGTGCTGACCCACTTGCCATTACACGGGAATATCAATGAGATCCTTGAAGCGGCTGTTGCTGTATATGATGAGTCTACTGAACTTGCTGAAGTTGGCAAAGTATACAAAGTGTAAACACAACATACATTTTGTACACAAAGTACACAAAGTGTAAACAAAGTACGCAAATTGTAAACAAGGAAGATTCGTTTTTCTCCATAGTAAAAGGGCTGTTCAAGAACAGCCCTTTTTACTTCAATCGTCATCGCGGTCTTTTTCAAACTTCAGTACTTCACCTGAAATTGCATCGATGTCGAAATCATAGTCATATTTGCCATCTTCAATTTCGATTTCATAGATGACACGATCATCATCTTCATCCAGTTCAATTTCTGTTACTGTCCCTTTTGCTTGTTTCATCGCAATTTCGATGGCAGCTTTTTCTGTTATGAATTTACTATCAGAACCGCTGACATTATTGTCATAATCATCGTCATCAAAGTCGTCATTATCATAATCATCTTTTTCTGTACGCAAAACTTCACCTGTTTTTGCATCGATATCAAGATCATATTCAATACCGTTCGATCTCACCTCGACTTCGTAGATAGCCCTTGACTTTTCACGATCCAATTCTACTTCTGTCACTTTACCGCCAACTGATTTCACCGCAATCGATTCTGCTTCCGCAACCGACAATAAATCTTTCGATACGACCTTCAAACCTTCTCCCGAGTTTCCTGCCATTGCAACTCCACCTACGACTAGTACTAGTGCACCGGCCAAAGCCGGAATAGCTAACCATTTCTTCATCTTGTATCTCCTCCTTTTGTTATTACCTTCATATTACTCGACGAAGATGAGAAGACATTGTGAGGATTATTAGAATATGATGAGAGTCAATCATCCCATGTGACGGACATTATTTTTCCGGAAATGGCATGAACTTGGAAAGTGCCATCCCGACCGTCAGTTGCTTCGATTTCGATTAGATAAAAGCCACCTTCGTCCGATTTCTCATACGATACATCATCTATTTCACCTTTAAGTTGTCCACGCACAATTGCAATCGCCTGCTCATTTGTAATAAGTGCATTTTCTCCTGTCGTTTTCTTTACAACTTCTGAGATTGTTTTACCAGTGATTGCGTCGATTGTCACTTTTGTAAACTTCGGGTCCTTCGACAGCTTCACGTCGTAAACCGGAGCTTCAGAGCTTGTATTCAATGAAATCCGTTCAACTTCCCCGTCATAGCCCCCCGCAATAATTTCCTCCACCTCAGTCTCGGAAATCACTTGCGGAATCTCTTCCTTCATTTCAGAATTCTGAAGGAGTGAAATAACACTTCCCGTCGTTGCGTCGATTTCAGCTGTATAAGACGCTCCGCTTCGCTTCATTTCCGCTTTATATACACCGCCGTCAATGGCAATCTGTTCGACAGTTCCACCATACATGCTCTCAAGATGAATTCGGATATCATCAGACGCTATCGGTTCTTTCTTGGTAATTAAACTTCCTATATATAATCCGCCCGCCATTAGAATGACTAAGGTTAACAAGATGGGAATGAACCAAGGCTTTTTCAAAAAGTGCATACTAGTTGCCTCCTCTCGTTTATCATACGACGAGAACATTAAAAATCGGTGAGAATCCGTTTTTTGGGAATGGTGATTCGAAAGGTCGTTCCCATTTCAACGATGCTCTCGACTTTCAGTTCTGCACCAAGACCATCTGCAAGTTCTTTGGCGATTGCCAGTCCGAGTCCGGTTCCACCAGTTTTTCGGTTTCGGTCCTCATGAACCCGATAGAAACGATCGAAAAGATGCGGGAGCGCTTCCTCAGAAATGCCATTTCCATAATCAATGACAGTGATGGAAATAGCTGTTTCTGTTTCAGTAATCGTTGTTTTGATTTCTCGTTCACTGTATTTCCGTGCGTTATCCAGAAGAATGAATAAGAGCTGCCTGAGCTTTTCATCATCTGTCACTGCAACCGAAGAACCGTTCCCTTCCATGATAAAATCCCTCGCATATGCTTGGCGCATTGGCTGCAAGGTCTTGTTGACTAACGCATGAATATCAGTTTCCACAAAGTTAAATTCGGATTGTTCATGGCTTCTTGCCAGTTGAAGCATCTGCTCAATCATGTCCTTCATCCGAATAGATTCGCTGAGGATTGCCCCAACTGCCTCTTCTGCTACCGAACGGTTTTCAAACCCGCGGCGTGATAGGAGTCGTGCATAGCTTTCTATAACGGTGAGTGGCGTTTTTAATTCATGCGAAGCGTTGGAAACGAATTGCTCCTGCTTTTTGTAGTTGCCCTCAAGCTGCTCCATCATGTCATTAAACTCGCGACCCATCTGTGCCATTTCGTCTTTTCCTTCAGCCGATACCTCAATTTTTTCATATGTCCCTGTTTGCCGGCTTTGCGACATTGTTTTAATAAGATTATCAATGGGTTGTATCACAATACGCCCAAGCGCAGCGCTCGAAAGCGTAATCGGAATCATCGCGATAAAGGTTACTCCGAGGAGAATCAACTTGAGCAGACTTAAATTATATTTTACATCGCTAAGCAGTTGAATCATTTGCAGTTCAACCACTTTTCCGTCTGTCCAAATGACTGGCTCACGCATTGTAAGTATCGGTGTATTATCAAATTCACCGATTGAGTAGCGTTCGCCGGGCTTTATTTCAGGTTGGTAACTCTTAATCCCTTCCGCCGATGAGGACTCCACTTTCACCTTACCCGCTGGATCCAAAATACGGACCGCACCATTCGGCGGCCTGTAGGTATGGAGCACCGTAGCTGGATCATTTTGTCCGGTCATCAGGCTGAGAGAACCAATAAGATCTACAGATTGGGCCTTCAGCTGACTATATTCCGTGTCAAACGCCATTTTTTCATACACAAAATAAACACCTATGTTTGTCAACGTTAAGATGACGAGCATTAGCAATGTGGATAAAAGGTGGATTTTCGTTTTAAGCTTCATTGACCTGCTCCTTTAAAACATAACCAACACCCCGTACCGTTTGGATAAGTGTGCTTTTTTCTCCTATTTCAATTTTCTTTCGGACATATCGAATATAGACATCAACGACATTTGTTTCACCGTAATAATCGTATCCCCAAACAGCATCCAGCAACTGTTCGCGTGACAGCACTTGGTTTGGGTGCTTTAGGAGATGAAGTAGAAGATCGTACTCCCGTGGTGTCAATTCGATGGAACGACCGTTTCGTTTCACTTCACGTGTTTGTTCGTGAAGTGACAAACCAGAGAACTCTAGAAGGTATTCGTCTTCCTTCACTAAGAGTTCTGCAGGTTTCGAGAATCTGAGCGCCGACCGAATCCTTGCGAGCAATTCATCGATTTCGAAAGGTTTCGTCACATAGTCATTTGCGCCAAGGTCAAGACCCGCTACCTTATCCTTAACGTCGTTTTTCGCTGTCAGCAATATGACAGGCGTGTCTGTCTCCGTAGCGCGGATCCTCCGTAACACGTCAAGTCCATTCAATCCAGGTAACATGAGGTCTAGTAGAACAAGATCCCACTGTTGTTCGCGGTACTTTATAAGCCCGTCTGGTCCTGTATGCGCAATACCTGTCCCATACCCTTCGAACTCGAGTTCCAACTGTAGGACGCGTGCGATGTTTTCTTCGTCCTCGATAATCAAAATCTGCTCAGTCATTTAGCCCACCTACCGTTTTCCTTTCATTTTAACAGACTTACGCAAAAAGCGGAGACTCTCGCCAATTCCGAGTGTCTCCGTTTTCCATATTCATTAGACAGCGTCCAATTCGTCTTTGACGATACACATACTCTTTACAAGGGTTTCTAACATAACAGGCATTTCGACAAAAGCACTGTCTATATGTAATCGTTCAGTACGTTGGTGAGCATCTTTCCCGAATGGCCCTACGTTGAGCACGGGTGCTTTCAATTGAGCCATCTCAGTAAAGGGAATGCTGTACGTATCACCCCATACTGGTGTGTTGCTTTCAAATGCACTCCAGCCGTTTGCTATGTCATCGTAGTTGACATAGCTCAAGTCACAGATACCATTGAAGTAATGCATTTGACCAATTTTATTACCCAAATTCCCAGCAGTCTCTTTCATTAGTTCAATTGATTGTTTTACAAGCGGATCATTCGACGAGTTTACAGCCGGATAATAAGGCGGTGCGTAAAGAAGCACAGTAGCTGGTGCAAGTTCTTGACATTGGATCATCAGATTATCGACGATGCGCAGTGACTTTTCACGATCATCCCAATCGGCGTTATCGAGCGACTCTTGCTTCAAGCGTTCAATTTCTTCAAACCCTAACTTTTGAACCGCGTATTCCAGCAGCTGCTCGTAGCGCAACACTTTCACTTCCCCGACACCCGTCACTTGTTCACGATTACAAATGAGCTTATATCCGTCATTGCAAGCATCCATCGCTTCAGATGCCACTTGCTCAAACAACTCCATTACTTCAGTGGCCGTGCGCTTAAACAAAAAGACATTGTAAAGCGCAACTGCACGATAAGGCGTTTGCGTTGAATATTGCAATTTCAAATCCTTTTGTTGCAATGAAACCGGTAGCGGCGTAGTTTCTCCAAGATCCGTTTCACGGAACAATTCGTTCCACTCCATGCGCTGTGTAAGAAATGATGCAATATAGTTCGCGGTTATCCCTTTTAGTGGCTCTCCGACATGTGTTTCTTTTCCATAAAATAAGGCAGCCGGCATAATTTTACCGATTGTTCCTGAGTAAATATATTCTTCGATATCCGTCGGACTCTGTGAGAATGATGGTTCACTGTTTAAAAACAGTTTATAGGTTAAGCCTTGTTCCTCACGAATGCGGACAAGTTCTTTGACAGCGGAACGCATGCCCGCTGAGTTCACTTCTTCATCAGCAACAGTCGCCACTAACAGATTGATTGGCCATTGTTCTACACTCGCTTTTTCGATAAGCTGCATATGAAGCGCTAGTCCCATTTTCATATCCATCGTACCGCGGCCGAATAGATATTTCCCGGTCTTTAGATCATCGCGGGCAACTTCCGGTAAATCCGCATTATGCTTAGGTTCTGATAGCATTTTTGTCAGCATCTCGGGATAAATCGCAAAAGGTTCCAACACACCATATTCTTCCGTCCAGACGGTATCGAAGTGGCTTAGAAGAACTATTGTTTCAGTCGCTTTTGGATGTTTGTACAAAGCAGTGACATTTTGACGACCAAGGCCCGCATCGTGAAGGGCTATCTTGTCTGGATTATCTTGAAAGTACTCCAGTTCATTTAATTTCGACACTAACTTCGGAGCAAATGTAGTCTCTCCCTCTGTTAACGTGCGGCTATCCCAGCTAACGAGTTCACACAACAACTCACGAAGAGTAGAAGGTGTATCCCAAAGACGGTGTTCCATTCTAAAACCTCCCATAAGTGAAATATAGTACAGTTATGATAAAAGTCTCTCTGTAAGATTCAGTTTCGTTTCAAGGAAAAGCAGTACGTAGGTATAAGTAATTCGAATATATCCTTCTCCATATTCGATGAGGTTCTTCCAGGAACAGCAGCAACACTACCGTTTTCGATTAGTCTTTTCGGAATTTTAAAGGAGTCTATTTGCTTAATAACATCTAATCCCATTTTAACTGATTAAGGCAGACAGTGTTAACAAAAACGCAAAACGACTCCTGCGCAATAATGTGCAGGAGTCGTTTCAATTTCTTATAAAAACACAATAAATGCTAACACTGCCGCCAATACAAGTCGGTAGATAGCGAAAGGTACTAGCTTAACACGTGAGATAAGCTTCAAGAAGAAGCGAATCGAGATTAGTGCGAAAACAAATGCACTGATGAAACCAACGATGTAAAACGACAAATCATCAACTGATAAATGCTCCCAGTTTTTCAATATGGACACCAGACTCGCGCCCATCATGATAGGAACCGCCATGATGAATGTAAAATCAGCTGCTGTCTTATGGTTCATGCCGAACAACACGCCACCCGAAATCGTTGCGCCCGAGCGCGAAAATCCTGGCCATAGGGACAGACACTGAACAAGACCAACCGTGAATGCCTGCTTGTATGTTATCTGATCCAATGTGTTCACCCACGGTTTTTTCGGTCCGAACTTATCCGCGACAATCATAAGAATTGAACCGGCAACTAGCGCAAAAATAACCGTTTCAACACCCGATAGCTTTAAATCTATATAATCTTTGAGTGCAAATCCAACAATAACTGCTGGCAACATGCCAACAATGACGTGTGCTAAGTTGAAGCTAGAATTCATTTTTTGACCTTCAATTTTATAGAGACCCACCAAGCTGAATAGGCGCTTCCAGAAAACGATAACAACGGCTAAGATTGAACCCAATTGAATAACTATCTTAAATGTGAATGCCGAACGATCACCCAAGAACTCAGTTGTTTTCAGCCACATATCATCGACAATAATCAAGTGACCTGTCGATGACACCGGTGCAAACTCCGTCATCCCTTCAACGAATCCAAGTATTAACGCTTTGATCAAATCAAATAATTCCATAGGTTAGTTACACTCTCTTTCTACGGTAGCGAATGTACCAAATACATGCCGCTATACCGCCAATTCCTATTAATACATACGCCACGTTCGAATAAATATCCATGTAGTGGACGATTGACTCCCAATTATCACCGACTGCCGCGCCGATGGAAACGAGTGTTGCATTCCAAATCAAGCTGCCGATTGTTGTTAGCAGAATGAATAGTGGAAAATTCATACCCGACATACCTGCCGGAATCGAAATAAGGCTCCGGATCAGTGGGACAAGACGACAAAGCAGTACTGTCCAAGGACCGTATTTGTCGAACCATGCGTCCGCCCTGTGAATGTCTTTTCGAGTAAGACGCAAAATAGATCCCCATCGATCGACAATCTTCTCAAGACGTGGCACATCGAGAAATGACCCGATACTATACAAAATCATCGCGCCGACAACCGATCCAGCTGTCGCGGTAATGATGACACCCACCTGCGTCATATCTGAATACGTCGTCATGAAACCACCAAACGTTAAAATAACTTCAGATGGTATAGGTGGGAAGATATTCTCAATCATAATTAATAAAAACACGCCAAAATAACCAAACTGGCTCATAAATTCAGTAATCCAATTTTCCATGCTGCTCCACCGCCATCTATTACTTTACTAAATATGGGCCCTCTATGCAAATAGAGTTCGACAGCAGAAAGGACGATTCAGCACGACTAGAAGTTTCGTTTTCTGTAATGTATTTTACGCAAGAAGAGGTACAATTATGAGTTCATTTTTTCTGCATTCGATTTTAATGGTATCAACGAATTATTTTATGGACTTTCTTTTACCATTGCTAGATAGTTTGATTGAAATAATTTCGCTACTCAATTTCGGAAGTTCTTCATCTAATGCCCAAAGTTCCTGATTTAAACACGTCACTGCTCCCTAATTCGAATATCTCCTATTTTATGCCTTGATTTTAAAAACATACTTTTAAAATGTGGATATCTTTGTTTTTTATTAAGTTATCCTCATTTGAAGTGGATAACTTAATGAAATTGTTGATAATTTCAGAAAATTACTTCTTATCCACAGAACTATTTGATTAAATCTTTACTTTCGGAAAAAGTTATCCACACTGATCATGTCAACAAAAATATAGCCATCCGATATTTACCGGATGGCCCACATTCATTCTTCTTCGAGATTCACAGTCAATTGATCACGCAAAGCTCTTTTCAAGAACTTACCTACAGATGTTTTCGGTATCTCATTCATGAAAATAACGTTGTCCGGAACCCACCACTTTGCAAATTGATTTTCAAGATAGCTTAGTAATCGCTTCTTCATTTCTTTGTCTGCTTTTTGTCCCTCATGTAGAACAACACAAGCAAGCGGACGCTCCAACCATTTTTCGTGTGGCACCGCAATCACCGCCGCCTCGAATACAGCTTCATGGGTCATCAGCGCGTTTTCAAGATCAACGGATGAAATCCATTCACCGCCACTTTTAATCAAGTCAGCCGTGCGATCCACCAACTTGAGGTAACCGTCTTCTGTGATTACTGCGATGTCTCCAGTATGGAACCATCCGTCTTGAAAGGCTATAGCAGTTCCACCATCTTTATAGTACTCACTCGCAACCCAAGGACCTTTGATCGTTAATTCGCCCATTGTTTTGCCATCCCAAGCCACTTCTTTACCCTCTTTAACAATCCGAACCTCGAGTCCCGGCATTGTTAACCCTTGGAGTGCCCGCATTTCAATTCTCTCATCCATTGTTAAATTATCCATTTTCGATGTAAAAACTGACAAACTAACAAGCGGCGTCGTTTCTGTTAAACCATAGCCAACAATAAATGGAACACCGTGTTTCTCTTCGAATGCACGAATCAAACCTTTTGGAGAAGCCGATCCGCCGCTGACAATAGCACGCAATGACGAGATATCCCGTGGATTTTGCTCAAGTTCTTTCAATACTGCCAGCCAAATTGTTGGCACACCTGCAGTAAGCGTTATTTTTTCCTGCTCTATTAAATCAAGGATGAGCGCTGGATTGAAGCCAGGACCGGTTAAAACTTGTGTAGTGCCAAAGAAGACAGCTGCAAAAGGCATTCCCCAAGCATTCGCGTGGAACATCGGAACGATTGGCATAGCAACATCCCGTTCCCCTATACCCATCGAATCAGCCAGTCCCAGTGCATAACTGTGCAGCACAAGCCCACGGTGTGTATAAACGACCCCTTTTGGATTTCCAGTTGTTGCGGATGTGTAACACATGCCCGCCGGCGTATTTTCATCAAGATCCTCTGGGAATACGTAGTCATCTGACGCAGCTTCAAGCAAAGCTTCGTATGAATGCACATTTTTAAGCGATGTTTCTGGAATTTCTTTACTATCCCCCATAATGACGTAATGTTTCACGGTCTTTAACATTGGTGCAAGTTGCGATAGGTGCGGAAATAAATTATCATCGACAAGCAATATTTCATCTTCCGCATGGTTAATCACATACGCAATATGTTCAGGAGACAAACGGATATTAATCATATGAAGAATCGCACCTGTACACGGTACCCCGAAGTAAGCTTCTAGGTGGCGATGATGGTTCCAGCCGAACGAACCTACTTTTGTTCCATGTTTCATCCCAAGTTTCGTAAGCGCATCCGCAAGTTTACGTGACCGTTTTGCGAAATCTCTGTATGGTATCCGATGAACTGTATTTTCTGCTGTCCGCGAAATGATTAACTTGTCTGGGAAATACTGTTCAGCCCGTTTAACAAATGACGATAATAAAAGTGGTGTTTGCATCATAAATCATCCATCTCCTTTTCAGTTGGAATTAATGATTTTCACTTTTTTGCCTTATCCCTTTTGCCTGCCAATAGGGATGTTCGGATAAATCGGAGACCCGCATTACAGGTGTCAAACAAAAATCAGTTCGCAATGAAATAGCGAGCCATTCACTCCATGTCATCGTCGTGATGTAAGCGCTTACTTCAGAATGTTCGAGAGTACCTGTGGCATAGAAAGCATAGTGTTTCCACTCAGGATGTTTTGCAAATTCACAGAAGTTGTCCCAAAACTTTGGCTCAAGAGCCCCAAGCGCAACGTGACGACCATCTTTTGTCTGATACAATCCGTAACAAATGGACGTACCATCGATCTCTGGAATACCTCTATCTGAAATACCTTTTTCATTGTATGCCAGATGCGTCCCTTGAAAATCAGCCAATACCTCAGTAATTGCAATGTCGACGAATGCACCTTCTCCTGTACGAAACTTCTGTACAAGTGCCGCGAGAATACCTTCTGAAACTGTAACTGCACCGCAATAATCTGCAAGTGTATTTTGAGGATGAATTGGATTTCCTTCTTGATTAGTAAGTTGGGAAAGAATTCCCGACATCGCCAAATAATTAATATCATGACTCCCTACTTCAGTTAGAAGCCCTGATTGACCATACCCCGTCATCGAACAATAAATAATATCCGGTTTCAATGCTTTTACAGTGTCATAATCAAATCCAAGACGTTTCATCACACCTGGTCTGAACGATTCCAAAAGCACGTCCGATTTTTTGATAAGTTCTATCAACGATGCTTTACCTTCTACGGTTTTCAAATCAAGGGTGACGAATTCTTTCCCTATATTGTTTGCTTGATGAACGATGCCGCCACTCATGTTTTTCGCTGGATCGCCGCCCGGAGGTTCTACTTTAATGACATGGGCTCCCATATGTGCAAGACGCATCGCGGCATACGGCCCCGGAAGATAATATGTGACATCCAGCACATTTATACCTTTTAACATACTCATTTCCTACAATCCCATATTTTTTGCGATGATGACCTTCATGATTTCATTCGTCCCTGCGTAAATCGATGCGACGGGGATGTCCCGGTACCGCCTCGCAATTTTATATTCCTCCATATAGCCATATCCGCCGTGCAGCTGCATGCATTCCGCCGAAATTTCACGCGCTGTATCGGTAAGCCAATATTTGGCCATCGATACTTTTGTGACGACATCTTTACCAACAAGATGATCCTCGATTAGGGATTCGACAAAAGACTTGCCAATTTCCACTTTCGTTGCGATTTCTGCTAGTTTAAACTGTGTATTTTGAAATGATCCAATTGGTTTGCCAAATGCTTTCCGTGACTTTACATAGTCTAATGTCATTTCCAACATGTCCTCTGATGCAATTTGCGCAGCAATCGCGACAACAAGCCGCTCTTGCTGAAGTTTTTCCATCATGTAACTGAACCCTTTTCCTTCCTCACCAACTAAATTCGATACAGGTACACGGCAATCTTCAAAAAATAGCTCCGCTGTATCTTGGGAATGCAAACCGACTTTATCAAGCTTACGTCCTCTCGTGAAACCAGGTGTTCCCTCTTCAATGACAAGTAAACTAACTCCCCGGTATTTCGGCTCGGCTTTCAAGTCAGTTTTCACAGCGACAAGTATGAGGTTCCCATTAATACCGTTCGTGATGAATGTTTTTTGACCGTTGACGACATAGTGATCACCGTCTTTTATGGCTGTCGTCTGAATATTGGCTAAGTCTGATCCTGTTCCTGGCTCAGTCATGGCAATCGCCGTAATAATGTCAGCGCTTATACAACCCGGCAGCCAGCGTGCTTTTTGCTCTGGCGTACCAAACGATTCGATATAAGGAACGACGATGTCATTGTGTAAACCCACTCCGGTAAGACCCCCTCCTACGCGTTCGAGTTCTTCTCCGATGATGACACCGTAGCTAAAATCAAGTCCGAGCCCGCCGTACTGTTCTTCAACTTGCGGACAAAGAAAGCCCATTTGTCCAAGTTTTTTCCAAAATGCAATCGGAATAAGCCTCTCTTTTTCCCATAAGTCATAATTTGGAACTACTTCTTTCTGAAGAAACTTTCGAAGCGAATCCCGAAACATGTCATGCTCATCTGTTTCAAATCTGTATTTCCCCACTGGTTAACCCCCTCTTTTTTTCCATGTGCTTCAAAAAGATTTATGTTATCTATCAGCGCTCGTCGATGATATATCTTTAACTCTCGACTTCCAAATCACTTCGGTTGCATCCGGATCGCACCGTCTAACCGGATGACTTCACCGTTTAGCATCGTATTCGTGAAAATACTTTCAACAAGCATTGCATATTCGTTCGGCCGGCCAAGTCGTTTCGGAAACGGCACCATTGAAGCAAGTGATAAACGCGCAGCTTCAGGTAATCCGTCAAACAGCGGTGTTTCTACAAGACCCGGCGCAATTGTCATCACACGAATCCCGAATGCCGCAAATTCACGTGCAATCGGTAATGTCATCCCAACGACACCGCCTTTTGATACACTGTATGCACTCTGTCCAATTTGCCCTTCGAATGCAGCAACGGAGGCTGTATTTACAATAACTCCGCGCTCGCCTTCTTTGTTTGGTTCGTTCTCTTGCATAGCAGCCGCTGCCACACGAATCACGTTAAAGGTCCCTATCAAGTTAACCCGTATCACTTGTTCAAATTGTTCAAGCCCCATCGGAGTACCTCGCGATACGACTTTACCTGGTGTCGCAATCCCTGCGCAATTGACTACGGCAGTTACCTTTCCGAAAGTCCCTTTGACGGAGGCTACATTCGCCTCCACTTCTTCCGCACTTGCCACATCCGTTTTCAAGAATACAACATTTTTTTCCCCAAACTCATTTGCAAGTGCCAATCCACGCTTTTCATTCATATCGAAAATAGCTGCTTTTCCGCCGGTATCGATTATTCTTCTTACAGTGGCTTCCCCAAGACCTGATGCTCCACCCGTTACGATTGCGACAACCTGCTCCATTTCCATCCCTGAATCCCCCTTTTCAATCACGCCTCGGTGTGATTGCGTCAAGATTTTGAATTGAACTTCATTCCTCCCTGTTAAATGCGTTCGATAATTGTAGCGTTGGCCATACCCATTCCTTCGCAAACCGCGAGCAATCCGTATCGGCCTTCTGTCCGTTTTAGTTCATGGATCATTGATATGAGCAATTTCGTTCCAGTCGCGCCAAGCGGATGGCCAAGTGCAATGGCACCGCCGTTCGGATTCAATTTCTTAGGATTTCCCCCGGTTTCTTTCAGCCAAGCTAGTGGAACTGGTGCAAATGCCTCGTTCACTTCATACGTATCCATATCTTCTATTGAAAGACCCGCTTTTTTTAATACTATCCGGGTCGCTTCTATAGGCCCTGTCAGCATTAACGTGGGATCAGACCCTACAACAGAACGCGCAACAATGCGGGCAATCGGTTTGAGTCCAAGCTCATTCGCTTTCTCCTGTGACATTAGAAGTACCGCCGATGCGCCGTCACTCATTTGACTAGCATTACCCGCAGTGATTACGCCATTTTCATCAAAGACTGTTCGTAACCCAGCCAGCACTTTCGTTGTCGATTCGGGACGAGGCCCTTCATCTTTAGAAAACATTTCAGTTGTACCATCATCTCTCGTGATTTCGACAGAGACGATTTCTTCTTCAAACTTCCCTCCATCGATTGCCCGTATTGCTCTTTGGTGGCTTTCGAATGAAAAGCGGTCAAGTTCCTCGCGTGATAAACTCCATTTTTTAGCGATTCGTTCCGCCGATAGTCCTTGATTAATAATTTCATGTTTTTCTATGAGTTTTGGACTTGGTTTTGATTCTCCCATGTTGGACTTCATGGGGGCGCGCGTCATACTTTCCACGCCGCCCGCAATGACAATATCCATATCTCCCGAAAGAATGGCTTGTGACGCAAAATGCACAGCTTGCTGACTTGAGCCGCATTGTCGATCGATTGTTACTCCAGGTACATGAACAGGAAATCCAGCGATAAGTGCTGCAGTTCTAGCAATGTTACCGCCCTGCTCTCCTGCCTGCGTCACACATCCTAAAATAACGTCTTCAATTGCGCCTTTATCAATTCCGGCACGCTTGACAAGCTCCTCAAGCACTATCGCTGCGAGGTCATCTGGTCTATAATTTTCAAAACTTCCCTTTCTTCTACCAATCGCGGTCCGTACCCCTTCAATAATAACAACTTCTTTCATTCCCCAATCACCCCTCTCAGATAAGCGACTTTACAATGACACTCCATTTTTAGTTTCTACACGCAACTGTTATTTCGACAGTTTACTAAATTCATAGATTATTCTCATAACAACAGTTTACATGAAATCCCTACTATTTTCCATAGCTATAGTAAATCAACTCAGCCTTAAGACCGAGTTGCAAATCCGTACAGCGCCCGTTTGGACAAGTGTAAAATCGTTATAAGATTAAGCTACAAACGAAAGGAGGAACAAAACATGAAGAAACTTGGTTTTGCAGTACTTGGTATTACGGCAGCAATCATCGTCCTTGTGAATCTTGGATCACTTCTTGCACTTGCCTTTTCTGCATTGATTGCTTATGCAGGGTTCCATTATTTCAGAAAAAGTAATTCTACAATCTCGAAATTTTTCTGGGGAGGCGTACTCATTCTTGCCTTGTTAAGCGCTATAGCGAATGTACCAGCGTTCATTGGGATCCTCGCAATTCTCGGTGTTTGGTATGCTTGGCGTAAATGGAAAGGCTCAGAAAACAACAATGTCATCAGTAATGTTTCAAACGATCCCTTTGTAAACTTTGAACGCCAATGGAATGACATTACAAAATAAGAGGAGGAACTATTAATGAACTCACTTTGGAATAGATTTAAATACTCGGTACAAGCAGATCTCCATACTCTATTCGACAAAAAGGAAACGAAGAACCCAATCGCAATGTTGAACCAATATATTCGTGAGGCTGAAAAACAGACTGATTCAATCGGGAAATTACTTGAACGACAAAGCACACTGCAAACTGAATTACAAAAAGAATTGTCAGAAGCAGAAAAAATGGCGGACAAACGTCGGAGTCAGCTTGAACTTGCAATAGTTGCTGGTGAACAAGACCTAATCGCATTCGCTGAAGAAGAAATTTCCGCGTACGATACACGTGCTGCAGAACTATCTGAAAGTGTTATGGAGACAGCTTACGAATTAATCTCTTTAGAGCGTAAATTCGAAGAGATGAAACATAAAGTAAAAGATATGAAAGTGCGTCAGCTACAATTGATGGGCAAAGAAAACGTAACGCGCGCCCATCACCGTATGGACGAAGTTATTTCACCGAAAAATGCAGACAGTAACATGGGCACAATCGGTGAGATGAAAAAGTATATTGAAAACCTTGGTGGGAAGATTGAACGTGAATTCGAAACGTCTTCAATGGACCGCCGACTTCAATCATTAGAGAAAAGTTCCGCAATAGAGACGGAAGTTGTGTAAACTAGACTATAGGAGGAGGGTGTCTTCAGGAAATGGCAATAGTTGACCGCCTTCCTTTTCCTTTTTTCAAAAAATCCGACCTCAAGAAGGAGGAGCAAAAAATGGACCGAATGAATACGAGCAAAATTACATTTTGGGGATTAACCTTTCTGCTGCTCATATTTGTCGAATCAGCATTCTTTCATAACGGGAATATCATGTTCGCCCTTCTTGGTGCCGGATTTATTTATTACGGATCGAAGAAGCGCTCAAAACCGTTCTTTTTCATTGGGTTTTTCTTCATCGCGATTGCGTTATTTACATTGTGGAGCTTACGACTGCTTATTTTCGGGGGTCTCGTCTATATATTAGTGAAGTTATGGAAAGGCATACCATCTGAAGAAATCATGCGTCCACTTAAAGAATTCCAACAGGAAACTCCGAACGGCATTTGGAAAAACAAGTTATTTTCTGTCCAATCCTCCCCTTTTTCGTCCTATGAGTGGGAAGATGTTCACGTTCAGGGATTCTTCAGCGATATCCACATCGACGTGACGGATACAGTGCTACCAAAAGGAACCTCTTTAATTTCAGTGAGACAGGGATTTGGGAAAATTAAAATTGAGGTACCTTATGAAATTCCCGTTCGTATTCATTACACAACATTAATTGGTGACGCCAGAATTTTTGGCATCCATCGAAAACGACTTATCAATGAAACGCTTCATATGAAAGACAGTTATGAAGGCAAAATGCCTGATTCTCCTGAACTCATCATTACACTTTCCACTTGGGCCGGGGATGTTGAGGTGACGAGAAAATGAAAGCAGTCATCGGACGCGGTATTATGCTATCACTACTACTTCTGGCCATTACAGCGGTGTATGTCTACTTCCTCCTTGGCCTACCATTGGAGGAAAGTTGGTTCGCCTTTTTCGAGTTGCAATTTGCGGAGGTTCCGCTTGGTTGGTGGGTTTTAAATACGATTTTTGTGCTTGCTTGGGGAATAGCCCTATGGAGTGGTACTTTAGGAAGTTCAAAAGAGAAAGCAATCGAGCAGAGATTAACTGGATTAATCGATGCTGAAAAAGATGTCATTTTAAAAGAGAAACTTTCTCCACGCATGGACCGAGCAATTGGTTCAGTGTCAACTGTCATTCAAACGCAACGAAAAAGTTTGCAGCGGATTATTGATGAACGAGCAGAAGCACAAGACAAAATTATCCAAGAGCGCATCATTCAAGAAAGACAGCGGCTTGCACGCGAACTGCATGATTCCGTCTCCCAACAACTATTTGCTGCATCGATGCTAATATCTGCTATCACGGAAAACAACGACGACTTATCAGCACAAAAACCTTTGCTCCAAATCGAACGCGTTGTACAGCAGGCGCAACTAGAAATGCGGGCTTTACTTCTTCATCTGCGACCAGCAGCTTTGAATAATAAATCACTTACAGAAGGACTTGAAGAGCTACTCGTTGAACTAAGAGAGAAAGTACTATTCGATATCCGTTTTCGTTTAGAAGAAGTAAATCTCTCAAAAGGGGCGGAAGATCATTTGTTCCGAATTGCACAGGAAACGTTATCCAATACGCTTCGCCACGCACAAGCAACAGAAGTCGATGTACTATTTGTAGAACGGGATGGCCTTGCTATTTTCCGCGTGCAAGATAACGGGATTGGATTCAAGGATAGTGATGGAAAAGGCGGATCCTATGGACTCCAAAATGTCAAAGAACGGGCAATTGAAATCGGGGGATCATGCAAAATTGTTTCTGTACCATCCCAAGGTACAATTGTTGAAGTGAAATTGCCTGCGCGAAGAGGAGATGAATCGAATGATCAAGATCTTATTAGTGGATGATCATGAAATGGTCCGGATTGGTGTGTCAGCTTATTTGCAGATTCAACCGGATATGGAAGTTATCGGTGAAGCAGAAAACGGGAGAGAAGCAGTAGAAAAAGCACTCTCACTACGCCCCGATATTATTTTAATGGATATGGTTATGCCTGAAATGAATGGTGCAGAAGCAACTGCGGAGATTATTAAAGAGTGGCCTGAAGCGAAGATTGTCATTGTTACAAGTTTTTTAGACGATGATAAAGTGTATCCCGCACTAGAAGCCGGAGCCCTCAGCTATATATTAAAAACCTCAAATGCCAAGCGAATCGCGGGAGCAATTCGTGAAACTTTGAAAGGACAGACGGTGTTGGAGCCTGAAGTAACTACAAAGATGATGCAAAAAATGCGAGCTGGTAAGGACCGGCAGCCGCATGAAGACTTAACGGAACGTGAACTTGAAATTTTAATGCATCTTGCGAAAGGAAAAACGAATCAGGAAATCGCAGATGATTTATTTATTGCACTAAAAACAGTGAAGACGCACGTCAGCAACCTGCTTTCTAAACTGGAAGTCCAAGACCGGACGCAAGCGGTCATTTATGCATTCACACACGAACTAGTCAATTGACATATCAAAAGCGCAGAGCGCCTGTTCAGAGGCGACAGGCATATGACGAGTTGGCGGAGCAGCGTCCTTTGCTGCAGAGCTAAATCGACTTATGACCCGAGCCTCTAGGCGCACGGAGCTAGACGTATCAAAAGCGCAGGGCGCCGTTCAGAGGCGACAGGCATAAGGCGAGTTGGCGAAGCAGCGTCCTTTGCTGCACAGCCAAACCGACTTATGACCCGAGCCTCTGGCGCACGGAGCTAGACGTATCAATAGCGCAGTAAACCTGTCCAGAGGCGACAGGCATATAAAAAAAGGCAGCCACGTAGATTCGGATAGTCTCCGTCCCTAAGTGGCTACCTTACTTATATAATTATTCCCCCACCAAGCGGCTCAACGCGTTAATAATGCCTGCGTGAACGCCTTCATGCCAAATTACAAATTGAGCGACCGCATCTACTGTTACCATCGTATGCAAAGGACCAATTGACATCGGTTCTTGTAACGAATCGCTCAGTTTCCCATCAAGTGCTTTCATAATACGCTCCGGTTGTTCCTCTAACGCCACGAGAAGTTCTTCAATAGAAGGGATGTTCCCCTCCCAGCTCTCTGGAGTCGAGCCCGATACAAAAAATGAAATCCATTCCGGATTAACAAGCTCATAGCCCTCCACCGCTTTTTGAATAAGTGTTTCCATAGAGACAAAAATATGACCCGCGTTCCAGCGAATCGTGTTACTGAATCCTGCAGGTTGTGTGTCCCATGCCTTTTCACTTATTTTGGCTACACGGCCAAGCGTGTAAATACGACTGAATTTCAATTGATTCAATGTTTCGATTATAATCATCCCTTTCTTAATTCTCCCCCTCTACTCTATCGTACCCTCGGGGGAAATCAAAGCGGTCACTCCATGTAGGGGTGACCGCTGCTTAATTATGGTTTAAAAGGATCTTCATTCGGTTTCTCTTTGTTCCATTTGTCGTGTGTATGCTGGTCAAAACTGCTCTTTTCTTTATCTACCTCGCCATTAGGAGAACCTACGCCCGATACCGGTTTATTATTACCCGTATTCGTATTATTTATCTTATTTTCGGCGAAAGCAGACGGTTTGTTCTCACCCGTCTCTTCCTGTTCATTTTCTCTGAAAACTTCCGATGTATTTGAATCGGAAGGATCCGCAAGCGGTAGCTCATCGGATTTAGACATCCCTTTAACATTTGGTTCTAGATCGTCTTTGTTTGGATAATTGCCATCTGATTTTGTCATATCTACTTTAAATCCTCCCTCTTCGTACGGGGAACCGGGATACGCTTTCCAAAAGTGGAGCTGTAAAGCCATCAGGAACATTCGAGGCGGATATACCATTGCCTGTAGTGGTCTCATCGATTACGCTTTCCGTCCGTCCCCTCGCACGGTTCTCGTTTTTTTATTTTGAGTCTTGTTGCTTTAACTTTCGCTATCAAAAATAGCCAAGCGTTAACACAAGTATTGCTAGTAGTAATTCAAGTAACCCATTGAAAAGATTAATATATTACGGATTTCTGAACGTATGATGCCCTTCATTCACTAAATAACCTTGAAGAGACGCAAACCTATTTTCAGAATCCTGTGAAACCATTATCCCACTATTTCGTCTTATTTACAATAAACAGGGGGGATTTTTTGGAGAAATCGCTTTTTTTTGCTATGCCGCTAATCAACATCGCTATTCTTATCTGGATTGAACAAAGTCTTGAGGTTGAATACATATGGAAAACGATGGCGAAGGTTGTTCTATTTCTACTGATTCCACTCATTTTATATAGGAAGTTTGGATTTCCATTCTTACGATTACGCGGTACAGATTCTAAAAGTATGGGTATCGCAATCGCTTCGGGAATCTTAATAATGGCCGTTATCATCATGTCATTTCTCCTATTAAAGCCATTCATTAATCTCAATGAACTTATTGTCGATTTAGAAGACGCTGGTGTAACAGCTACAGTGTTCCCTTTCATCGGATTCTATATCTTGTTCGGTAATTCGATACTGGAGGAGTTTTACTTCCGCGGCCTGTTGCCTAGTATTATGAGCAATTCAAAAGTCCGGTTTCTTGTTCCATCCTTCCTGTTCGCAATTTACCATATCGCAATTTTTCTACCTTGGTTCAGTCCAGCACTTCTCGTAGTTGCCGTTGCAGGACTTTGGTTGGGAGGAGTAATCTTTCAGTTGGCCAATGAAAAAAGTGGAACCATTTTGCCCTCTTGGACAGTTCATATGTTTGCAGATATCGGTGTTTTACTTGTTGGAGTGTATATTATTTACTTCTATTGAAAGAATGATCAATTTGCGTACTTTACCTAATCATTCCCGCCAAAGGAAAGCCGTAAACCCATTTCAATCGTAATGAATCCGCAAATAGAAAGAAGCTGTACGCAATACCCTTGAGTAAAGGCATTGCGTACAGCTCACATCATTGTCCATTTATTAAACCGCCGCCACGACGACCGTTACTTTGAATAAATCTCCATCTACTTCAATTTTCATATTCCCATTATGCAAATCGACGATGGATTGTGCTATCGCAAGGCCAAGTCCAGAACCGTCCGTTTGGCGTGATGCATCAGCCCTTTTGAATCGTTCAAACAATTCGTCGGTGTTTTCACCAAGCTCATACTTCGTCACATTTTTCACGACGAATTCTGCGTTATCTCCCACTTTTCGAAGTGTAATATAGACACGGGTACCCGGCAATGTGTATTTAATGGCATTGACAATCAAATTATCCAGTACGCGCCACCATCTTTTTCCGTCGACATAGGCAACAAGCGTAGACTCTGGTAAGTTCACCCTAAAATCAAGGCCCGATTTCGAAATTTCTTCTTCGTGCTCTGCAAGTGCTTGTTGAAGCAATTGTGTCAAATCGACACGTTGTTTGTGAAGCTCCAAGTTACCGCTTGCCATTTTCGAAACTTCAAATAAATCCTCAATCAATGTCTTTAAACGCTGTGATTTCCTATCTAAAATATCTATATATTTTGTTCTATCTTCAGCTGTGATATCTGCCTTTTTCAATAGATCCGTGTACGTAATAATGGACGTTAATGGTGTCCTAAGATCATGACTAACGTTCGTAATAAGTTCCGTTTTTAGGCGTTCACTCTTCGCTTGTTCGGTCATGGAACTGCGGACACCTTCGCGTAGGTTATTGAGATTCCGCGCATGGTCTGCAAGCGGTGATTTTCCTTCGATTTTAATTTCCTCATGAAGACGTCCATTCGCCATCGCTTCAGTAGCCACAATAATACGATTCAAATACGCCGTTCTTCTCACGAAAATATAGAGGAATGGCAGCCCAGCAAACAATACAAGTGGAATGTAAATCATAATTAATATGGGTTGCATGAGAACGACGGCAAACCCGATGCCCGCTAGGAAAAAGCCAATTAATAGAAGGAACGATTGAACACCAATTGAACGATTCAAAAACATCCCTTGCCATGCAAGTATAAATCTCATACTATAACTATCCTTAATTTCTTGTTTCAACACCACTTCATCTTTTATTCGCTCCATGAAATTAACCAGCTGTAACACTGTTAGAAATACGAGGAGTGTAAGGAAAACAAAAGAAATTGCATATATGACCAAATTTTCGAGGCTATAAAAATAAGCATAGTCTGCAACAAACAATAAATTAATATAGAGCATCAGCAATGTTGTAACCAGCAGAGCTCCTTTTACATCGATTTTTAAACGATTATACCAGTCTGCCCCTCTTCTATCCTTCACCCAGTTCTTATTGAAACGAAACTTTGTCAACAGAAGGATTAATGCAATTAGCCCGACAACCCAAGTGCTATAGGCAATATATTTTGATTTGTTAAACCAGGCTGCATGTTGACCATGAGACCCTTCCTGTGATATCCCTTTTGAAATGACGACAATACCCTCGAAAGTCCGATCTGGGTTTCCGATTATTGAGCGGTTACTGTCGATGTATTCCCCGGTATGGTTTCTTGTGTACTGGTATAAATCAGCATTTTTTATTCGAAGTGACTTAGCCTTGAAGTACCCTTCCTTGGAATTGTACATTCTCTTGTAGGCCGCGGGCGCTTTGACATCACCGGACGCAAACGTTTCACCCGTTTCCACATCTTTCAACTCATAGGCAACCCACCGGAAGTTATAATCGTCCACACCATTGAATCTTTCACTTACATATTGTTCAAGCGCTTCTCCTTTTTCTTCACGGACTTTTGCCTCTACATGTTTATCATCTTGGAAGTTTTTTCGAATATCATCTATTTTCACTTCTTGCTCTTTAATCAGTTCTATTTTTAACACTTCATTGCCAGCCGCTTTCGCTTCTTCAATTCGGTCTTGATATTGGGCTGTAATATTGGAAATTTGTTCAGCCAATGTGCCGTAACGCTCACGATGTTCGTCGATTTCCTCCTTTGATACTTTGATTTGTTTTTTCTCCTTTTCCACATCAATCGGATTCAAAACGGTTGTACTAATTTTATCGTAAAAATACTCCATTTCAGATTTAAAATCCTCTGTATCAACAAAGCTATTCCCGATAAACCTTGGACCCGTATTTATAAAAGAGACAAGCGCAGTTAAAAACAAGGCGATAAGAATCGACCAGACAATAAGAGGCATTCGTTTATTTTTCATATTCACACATTTCCTTTCACTATCCGGGTGAAGTAAGCAATCGCCCTACTGGAACGTTCCATTCCATTTCCGACCAGGTCAATGATGTGGGAGAAACAGTAACCGATACTCAAAGCGGCAATGACAATCGCGATGATTGACCAAACTACAGCCCAGTCATTTTTCGATTTTGTAACCAATGCCCCACACCACCTTTACATATCTCGGATTTTTCGGATCTGCTTCGATTTTTTCGCGTATTTTACGTATATGTACCGCAACGATATTTTCAGCATTGTACGCTGCTTCATTCCAAACGCGTTCGTAGATTTCGTTGATAGAAAATACACGCCCCGCATTCTTCATCAGCAACTCTGTAATTTTGTATTCAATTGGTGTCAGTTTTACCACGCCACCATCAATAGTGATTTCCTTTGCTTCTTCATCCAGAACTAACCCGTCGATTTCTACTTTTTTCTGACCATCGTATGTCCCAAATTGGATATAGCGACGTAATTGCGACTTCACACGAGCCATCAACTCCATCGGATGGAAAGGTTTCGTCACATAATCATCTGCGCCAACGGATAGTCCATGGATTTTATCAGAGTCTTCCACCTTCGCACTCAGCATAATAATCGGGATATTGCGCGCTTCCCGAATTTTGAATGTCGCAGTAATACCATCCATATTTGGCATCATAATATCGAGAATAAGAAGATGGACATCATTCGACTCCAGTAGCTCAAGCGCCTCTATACCGTCCGCCGCCTTCAGTACCTCATAACCTTCATTTTTCAAATATATTTCAATCCCGTTACGGATGTCCTGATCGTCATCCGCTACAAGCACTGTGAATTTCGCCATCTTCCGCACCTCGCTTTTCTCTATGATACCAATTGTACCCGCCAAATCTTAACATTCACCAACTGTAATTATGAAGAAAGTCTTAAGAACAGATTATATATGTTCAATTAAAGAATCCCGTTGAATCTATTTAATGAGAGAGTTGTGATTCGGGGTGTGGATTATAGACCGCTTGGCGCTTTGGGGATGCCTCTCGCCATGAGCCTGGATTAACGCTTCGCATCCAGTCTCAGGGCTTCGGCTACCCCTTTACCGCGCCTGCGCTGGAGTGTTCATTAATGATGGCGTTTCAGTTCAGAGTGTACATTTTAGATCGCTTGGCGCTTTGGGGATGCCTCTGGCCCTGAGCCTGGATCAGCGCTTCGCATCCAGTCTCACGGCTTCGGCTACCCCTTGTCGCGCTTGCGCTGGAGTGTTCCATTATTGAAAGTGATTTTGAGATATATAGAATGAGATTATGATGTGATTACTATTTGATACTAACTTCATTGAAGAAAGACACACTGCGAGCTGCAGGTCTTATCCCTGACAATGAAATGTGCTTTCTAAGATAGATCATCCAGCGAAGGCGCGACTTCGTGGTAGCCGGAGCAATAAGACTGAAAGTGGTCTCCTTTCCGGCTTATCGCGGGAGGCATCCACAAAGCGCAGAAGCGGTATTAGCAGAAATTCTAATTCACTCACTTGTTTCGTGACTTTTTCAATGGCCTCCCGTATTCATTTGTTCAACATATATATCGGCAAAAAACCCCTGGCCTCCCAAATACCGATAGGGATACCAGGGGTTTATTCATTTATCAAGCTAGACTTCTTCACTTTTCTACCACTGAGCGTCAATACGAGGATTCCGCCTAGCAACATAGCAATGCCCGTCCAAGACGTTACGTCGAGATGCTCACCAACCACAATAACACTCAAAACAGCTGCAGTAAGCGGTTCAGCAAGTGATAGGGTAACGGCAGATGACGATGGAATTCTTTTTAATCCGGTTGAAAATAGGATGTACGCTACACTTGTCGTAATTATTCCAAGATACAGTACCACAGATATTCCCCGAGCGGAAATCAGACTTTCCGTTTCGAATAAAAGCAAAAATGGCATCAGCATCATTGCACTAATGGAAAAGATGACTGCAACTGCAGGTACAGCATCCACTTTTTCAAGTACTTCTTTATTTACAAGTGCGTAAAAGGCAAACAATAGCCCTGCACCAAGCGACATCGAAACACCTACCGGATTAACAACGATACCGTCTTTATTTAAAAATAGCAGTGCACACCCTGCAATCGCAAGAGCGGTAGCTGTAATCCAAATAAATGTCGGACGGCGTTTTAACAAGAACCATTCGATGATTCCAGAAAAAACAGGCGAACTGCCGATGGTAACGACCGTCCCTATCGCGACACCGGTTAATCTAACAGAAGAAAAGAATAGATACTGGAAAATGGCCATTGAAATAGCCGCGTAAATCGTAGCTTTCCACGGCCAATTCCGGAAATCAATTTTACGCATGATTAGTAATAGAATCAGCAATGAAAAACCACCCACCGCAAGCCGTGATGCACCAACTGTCAATGGATGGATGGTTTGCGGGAGGAACGTTTGTGCAGTGCCCGTTGTTCCCCATAGTATTGCACCTAACAACACGACTGTGTAGGCAATTCGCTGCGACATGATTCCACTGCTCCTTTTCCCTTTATATATAGAAGATACCATATAATTCGAGAGTTCCAACATTTCAAGTTCACTTGACACGACTAGTAACTATGTACTATAATCACTAATTGTTCACACGTGGTTCGTAACCATCCCACGCTAAAAAACTAGGAGGAAATAAGTAATGAAAATAAAAACAATGGCCATAAGCGGGATCATTGCCGCTTTATATGTAGCCGTATCTCTATTAATAGCACCACTGGCTTATTCAGCAATCCAATTTCGTATCTCCGAGCTGTTCAACCATCTTATAGTGTTTAATAAGAAGTTCTTCTTTGGTATTGTGCTCGGAGTATTCGTCACAAACTTGTTTTCTCCACTTGGCATGTATGATCTATTTTTCGGCGTGAGTCAATCAATTATAGCTCTTTCAATCACGATATTTTCCGCTAAATTCATATCTGGAGTTTTCAAGCGAATGGTCTTCAACACACTAGTTTTCACCTTTACCATGTTCATCATTGCTTTCGAGTTAAACCTAGCATTAGAGCTCCCTTTCCTACTTACATGGTTAACAGTTGCAATCGGTGAATTTGTTGTCATGGCAATTGGAATTCCGATTATGATGGCTTTGAATAAACGGCTAAACTTCAAGAAATTGATTTAACCGAAACAGCACCCGCCACTTTGTCTTCAACTGAATTTTCCAAGGAGGGCTTAGATGTATATCTCCATTCAAGAAACTGCAGAATATCTTAGCATGCCCGTCGAACAAATTCAGAAGTATGTAAGAGAAGGACGGATTCGTTCTGTCCATGACGGCGAACAATTTCTAGTGAACAAAGATCAGTTTGGTCTTTATTTAGAACAACTCGAAACATTAAAACACCAAATTGACGAATGGCGTAACGAACCCATTCCACCCGATCGCGACATTAAAGATGAAGATTGAGAAACCGGCTGAAAATCTATGGATTTTCAGCTGTTTTCATTTAAATAGAGTACTCCGCATTGTCCCTGAACACGAATGGAAAGGCTTATTAACGGGAATACTTATTTAACCGCACAGTTGCTTTCATTACATTTTGCTAGTATAGTTAAAAACTGTTTCTACATTACCAGTAACACGAGGGGGAAGTATGAAGAAAATATCAAACGTTTTTTATATCACAATTGGTCTTATCATATTGACCGTTGGATATGGTGCATTCGCACCCGAAAGTTTTGAAGCCGTCACAACGAATGCCAGAAACTTTGTTGCGTCGTCATTCGGTTGGTACTATATGCTGCTCATGTCATTCATGTTAGCGCTCAGTTTCTTTTTCATCGTTAGTCCATTCGGTAAAATACGGCTTGGAAAAGACACGGATCGCCCGCAGTTCTCTACAGTCACTTGGATTGCCATGCTGTTTTCCGCCGGAATGGGAATCGGCCTTGTCTTTTACGGTGCCGCTGAACCATTATCACACTTTGCTATCAGTCCAGCCTCGGAAGATCCAAATACGGATGAAGCTTTCAAAGAATCCTTACGTCAGTCTTTCTTCCACTGGGGGATTCATATATGGGCCATGTACGGGATCATTGCGCTATCGTTAGCCTTCTTCCAGTTCCGTAAAGGGGAGCCGGGATTAATTTCAGCAACATTGAAGCCGATATTCGGTAAAAAAATGGTTGGACCATGGGGTACTCTCGTCGATGTACTCGCCGTTTTCGCAACAGCATTCGGTGTCGCTACATCACTCGGCTTCGGCGCTGTTCAAATTAATGCAGGCCTAAACTATTTATTTGATATTGAAATTAATATCTTTTCACAGTTTGTCATCATCGCATTCATAACGGTTCTGTTCGTTGCATCCGCATGGTCTGGATTAAGTAAGGGCATCAAATACTTGTCGAATACAAACCTTGTTCTTACCCTTGCACTGCTTGGATTTATCGTCGTTCTCGGACCAACATTACTCATTTTTAATATGTTCACTGATTCGTTTGGCGGTTACTTTGCAAACCTTATCCAAATGAGTTTCGGTACAGCTCCATTGGACTCTACCGACCGGAAATGGCTTGATGATTGGACAATATTCTACTGGGCATGGTGGATTTCTTGGGCACCGTTTGTCAGTATGTTCATCGCCCGCGTTTCAAAAGGCCGAACAATTAGGGAGTTCATGATTGGCGTGCTTGCTGCACCTACATTACTGGTTACATTCTGGTTCTCAGCATTTGGTACGACAGCGATTGATATCCAGAAAAAAGGACTTGTCGACTTGACGGCTTCTAGTACAGAACTAACTATCTTTGAAATGTTCAATGTTATGCCTATGTCGTTCATCATATCAGTCTTCGCAATTTTGTTGATTGTATCTTTCTTCGTTACCTCAGCGGATTCAGCGACATTTGTCCTTGGCATGCAATCAACGAATGGTTCGTTGACTCCGCCGAATAATGTGAAGCTCATTTGGGGTGTTATCCAGTCGACAATTGCGCTGATTTTGCTTTCTGTCAACGGCCTCACCGCACTGCAAAATACGATTATCATTGCTGCGCTGCCATTTTCTTTCGTCATGCTGCTAATGGTTGTCGCGTTGCTCAAAGCGTTAAAAGCTGAATTAAAGTTGATGAATTTGAAATAATGTTAAGAAAGGCGATTCCTGAGATGGAATCGCCTTTTTCTTAACTTTTGATAAGAACCTTTTCACGTTGTCCAACCATATATAAGAAGTCTCCGATCAATGCGCTCGCTGTCGGATACATGCCTGCTCCCGGGCCTACAAGAGTAAGGGACCCTAGATAATCAGTTTCAACAATAATTGCATTATCAACACCGTCGACTCCATATAACGGATTGTCAGTACCAATTAGTACCGGACCCACACTTCCTCGCAAGACACCCTTTTCATCGATTGAAATCTCCGCGATATGCCGATAACGAAGTTTCCCCTTTAATGCTTCCGCAACATCTTCAGTTTTAACTCCATCGATTCCAACTATCGGAATGTCACGCCAATCAGGCTGGGTACCAAATGACAGTGCACTTAAAATCATCAGTTTTCGAAAAGCATCTTTACCACTAACATCGTCAGTCGGATCTGCTTCTGCATAACCGAGCTCTTGTGCTTCAAAAAGTGCAGTGTCAAATGGAACTTTCTCTTCCCGCATCTTTGTCAAAATGAAATTTGAGGTTCCATTTAAAATCCCTCTGATTCGTCGTACTCGATCAGCAGGTAACAAGTTTTTCACTGTACGGATAATTGGTACTCCACCCGCTGTAGTTGCTTCATAACCGACCTGAACGCCCCGGAATTCCGCATGCTTCAATAATGCCGGACCATGTGTCGCGAACATTTTCTTATTTGCCGTTATAATGTTTTTGCCCTTTTCGATTGCATCTGAAAGATACGTATAAGCAGGTTCCTCACCAACAATTGCCTCAAAGATGAAATCAATGTCCGGGTTCATCAGTATGTCCTGGATGTCTCCCGTCACTTTTATCCCGGGTGTTGCTAGACGTACTTTCGCTATATCGCGAACAAGGATGGCAACTATATCGATTTCACAGCCTGTTTGTTGCTTAATCTCATTCTTTCTTTCATTCAAAATTCTGTAAATCCCTTCACCTACAGTGCCGAAGCCGAGTAGAGCAACCTTGATTGACGGCATTTCGCCACCTCCATGGACTGCTTAATAACAAGTCCCCATTTTTCAAATTCTCTTAAATGGCTATAGGGCGTAACAAACTAAGAGGATTGTCATAGCCATCCTTCTTCCAAAAATTATACTGTTACAGCTACTGCTGCTTCAATAGCCTGCGCTAAATCTGCAATAATGTCTTCTGCTGATTCAAGACCGACCGATAGTCTAATTAGTTCCTCGGTAACGCCTGACTTTTTCAAATCTTCAGGGCCAAGCTGCTGGTGCGTCGTTGAAGCAGGATGGATGATCAAGGATTTTGCATCGCCAACGTTAGCTACGTGCGACCAGATTTTAACGTTGTCAATTACGTTTCGACCAGCCTCACGCCCGCCTTTGATACCGAAAACGATAATGGAGCCGAAGCCGTTTTTCAAGTACTTTTTCGCAAGGTCATATGATGGGTGATCTTCGTTCCCAGTATACGTTACCCATTCAACAGATGGATGCTGTTTCAAGAATTCTGCCACTTTGATAGCATTTTCATTATGTCTTGTCACACGCAGATGCAATGTTTCAAGTCCTTGTAAGAAGTTAAAGGCACTATCCGGATCCAGGCAAGGTCCAAAGTCTCGCAACAATTGCACACGTAGCTTAGTGGCAAACGCCGCGCCTGCAGTGTCAATTCCATAACGAAGGCCATGGTAAGATTCATCCGGCTCAGTAAAGCCTGGGAACCGTCCTTGTGTCCAATCAAACGTACCCGCATCAACAGCAACTCCACCGATTGTTGTACCATGTCCGCCAATCCATTTCGTTGCAGAGTGGATCACGACATCTGCACCAAATTCGATTGGATTTGAACCGTATGGAGATGCAAATGTACTGTCTATAAGAAGTGGTAGACCGTTTTCATGTGCAATGTCCGCAACCGCTTCAATATCAAGCACATGTAAACTTGGATTACCAATTGTTTCTGCAAATAAAGCTTTTGTTTTATCTGTAATCGCTGCGCGGAAGTTTTCAGGATCCGTTACATCGACAAATTTTACATTGATGCCGTAACGCGGAAGCGTATTGGCAAATAAATTATACGTACCACCATACAAATTGCTTGCCGCGACAATTTCATCACCTGCGCCTGCGACATTTAAGATTGAAAATGCAATAGCCGCCATTCCTGAAGATAACGCAACTGCCGCCGTTCCTCCTTCAAGAAGTGCAATACGTTCTTCAAAAACAGCAACGGTTGGATTTGTAATACGCGTATAGATGTTGCCTGCTTCTTGCAGTCCAAACAATTTTTGAGCATGTTCTGTATCACGAAATACGAATGATGAAGTTCTATGAATTGGAACTGCACGAGAACCTGTTACAGGATCGGGTTTTTGTCCACCATGTAGAAGAAGTGTTTCGGGTTTAAGTTTTGTCAAAGTCATTACCTCCAAAGTTTTTTAGATGGAATTGATTGTGATCTGCGGAGACGCTGGGGTATTTTGGAAATAAAAAATAACCCCCTTCGCTTAAGAAGAGGGTTACGCTTTCGCTTTTTCCTCCCCTTATCTTTCAGATCCATCGAACCGATCTGTAGGAAGTAGCACCTTTACAAGCTGGTCGCTTGTCGGTTGCCGGGCATCGCAGGGCCTATTCCCTCCGCCGCTCTTGATAAGAGTTTGTATCATTCAGTTTTCCATCTTGTGACATAGTATAGTAGATAGCGCGAGACAAAGTCAAGAGATTATTAAATAATTTTTCTGAACCTTGCGTTTACCTCTAATGTTACAATTAATTTACCAATGTTTTGGAGGAATGGTTATGTGGTTATGGATTACAAGTGTACTAGTTTCGGGATATGCCATCGGTTGCTTACATGGATCGGTTGTCGCACAGATAATTTCGGGCGTTAACCTAAAAGAAACCGGGGTGAAAAATGCCGGTGCTTCGAATGCCACAATCGTTCTCGGGAAAAAATTCGGCGCACTGGTTGCTGCAATCGATATCGGTAAAGGTGCAGTAGCTGTCCTATTTGTGAGATATTTCGCAGAGAATGCAGGACTTCCAGGAGAAATTGTAGCTTTACTATTATTCCTCGCGGGTACTGCAACCGTGATTGGGCACAACTTCCCGTTTTATATGAAGTTCAACGGCGGCAAAGGAACCGCCACGATTATTGGCGTGCTGCTCGCCATCGACTGGAAGGTTGGACTCGTTGGTTTTGCATTATTTGTCATCGTGGCGCTAGTAACAGACTTTCTCGTGTTTGGCGTGCTGATGCTGTACGTGACGCTCATCGCGATGGCAGTTTGGGCAGAAGGATACGGGCCCATTATAGCGGCAGTATTATTATTCGGCATCGCAATTTGGAAACATATCGAGAACTTCCGTCGGATGAAAAACCGTAGCGAGAAACAGGTTTCTACAGTTTTTAAAAAGAAAACATCTAAAAACTAAGGATTTTCCAACAATTAGGAAACAGAGGCGAATACACACCTCTACCCATTTGTATCATTCGTTTTCTTTAAACACTTTCTTTACAACAGCAATAATGAAATCTACATCTTCGTCAGTGCAGGACAATGGCGGACTGAGTGCTAAAATATTATTAAAACCAGCTACCGTATCTCCATTTCTTCCGATAATAAGTCCATTTGCCTTGCATTCCCCGATAATTTTGGCGACACGTGCATTGGAAGCAGGTTCTTTCGTTATCTTGTCTTCAACTAGTTCAATTCCTAAGAGGAAGCCGAGGCCGCGGATATCACCAACAAACGTGTGCTGCTTTAGGCTTGCCAACTCTTTTTGAAGACGTTCACCAAGCTCGGCAGATCGTGCAATAAGGCTTTCGTTCTCAATAATTTCGAGATTCTTCAATGCCACGGCACAAGCTGCAGGATTCCCTCCAAAAGTATTGATATGACGGAAGTGGCTATTCTCTTCACCTGTGTCAAACTTTTCGTAAATATCTTTTCGCACAGCTGTAACTGATAACGGTAAGTAGGCGCTTGTCAGCCCTTTCGCCATCGTAATGATGTCCGGCTTTACGTTAAAGTGCTGATGGCCAAATGCTTTCCCGGTTCGTCCGAATCCACAGATAACCTCATCAATGATTAGAAGGACACCGTGGCGATTACAGATTTCTTGAACTTTTTCCAAGTAAATCGGATGTGGGATCAAGACTCCGCCACCAGTAATAAGAGGCTCCATAATAATCCCGGCAATTGTTTCTTTCTGCTCCCAAATAACTTTTTCTTCAAACTCTAGCGCACGTTGTATGTTATATTCTTCAACTGATTGATTTGCCGGCCTGCGGTAATTATCAGGTGGTGCAATATGCAGAAACCCTGGAACGAGCTGTTCATATTTATATTTCCGTAGAGCTTGACCAGTGGCTGAGAGCGCACCCATAGAACTACCATGGTAAGCCCGGTAACGTGAGATGAATTTGTAGCGTGACGGTTCCCCATTTTGTTGATGGTATTGGCGTGCAAGCTTGAATGCCACTTCGTTGGCATCAGATCCGCTATTCGAATAAAAAAATACATAATCTCCGCCTAGCATTTCATTCAACTTTTCAGCAAGCTCAATGGCAGGTTCATGGCTTTGGGTCATAGGTGCATAGGCCAGTTTTTTCATCTGTTCATACGCAGCTTTCGCGAGTTCCTCACGCCCGTATCCGACGTTCACACACCAGAGTCCAGACATTCCATCCAAGTAACGATTACCTTTATGATCGGTGATCCAAGCCCCTTTTCCGCTTTCAACGATCATCGGAGGATTCTTTTCATTGTAGGCGGAAATGTGATGCCATATATTTTGACGATCCTTTTCAACTAATGACGATGTATCCTTTATCACTTTTGTCATTTTCTAATCCCTCTTTCTCCATCAATAGTAGTAACAAATCAATTCCGATTACTTGGAAAATCGAATGCAACACCTTTTTTGATATCTGTAGTTTCTGGCCATCTTTCTGACACCGTTTTAATTTTCGTGAAGAAACGAACAGTATCCGGTCCGAACATATGACTTTCACCAAATTTTGAACGCTTCCAGCCTCCAAAGTTGTGATAGCCTACTGGAATCGGAATTGGTACATTGACACCTACCATGCCGACTTCGACCTTCTCCGTGAATTCGCGGGCTGCAGGACCATTCTGCGTAAAGATCGTGACTCCATTTCCAAATTCATGGCCGTTTACCAAATCAATCGCTTCACCCAGATTGTTTACACGAACTACTATCCTTGCCGGTCCAAACACTTCCTGCCGATAAACCTCCATATCCGGTGTAACGTTGTCCAATAAAGTCGCGCCTAAATAGTACCCATTGCTATTTAGGCCTGTGTCGGGATTACGGCCATCTACACAGAGTTTTGCTCCTTCTAGTAAGCTGTCTTCAATCGATTTGAGTACTGCTTCTTTGGATTGTTGTGTGATGACCGGCCCAAAGTCGGCTTGTTCATCGTCATACGAACCCACTCTCAACTCTTCTACTTTCTTTATTAACTTCTCGACAAATATGTCGGCCGTCTTTTTACCAACTGGCATCGCGACAGACAGGGCCATACAACGCTGAGAAGCCGCTCCATACGCAGCCCCAAGGAAAGAGTCAACTGCAAAATCGATATCAGCATCAGGCATGATGATCATATGGTTTTTCCCACCACCGAATGCGGCTACCCGTTTATGATGTCGACTGGCTTCCTCATAAATATATTCCGCCACTTTTGTGGAACCGACGAAACTGACTGCCATCACTTTTGGATGTGTGATTAACGCATCCACCGCTTCCTTATCACCATTCACCACACTCCATACCCCAGCAGGAAGCCCAGCCTTTTCCCAAAGCTCCGATATGAACAGTGCAGAATTTGGTACGCGCTCAGATGGTTTTAATACAACAGAGTTTCCGCATACAAGTGCCATTGTTGTCATCGCAACCGGTACCATTACCGGGAAATTGAAGGGTGAAATACATGTGACAACGCCAAGCGGCTGTTTAATGGAGAAGGAGTTAATGTTTCCGCCTACATCAGTTGAATGCTCGCCTTTTAATAGATGCGGTGCATTAATTGCAAAATCGACCGCTTCAATTGCACGGCTAATTTCTCCTTTTGCATCCGAAATTGTTTTACCGTTTTCACGCCCAATCGTTCTAGCAAGTTCATCAGTTGCATCTATTAGTAACGTCCGGAAGTTGAACAGTACTTCTACCTTTTTTGCAACGGGGGTTTTCCTCCATGTGTTAAAAGCTTTATCTGCGGCCTCTACGGCTTGGTTCACATCTATCGCTGTTGCGTAAGGGCAGTCAGCAGTTTTTTCTCCTGTGGACGGGTTATAAATAGGTCCATAACGTTCAGATGCCCCTTCCGATTTCACCCCGCCAATAAAATGATATAGCTTGTCCACCGATTTATTTTCGCCTACAACACGATCTAGCTTGTTCATAATTTAATTAACCCCCTGTTTTCGTTTTTAAAAATTGATAACACGATTCCTTTCGAGCATTTAAAATTGCTAAACTGAATTCCGCTTTTCCTTATCAGTATATTAATAGAAATTTCGACTTCTGCTTTACGTTTTGTAAAATCAAAGCCACATTGACTATACATTTTGTCCAAAATTGAATGTAGTTCCCTTACAACACCTACTCCAATCAACATATTTGACTGCTGCACTAGAGGAAACCTCCCCATTTAAGACTCCTACGCTAGATTAATCAGTACACAGTCTAGGGTTCGCATAATCAACATCAAAAAAATAGCGAGCCTTAACTCCAGTAATATCGGAGTAAAGCTCGCCTACGCTATATTCATATGTCCAACTTATCTTTATTCAGCAGAAGACTCTCACCTATATAGGTGGGAGAATAATACGGTTTTGTTTTCCTGTTCAGCGGGTGTCCAAACGCCCGCTGAACAAAGATAAAGCCTCCGGCGGATGTCACAGATTTTGAAAGGAGTCAATCGAGCAAGCTCGATTCAAAATCTGGACGCAATTACGCCGAGGCGTAATTGATTTACTTATATCAAGCTTCGTTTTCCTTAAATACTTTCTTCATAACTGCAACAATGAAATCAAAATCTTCATCGGTACAAGACAACGGCGGGCTCAGCGCCAGGATATTATTAAAGCCTGCGACGGTATCGCCATTTCTACCAATGATAAGCCCATTTGCCTTGCAATCCCCGATAATTTTCGCGACACGGGCATTGGATGCAGGCTCTTTCGTCTCTTTGTCTTCAACAAGCTCAATTCCAAGAAGGAAGCCGAGGCCACGAATATCGCCAACGAATGGATGGTCTTTCAAGCTAGCTAGCTCTTTTAGCAGTCGCTCACCAAGTTCAGCGGATCGATCAAAAAGATTTTCTCTTTCCATAATTTCTAGGTTCTTTAATGCGACTGCACAAGCAGCAGGATTTCCACCAAATGTATTCACATGACGGAAATGACTGTTTTCTTCGCCTGTATCAAATTTTTCGTAGATATCTTTTCTGATTGCAGTTACAGATAGTGGCAGGTAAGCACTCGTTAGTCCTTTCGCCATCGTAATAATATCTGGCTTCAAATTAAAGTGCTGATGGCCAAACGCTTTCCCAGTCCGACCGAATCCGCAAATCACTTCGTCAACAATAAGCAAGACTCCGTGACGGTTACAGATTTCTTGAACTTTTTCAAGATAGATTGGGTGTGGAATTAAGATGCCGCCTCCTGTAATAAGTGGCTCCATAATAATCCCAGCAATCGTCTCTTTCTGCTCCCAAATAATTTTCTCTTCAAACTCCTGGGCGCGTTGAATATTATATTCTTCGATAGATTGCCCCGCTGGTCTGCGATAATTATCTGGCGGCGCCACATGTAAGAATCCTGGCGCAAGCGGTTCATACTTGTATTTCCGTAATGCCTGCCCTGTTGCTGCCATTGCACCCATCGAACTTCCATGGTAGGCCCGGTAACGGGAGATGAATTTGAAACGGGACGGTTCTCCATTCTGTTGGTGATATTGACGCGCAAGTTTAAATGCTACTTCATTCGCATCAGAACCACTATTGGAATAAAAAATCTTATAATCGCCGCCAAGCATTTCACTTAACTTTTCAGCAAGTAAAATTGCCGGTTCGTGACTTTGCGTCATCGGTACATACGCCAGTTTTTTCAGCTGTTCATATGCGGCTTGTGCAAGTTCCTCACGCCCATACCCAACATTCACGGCCCAAAGCCCGGACATTCCATCTAGATAACGATCACCGTTATGATCTGTGATCCATGCTCCTTCTCCACTTTCTACGATCATCGGCGGATTTTTTTCATTATAAGCGGAAATGTGATGCCACACATTTTCACGGTCTTTTTGAACTAATGACTTTGTCGTTTCTTTAGCTGTTGTCAATTGCCCCACTCCCTTTTTATAGCTGAAGCCTACATCAGCAGAACCTCAGCATTTATCCCCTATTTTGAACGACCCCGTTACGATTAGTGGCGTGCTGTCAACATTTTCTTCCGTGTGTAAAATTCGATTCCATCACGGCCATTCGCGTGAAGATCACCGTAAAACGACTTCTTGTAACCAGAGAACGGGAAGAATGCCATTGGAGCTGGAACGCCAAGGTTAATGCCAAGCATCCCCGCATCGATTTCTTCTCTGAACTGGCGAATCGCTTTCGCGCTGTCTGTGAACAAACAAGCTCCGTTTGCAAAATCCGACTTATTTGCAAGCTCGATCGCTTCCTCTAATGTATCCACTCGAACAACTGACAATACAGGAGCAAAAATCTCTTCTTTCCAAATTTTCATTTCTGTTGTCACATTGTCGAAAATCGTCGGTCCGACGAAGTAACCGCCTTCAGAAGTGGACTTATCATCGCGGCCATCACGTAACAGTTTCGCGCCCTCTTCAACGCCTGACTCGATGTAATCAAGTGTCTTGTTTTTATGTGAATCCCTAATGACCGGCCCAAGGAATATCCCTTCTTCCAAGCCATTACCAATTGTCATTTTATTAGATTCATCTACTAATCTTCCGACTAATTCATCCGCAACATCGCCGACTGCAACAACCACAGCACAAGCCATGCATCTCTCCCCTGCGGATCCAAACGCGGCATTAATAATATTGGTTACCGTCGCATCCATATCCGCATCCGGCATGACGATTGTATGGTTTTTCGCGCCCGCTAACGCTTGAACACGTTTGCCATTCGACGTTCCCGTTTTGTAGACGTATTCAGCAACTGGCTGTGAACCTACAAACGATACTGCCGGAATATCTGGGTGATTTAGAATACCGTTCACGACGTCATGTGCGCCGTGTACGATATTGAATACACCATCCGGCAGACCTGCTTCATGCAGCAATTCCCCAAGACGGTTTGCCAGGAGTGGCGTCCGCTCAGATGGCTTAAGGATAAACGTATTCCCGCTCGCAATGGCTAGTGGGAACATCCAGCACGGCACCATCATCGGAAAGTTGAATGGTGTAATCCCTCCAATGACCCCAATCGGATAGCGGTACATGCCCGATTCAACGTTCGTTGCAATATCAGGAAGCTGATAACCCATCATTAATGTAGGCGCACCTGCCGCAAACTCGACACACTCAATGCCGCGCAGCACTTCACCATAAGCTTCAGCATAGTTTTTTCCGTTTTCAATCGTAATAATTCTTGCAAGTGCGTCCCAGTTCTCTATTAGCAATTGCTGATATTTAAATAAGATTCTTGAGCGTTGTGGCACAGCAACCTTTTTCCATTTTGCAAATGCTGTTTTCGCTGCCTCTACCGCTAGATTTAAATCTTCAAGCGTAGATATGGGAACTTCCGCAAGGATTTCTCCCGTCGCCGGATTCGGTACCTCTTCATATTTATCTGTCGTTGATTTTACCCATTGTCCATTGATGAAATTTGTAAGCGTTTTCTTCTCTACTGCTGTGATTGTCATTTTTATTCCTCCAATTCTATTTGTCTTGCTAGTTAATCTTATTTTCGTTAGACTTCATATTATACTTTACAAACTTTTTGGACTATTGTCACTATACACATTGTAAAATCATAAGCTTACTATTTTAACGTTATGGGGGGCATTTTTTAGATGAATGAATTGAAATTGACAGTCGGCGATATTCTATCCCGTGATTCGTTCAAATGTGCGAAAGTCGTTGCTGGAGAAGCTGGATTGGAGCGACAAGTGAAATGGTCGCATGTACTGGAAGCAAATGAATTCGAGTCATTAATAAACGGTAGTGAAATGATTCTTACAACAGGAGGTGGCCTACAGCTCGATTTACCTACCCAACTTAAGTATGTAAAGAAGCTCATAGAAAAAGACGTCGCGTGTATTTGTATAGAGCTGGGAACTTACCTCAAGGAAATTCCGTCTGAGCTTATCAAACTGGCAAACAAGCACTCTTTTCCAATCATCGTATTTGAGAATACAGTAAAATTTGTTGATATCACTCAGGATCTCCATACATTTATTATCAATCAACACTATCAGATGCTTTCACAACTCGATACGCTGTCCAGGAAATTCAATGCTCTATCCCTTACGCCTAACGGCATTTTAAAAATCCTGCAAGAGCTGCACCAATTTTTCCAGCAGAGTGTCCTATTCATCACCGATGATGGAAAACCATATTATTACCCATCTGAAATTAAAGATTTGGACACAGCCATTCGGGATTATCTAGTAAATTCCACATCGACCAGTACCGAACAGAGATTTTTCACACTTGATGAACAAACATTTGCGCTCATTCCAGTCAAGGGACTTGGACAAACCTGGGGCTATCTGTGCCTACAAGTGAAACAACCAACCTCAGATGAATTTACCTTCCTACTATTGGACCGTGCTGCGCTTGCCGTTGCACAAATTTTGTTGCGTAACCGCACGATTGAAGAACGGAAACAGCATAACGAAGATGAATTCGTCCGAAATTTATTGAACGGCAGGGATTTTGAACAGGAGAATTTGCAAAGTTATTTACCCTCTGCGAGTCGTAATTTGCATTTTAGAATCTTTATACTACAGATGGATGTACAGGAAACAAACCACGGCGAAGAAGACTGGGAAGAAATCAAACTACAAAGGTCGATGATGATCCGATCCCTTTTTAAAAGAATGGGTTTTTTCCCCGCGGTTTCATCCAGCAAAAACAAGGTTGCAATCATCGCTTCATTCATCGCCGCCGATCACCTAAAAAATGAGACCTCTCGTTTTTTACAAGTTATCCAACATGTCGTTGAAATGAAAGACACTAATTTCATTGATGGGACCAAGTGTACATTCGGAGTAAGCATGGTTTACAAAGATTTTGCAGATATAAATAAGGGCTTTCAAGAAGCTAAGAAAGTTCTTGCGCTACACGAATCTAAGATAGCGGAAACAAACTTCTATGAAAAACTAGGCATTTATAGACTTCTCCTTCTCTTAAAAAATAGTGACCACCTTGAAACATACGTCCAGGATTACTTGTCAGTAATATTCAACTACGATCAGAAGATGGATAGCAAACTTTTTGAAACGCTCCGCGTCTATCTTGAATGCAACGGATCAAAAAAAGATACCGCCGACCGCCTGTTTATAGTTAGACAAACGCTGTACCACCGGCTTGATAAGTTGGAAACACTTCTAGGAGAAGATTTTATGGCACCATCGAATCGCCTTGCGCTTGAAGTTGCTATCATGGCCTATCAACTGGTGAAGGACAACAATAGTAAAGCCAGTTTCGCTCACTAATAGAACGGACTATTTTTACCTAATGAATAAATGAGTCTATTCATACCCCTACTACATTTCTAAGCAACCGAATAGTGAGGTTACAACTTTTTTCAGCAAATACAATATCAATCCGATTATTAACTATCAAATTTCAGACGATCATTCAATTATCGCCTTAGTACAAGCGAATATCGGGATTAATATCCGTCCCGAACTTGTCTTAAAAAATGTGTCAGATGGCATCACTGCCCTCTCATTTGAAGAAGAGGCTTACCGAATTATTGGTTTAGGTTTTACAAATCAAGCATCTCATGCGACAAGAAGCTTTATTTCCATAGTTAAGGACATTTACCAAACCATTTAAAACAGATGTAAAATAGAACTTACCCAGCGATTGGGTTCTAATGTGTTTAAAATGGCTTAACTATGCGCCCATTTAACAATTCGTGTATTTTAATATCTTATTCACTTACAAAATGTCTAATCTATTTCCGAATTCACTTCTGTATGATTTATTTTACGTCTCGAAAGAATATTCAGTCTATTATATTGTAATCGTTTACATAGAAAAGGAGGTCTGCCATTCATTCTAAATGAACATGATTGACAAAATCATTCCAGACAGATTAAGGTAAATTAACTGAGAGTATGGACATTTTTTCAGAGAATAATCACTTTTACAAAGGGGAATGTAGATGTCTCATCAACAAGGTAAGTTAAATCCAGATTTGAAAATCCGGCACATCAGTATGATTTCAATTGCAGGTGTCATCGGAGCTGGACTGTTTATCGGAAGTGGTGCGGTTATTAACGCTTCAGGGCCGGGCGCGATTCTATCCTACGCATTTGCAGGAACAATTGTCGTCTTAGTCATGCGAATGCTCGGTGAGATGGCAGCCGCCCATCCCACAAGCGGATCCTTTTCCACCTATGCATCCGAATCAATCGGACCGTGGGCAGGCTTTACAATTGGATGGTTATATTGGTTTTTCTGGGTAGTCGTTATAGCAATTGAAGCAATTGCCGGTGCAGCTATTATGCAATACTGGATTCCTGATTTTCCACTTTGGTTAATGGCATTAATTTTAACTATCTTGCTAACACTGACAAATCTTTTTTCAGTAAAATCCTTTGGAGAATTTGAATATTGGTTTTCCCTTATTAAAGTCGTAAGTATCGGTTTGTTCCTCGTTCTCGGTCTTTGTGTTATTTTCGGATGGTATCCTGGCGTTGAGGCTCCCGGTACATTGAATCTTTTAGGTGCAGGTGGATTCATGCCAACTGGATTTGGTTCTGTCTTAATAGGCATTACAGTAGTCATCTTTTCATTCATGGGTACCGAAATTGTTACGATTGCAGCCGGTGAGTCTGACCACCCTGCAAAAGCGGTTCGGATTGCGACAAATAGCGTTATTTGGAGGATTCTCATATTCTACATCGGTTCTATAGCGATTGTAGTCACATTATTGCCTTGGAATTCCACAAACTTACTTGTCAGTCCGTTTGTCGCTGTTCTCGATTATGTAGGTATTCCTGCCGCGGCACAGATTATGAATTTTGTTGTCTTAACCGCAGTTCTATCTTGTTTAAATTCAGCACTATATGCGAATTCTCGAATGTTGTTCGGGATGGCACAGAAAGGCGATGCACCAAAAGCCTTTTTAATATTAAGTAAAAGTGGCGTCCCTATCCGGGCAATCTTATTCAGTACAATCTTTTCATATATCGCGGTCATCTTCAGTTATATCTCGCCCGACAAGTTATTTTTATTTCTAATAAACTCGTCTGGAGCTGTGGCACTGCTCGTCTATCTGGTCATCGCATTCTCACATTTAAAAATGCGAAGACGACTTGAAAAGGAAAAACCAGAAGCGCTTCAAATTAGAATGTGGCTGTTCCCTTACTTAACGTACGCAACCATCGTCGTTATTGCGGGAATATTTATTGCAATGCTTATCATTGAATCATTGCGAGTACAAGCTGTACTTACGTTACTTATAGCTGGTTTGACCGTTGCTTCTTACTTCATTTTTGTCAGAAAGAAAAATGGTATAGGAGAATTGGAGAAAGGCATTGTACAGGCATCTTCAAGGACACTTCCCTAACAAAGAAAAAAACATCCAGTATCGCTTTTTAATAAAAGCAATACTGGATGTTTTTTGTTTTTTTCTGAAAGCCATGAACCTTTCCATCATTCATACACCAACACAATTTACTGCAATAATCTTCTATTCCCCCCGTAGATTACTGTTTATCGGTTATACCTGTTCATCACTTCCATACGTTGTTCATGACTTTGGTTCTACGAATGCATCTACTTACGGTAACCAACAGGGGTCTGCTCGCCTCCACTTTTAGGGAAATAGCTATCACATACTGTTTTTTTGACGGCGTGACTGTCAATCGTCTCAAGCGAGAGCTTCGGGCAGGATTAATCCACATATTAAGGAAAGTAGTTCACTTTGTCAGACCCACTCTGAAACGTTATAAAGTTCATCAATATTTAGATTCCCACTTTCATTCGTGGCGACAGTAAATTCACCGTGTTCTGCGACAATGCCTATATAACTCACATGCTGTGTACGGCTGGCGTCCGGAACCTAGACGCTCATTTAGCGCAAAAAAGTAGTACTATATTTCAAGGTAACTACTCAGGTAGACCCTAATAATAGGAAAATCGTCCGAATTGGACTGATTTGAGGGAGGAAAGATTTCACGGTTCTGTTTTCGGAGAGTAGAAACGAAGCCGTGAATTCGCGCAAATTGCTCGGCACCTCCGACTGAACGGGAAGATCCTGAGATTTTTTTGTTTCACTTTCATCATTCGAATAACTCGTTCTGTCAAACTATTATAAAAAAGGCACACGGACATCTTGAATAAACCACAAAATGGCGGTTTTATGGAGCCGAAAACGTACGTCTAGATTCTCGGCTTTGCTCTTGCTCTTTCGTCCATGTTTGATGTGAGCGTTGGTATCAGGCGGTGTAAACCACCCCTTTTCATCTAAGCTCAAAATAGTATCACATCGCATTTCCCATTCAGAAATTCCCGGTGCTTCTACTGGGATATTTACTTTGCTAGTCTTCTTGGTCTATGTTTCTTGTAGTCGCGTCTGCATTTCAACTGCCTACTGATGTCCGTCATAGTCAATGATCCCTTGACACTCCCGAAGAAGATGGGATCCGCATAGGGCGTAATCAAACGAATAGTCTGATAAAAAGTATCTTGCCCAACTGTCGTGGACGAGAATACCGTCATAGCTAGAGAGTATGTCGTAATCGTTAATGGCTTCTTTCCCTCGTTTTTTGCAAGTTATCCAATTTTTCGTTGAAATGAAAGACACAAATTTCATTGATGGGACCAAGTGTACATTCGGAGTAAGCATGGTTTACAAAGATTTTGCAGATATAAATAAGGGCTTTCATGAAGCTAAGAAAGTCCTTGCGCTACACGAATCTAAGATAGTGGAAACAAACTTCTATGAAAAACTAGGTATTTATAGACTTCTCCTTCTCTTAAAAAATAGTGACCACCTTGAATCATACGTCCAGGATTACTTGTCAGAAATATTCAACTACGATCAGAAAATGGATAGCAATCTTTTTGAAACGCTCCGCGTCTATCTTGAATGCAATGGTTCAAAAAAAGACACCGCCGACCGCCTGTTTATCGTTAGACAAACGCTTTACCACCGGCTTGATAAGTTGGAAACACTGCTAGGAGAAGATTTTATGGCACCATCGAATCGCCTTGCGCTTGAAGTCGCTATCATGGCCTATCAACTGGTGAAAGCACACTAATCTACAGAGAGTAAAACCGGTTCTACTCAAATCGAGAAAACCGGTTTTATTTCCAAAATGAGTTTGTATTATATTGAAAGCCCACTAATAATAAAATAACAAGTCGACTTTTCTCATTGCAGTAATGCCGGTTCGCTATTCAGAAAAAAACAAAGTCATTAGTTGAATTATTAAGCCGTTCAGTTGAGTGGTACAAAACACAAGATAAAGCACAAAAATAGACCGCCAATTCGCATATAAATTAGCGGTCTTTAAAATGCCTAAGCATCAATGTTTAAACACAAAGCACAACTATTTCAATAACCAAATCGGCACACGAATTACACGACCTACAATAATTATTGTAAGGTGAAAATATCGTGTTAAAACCGTTGCTAATCCAGTAATCAAATTGAAGGGTATTAGAGATGGAGGATATTGTATTTATTCAACAAAAAAACACTAGAAATAATTCAGCGTTTTTGTTTCTATAATTAACTTTTTCTTCTTCCTTCTTCAACTAGTCGAGTAGAAGGGAACCTTTCTACCTTGCGGTAGATTGTGTTCCTCCCCCCTCACAGAAGCGTGCTTGCGCTATTTACGCACACGGCTCATCCTAGTCACCATTCACAAAATATAGCTAATCTCCTTCGCTCAGATTTCGCCAATTCTGCTATCGTTACTAGTTTTGTTTCCATTTATTATCCCTACCTCTGCGTGTAGTAAATGTGTCCCTAGTAAGGGTGATAACTTGGCAGCAACCTTTCCTCCATCGGCATTACCCAACCTCATTGGTACTACGCTGCTATCCGACTCCCTACAACGACATTTGGCCTCCTTGCTTATTATCGCTTGTACACCATACTCTTCTATAAGAAGAAAAGAGCGGTAGGGTCTCCCGAGTTGCCGTATCATATCAATGTGTGACGTCCCAAGGTCTCTGACTCCAGAGAGATTTTATCCTTCTTGCCTTTAACGATGAATAAAATGTTGCTTTCTGCTGTGTTTAAGGCATCAGCCCTCTCGATTTACTAACATTATGGAGCTCTATCCCTTCAACCATTTGGCTTTCGGCCCGCCACCTAACTGTCTACGCTTAAAGGCTAATGTTACCAGTAGCCCTCCAAGACTCGCTGCGAGTGAATAGCTAGTTCTTTCTCGACGGGAATCCCACCCGCTATATGATATGACCTAGGCTCGGCCGTACAAGCACCCGTTAGCCTTACATGTAGCGCAAAATCAGCGCTACACCACAGAAGATGAAAATGTGTGCAGAACAGGTATTGGATATTACGGCTGGCGAAGAAGGTCGATGAACTATGGTGCCATAGAGCCCATCCGTTAGTCTGACTCCAACGACCACGGTGCATCACAGACTGTCGCACCCAATACGGGTAGTACTTATGGGGGATTAATCCTAATCTGGTAACTGCACCAACCTTACCTATATTCTCTGAAGAATCGAGCTGATTCTTGATTTACCTTTCAATTCAACATTATCCTTCTCAAGGCTCAGTCTTTTTTTAAAAAAACTTTTTCTGAGTTTTTTTGTTATGCGCTATTATCAATAATATGAGTTTTTTTATTTTCAGGGAGTTCAATAAGGTATGACTTTTACTTGCATTTTTATAGATTTTTCTTCATAAGAGATGCTACTTGTATATTATCTTGTTGAGAAGTGTTTTCTAGATGCTTAATAATTAATTCTTGTCGTTTCACAGGGTGGTTTTGGCTTAATTTAGCTTTTGCTTCAATTTTTGTGATTTTTATTCTGAACGTTACAATTCCTTTACTCATTCCTACGATAAAACTAGGTTCAACATCATTTATATTATATGGACTATTAGGGCTTTCATATTTATTTACCGAGTCATTTAAAGTATCGAATATTACTTTTCTATCTTCGACAATCTCCATCTTTCCATATAAATGGATAGACACATAATTCCAAGTAGGTACTGCTTTAGTTGTTTCGTACCAAGTAGGTGAAATATAACAGTGGGGACCTTGGAAAACCGCAAGGACTTGTTGGTTTTCAGCATCCTTCCATTGTTCGTTCGGACGTGCAAAATGACCATATAACGAATCTTTAGACTCATTCAACATCAGTGGAAGATGAGTAGCATAGGGTTCTCCTTCATGCTGAGAAAATAGGGTTGCAAATCCGTATTTTTCTATAAAATCATAAATTACTTCTTTATCATCGATTTTAAAATGTTTAGGTATATACATAATAATCCACCTTTCAAAAAAGTTATATGGGTGTTTTGGTCATTTTAAAGTCCATTTGTTCTTCATTTTCCCTTTTTTTACAAATCACCAGTCTTTTTCTATATTTTTTCCTACTCTTTGGAACAGATTGAAAATGGTTTAATAGGTGACTGTGGCTACGATTAGAAAATAAGTACCCTAAGCAATTGTTTGTTTCATGCCCCCCTATGAACACTCTATTCTCAATTTATATCACCATAAATTTCAGACAATTAGTACAACTAAACTGCGTCGTTAGTTGAATAAAAGCTTACTAATAATATTTTGAATTTTAAATATTCATCTTTTGATAATAATACAACAGTAATTATTAGTTTCCTTTTATTACTGGAATATCTCGATAAACATATAAAAAAAGCAATGCTAAAAGCAATGCTAATTCGTACTTTAATTTAGTGTTATTTGTATTGATATTTACGGCGTTATTTAAAGTTTTATACCACTCAACTGAACGGGTTATTGAATTATAAGCCTTGCTTTTTCTTTAGACAGGGATTTCCCAAAACCAAGGAAGTCTTGTTGCTTGTTAAATCCATAACGATACTAAAAACTGTTTCCATTCTTTCATGTTGGAACTGATTTGTATTTACATGTCTACAAATAGAATCAGGATAATTATCATGATCAGCTAATAAGGAAAAGATATCTTCAGCATCCACTTTACTATTTAGAGAACTCATAAGTTTATCGATTACTTTAAGGCGTTGATAGGAATCATCATGAGGTTTATCAATAACCACTTTTTTCATAGCAGGTTCACAAATATGATTCGTGTGTATAAGCACCCCGTTTTCCGGTTTTATTTGTCCGGTAAAGATTGGTGACACCTCGATGCTAATCATCTTTTTCTCTCTTGAGGCGATTAAAAAGTGAGCGGGAGAAGCCATTTGATTTTGATTAACTGAAGACACTGCCTCATCAAATGTGTTAGAATCTAAAATTGCTCGTAATCCTAGGTGAATCGGGACTTTTGGTTCCCAAGTACGAGTTAGCAACGCATTTAAACAAACACCCACACCAGCATCATTGCAACCAACCTTTCCAATAATACCGCCTTCAGTAACCATTTCAATGTTAGGTTTATTTTGCTGATTGATTTTTAAAAACAGAAGAGAATCCGTTTGTTCTCCTTTCCAGTCCCAATTTTGTGCTAACCATGTTTTCGAACTTCGTGGCTCTGTAATAGCCAATGAAGTACACCCATCAGGGGAGTTTGTAAGTGCTATTTCACTTCTTGCATTAAGCGTCAGTACATCTTCAAAATCCACACCAGCACCTCGTGCAATACCTTCCATTTCCTCTATATATTCAGGACGGTATGCTTCAATTGCATTTAAGTGCATAAGCGCTTTTTCTTTTGCACCTTGCCATGACAGTGAAGCATAACCCCAAAAAAGTTGCTCATACGTTTCCAAACTACGATGAACTTCTTTCTTCCCTTGCACACCGTGCTCCAATCCAATATCAAAAGATGTTCCATGTAATTCAATCGTTTTCAAGACTTCACTCCCCTATCATGAATTTACACTTTGCGACAGTTTTTCATATACAACTGCACCGTCAATCATCGTAAACTCTACCTGGATAGATGGAATACCCGCTATACTCGACCGCATTATCGATTGATCTAAGATGATTAAGTCGGCTAGTTTACCAGGCTCAATTGACCCTGTTTCTTTTTCACTAAACGAAGCATACGCGCCATTAATTGTATACATGCAAATTGCATCCATTAATGATATCTTCTCTTTTTCTCCAATTACTCTTCCGGTCTGTGAAAGTCTTGTGAGTGCGGTATGAATTCCTCGCATAGGGCTAAAATCAGTAACCGGACAGTCGGAAGCTATTGCAGCAGGAACTCCCGCTTTTAAATAACTTGCAAGCGGATACATTTGCTCGACCCTTTTTCCATAATTTTCACAATAGCCATCTCCATATTCATATAAAAAAGAGGGATTCGGGGTCGGGATGACCCCTTGAACTTTCATCCTTTCAATTAAATCAGGAGCAGCCACTCCCGCATGTTCAATTCGATGACGTGCATCTTCACGTGGGAACTTACGGTTTGCATTTTCAATACAAGTTAATAACATATCAATTGCCGCATCGCCCTGTGCATGGGCAGTAATTTGCCAACCTTGTTCATGTGCAGGAATAAATAAATCTTCTAACTGTTCCTGTTCAAAATAATGAACTCCAAAGTTGGTTGGATCGCTTGTATATGGCTCTCTTGTCCAAATTGTTGGGCCGCTACTACTTCCATCTAGAAAAACCTTCACAGGTCCAATTTTAAATCGATCATTCCCTAGACCAGTTACAAACCCAGAATTTAGTAGTGCTTTTACGATGTTTTCGGATTCGCTCAATGCACCACCCATAGCATATACCCTTTGTTTAATAACCCCTTTTAATGTGTCTTGTTGAAGGGCACGCAGATTTGACGTACCATATCCAGAAGCGTCATGAATCGATGTGATTCCAGCTTTCGCGAAATGATTTGAAGCAATCGCATGTGCTTGCCCAATTTCTTTATCTGAAAACGCGGCAAGTTGAAACATTTGCATATGTGCGTTTTCGATTAGTAATCCTGTTGCTTCTCCTTCTGCATTCCGTTCAATGACACCCCCCTCTGGATTTGGTGTATTTTTATCAATCGCCGCTAAGTTGAGTGCGTTAGTATTTACCGCGGAAAGGTGCGAACAAGCTCTAATTACGATGATTGGATGCTCCGTTGACACAGCGTCCAACTCTTCTTTAGAAGGGAATCGTTGATCTTTTATTTTTTGATCGTGATAACCCCAAGCTCTTATCCATTCCCCAGCTGGAGTATTAACTGCCCGCTCTTTTAACTTTTGTAAAAGATCATCTATCGATTTTATGGATTCATCCTTGCAAGAGATAGAAAGTTCATTTGTTCCATACATAGTAATATGAAGATGAGAGTCGATAATTCCTGGAAGAAGCGTGCGTCCATCCAAATTAACAACTTCACTGTCCTCGTCTTGAAGTTTTAAGATTTCATCTGTTGAACCTACAGCAATAATATACCTTCCTTGCACTGCAACTGCTTCAGTAATCTGATTTTCATTGTTGATCGTTAATACTTCACCGTTAATAAATAAATACTTTTTAGTCATGGAAACATCCTCCCGTCAAAATAACTTTTTTGAATTAGGTTGAGGCTATTTCAGGTACTTCGGTACTTTCCGTCCCCACACTATCATCGCTTACCAGTTTCACAACTGTTCTATACAGTAATTCAGTTCCAAGCGCAATATCTTCCGGTGCTGAATATTCTTTCGGGTTATGACTGATTCCATCTTTTGATCGAACGAAAATCATTGCATAATCACAAACATAGGACATTGCAAGTGAGTCGTGAAATGGTCCACTCATAAGCTCAGGAGCATTTATTCCCATTTCCTTACTTCCCGCTCTCATAATCTCCATGATTTTATCGTTAGAAAAACGAGGTTCACTCTTCGTGTCTTCAGTGATTTTATAAGTTAAGCCATGTTCAGTCGCAATTTGGCTAATTGCTTGACGCAATTCGACCTCAATCTCATCCCTCCTAGTTTCATCAATGTCTCGTAAATCCACAGTAAATGTTACTAGTTCTGGAATGATATTGCGTGAATCTGGGAACACTTTTAAACTTCCAACCGTGCCTACAGTCGGTGCGCCCGGAATTTTACTTGTCAGTTCATTCAGTTTAACAATTACTTTTGCCGCCCCGACGAGAGCATCTTGGCGCATTGGCATTGGCACTGATCCCGCATGGCCCGCAAGACCCGTCAATTCAACTGTCAGCCATAACGGTCCAGAAATCCCAGTAACAATTCCAACTGCCTCGCCTTTAGCCTCCAAAACAGGTCCTTGTTCAATGTGAAGTTCTAAAAACGCGGCAATTTTAGAAAGATTATATTCAGATTCCTTGAACTTATCAGGGTCACAACCGAATTCAATCAACGCTTCCTTTCTCGTGACTCCATCTTTGTCCTGTCGATCTAATTCTCCTTCTTCTAACTTGCCTAGTATCCCTCTTACGCCAAATAACCCTTTGTTAAATCTACATCCTTCTTCGTCTGAAAATGCTGCTACTTCAATAGAAATAGAAGGCATAATCTTTTGCTCCTGTAATGTTTGAATCACTTCAAGCGCTCCGAGAACACCTAGAACACCATCAAACCTACCACCATAAGGTTGAGAATCGATATGTGATCCCAGAATGAGCACGGGCGCATCCGGGTTTTCACCTGACAATCGTCCGATTAAGTTTCCAAAGTTATCAATTCTAGCCACAAGGCCGATATCTTCCATCCAACCTTTCACTGTTAAAACAGCTTCTTTATCTTTCACCGAGTGAGCAAGTCTTGAAACACCTGTTTCACCAATCTTTCCGATTTTAGACAGTTCTTTTAATCTCCCATTTATTCTTTCAGCGTTTATCGTTAGCATTTTCGCGTCTCTTCCTTTCGATTTACGAATAGTAATAGTCAATAGTTATCTTACGTCTTCAACTCTGGGTTGTTTTATTGAAGATAATACCCTTGAAGCTAAACTCACTACAAACATCAACAATACGTTCGAAATTAAAGCAACAAATGCCCCATTTATATCTTGCACCCATTGAGGTGCCAGTGGTAGCAAATCTCCAATTCCAATTCCTTTCAGAGTCATAATAAAAACTACGATTACACCTGTCACAATGCCGACAAATGCTCCTTCTTTTGTAACCATGTTGTTTTTCCCAAGACTAAGAAACAGTGCTGGAGCTAATTGAACGATTAGACTGTAGGACATAATATTCAAAATAGCCATCGCTTCCCCACCCGTTATTGTGAAATATAAAGCGACAAGTGAAATTATGATAATGAAAACTTTAGAAATAGCCAACAAATGTTTATCAGAAGCTTTAGGGACGAAAACTTTATATAAGTTTTGTGTAAGACCTGCTGAACTTGCCATAAGCATGACTGAACATGGGACTAAAGCGGTTAATAGACCAGCCGCTCCAATAATTCCAATTATCCAAGGGTCAAACGTCTTGATCGCCAATGTAAGAAGAGCAAGATCACCTTGCGCTGCACCAAGTTCAGGTATAACGGTAATGGCTGCAAACCCGACAAAGAATATGAAGAGCAGTAGTATTGTATATAAAGGCAAAGTGATTGCGTTTTTCCGCAAACTTTTCGCACTGCTTGCAGATAAGATAACTACAAACGAGGTTGGAAGAATATAAAATCCAATGGCGTTAAAAATGACCGTTGATGTAAACCACGAATTACTAAACCCGGCAGTTGACAATGTCAATAATTCAGGATTTACCATCTCAACCGCTTGGAACATCGGCTTGATTCCACCAAAATAGTGAAAAGGGATGTATAAACCAAGAAAAATAACGACGATTAAAATCATGAAGTCCTTCAAGATTGCCGTCCAAGCAGAACCATGAATACCTGAGACCATTACATAAACAGCGACAACAGCCGCTCCGATACAACTGGCGAGAACTGGGGATACGGTACCGTACGACGCTTGAGAAACAATGATACCAAGTCCTTTAAACTGTATAACGATGTATGGAATAAGCGCTACGCAACCTACGATAGCAACCAAGATTCCCAAAGCTACACTCTTATATTTAGAAGCAAAGTAATCCGGTTGTGTAATAACGTTATTTTCTTTACTATACTTCCAAATCTTAGGCACTAGCCAATAAGATAATACATAGGCAAGGAAGATATAAGCCGGCACGTAGTAAACGGCTGCCCCTCTTGTGAAGGTCCATCCACTGCCACCAAGAAACGTGAAAGTCGTATAGACTTCTCCCGCAATCAAAAAGAAGATAAATAGAGTACCAAATCCACGTCCTCCTACCGTCCATTGCTCCATGCTCATCTCTTTCCCTCTTGTTGATAAAATTCCCATCGACAAGGCCAATAGAAGGAATAGACTGATTATTATTAATGATATATTCACTCTGTCTCACCTTCCTTATTATCTGGATCCAACTTATAAAGGATGGTTAGTATCAAAGGAGAAAGCACCATCCATAAAACAAGCCAAAACAATAAAAATGGGAGTCCCAAAACGTACGGCTCAATGCGATTTGCCCATGGTAAAAAACCCAGAAAACCAATAAAAGGAACTAAAATTAACAACTTAATATATCTCATACAACCCCTCCTGTCTTTTTTTACATAGAATTCACGACGAGAATAAAGTGACAATAAGTTTTGCCAATACAAATATTATATTGTGTATTCGCTTTCATTGAATTAGACACATTGTGAGTGATTAGTCTTAATTTTTAGACATATTGATTATCAAAGTAATAATACTAGTTTTATTACATAGAATCTACTGTCACCAAATACAAGTTGACATAATAGATATTTTTTTACGTGCATTTGTCATTCAGTATAATTAAATATTTTATCTTGGGTATACCGATTAGTTCCTGTAGCTATACATCGGTAAAATACTTTTGAAGTAAATTCGAGAACATGCTAAATTGTTTCATAGAAAATACCCGTTTTCCCTAATTGTTAGCTCCCACTTAAATTCTTCATGGAAGCGTTCCTATTCGGTATCCATTTATAGGGAAGTATTCATAATAGATATGCCTGGTCTTATCTATTTAAATCAATTTCATGTTGTATCTTACAATAAATCATAGAGAAACTGAGAACCTCCTATTTTCTTGGTTATGTTAGTATTCCTGCCGCGGCACAGATTATGAACTTCGTTGTCTTAACCGCCGTTCTATCTTGCTTAAATTCAGCGCTATATGCGAATTCCCGGATGTTGTTCGGGATGGCACAGAAAGGCGATGCACCAAAAGCCTTTTTAAAATTAAGTAAAAGTGGCGTCCCTATCCGGGCCATCTTATTCAGTACAATCTTTTCATATATCGCGGTCATCTTTAGCTATATCTCGCCCGACAAGTTATTTTTATTTCTTATAAACTCGTCCGGGGCTGTGGCACTTCTGGTCTACCTGGTCATCGCATTCTCACATTTACAGATGCGAAGACGACTGGAAAAGGAAGACCCAGAGGCACTTCAAATTAGAATGTGGCTGTTCCCTTACTTAACGTACGCAACCATCGTCGTCATCGCGGGAATATTTATCGCAATGCTTATCATTGAATCATTGCGAGTACAAGCTGTACTTACGTTACTCATAGCTGGTTTGACCGTTGCTTCTTACTTCATTTTTGTCAGAAAGAAAAATGGTATAGGAGATTTGAAGAAAGGTATTGTACAAGCCTCTTCAAGAACGCTTCGCTAACAAAAAAACATCCAGTATCGCTTTTAATAAAAGCAATACTGGATGTTTTTTGTCTATTTCTAAAATCCCTGAGCCTTTGCCACACCTACGCCGAGGGTGTTGATTATTAAGTGGGTTGTAATTCGGAGTCTGGATTGTAGACCGCCTGGCGCTATGGAGATGCCTTTCTCCATGAGCCTGGATTGGCGGGCTTCGCATCTAGTCTCAGGGCTTCTGCTACCCCTTGTCGCACTTGCGCTGGAGTTGTATTTTTGAGATGTATGGAATGAGATTATAATGTGATTGCTATTTGATACTATCTTCATTGAAGAAAGACGCACTATAGGCTGCATGTCTAATTTTCCTATAACGAAATGTATTCTATCCCTAAAATGTATGAAAGTTCGTTACTTGGTAATCATAAACTACAGCACTATTGGACATGCTTTTATATAAGAAGGTATCTAAACAATATTTCATTAAGAAAAACGTTAAAATTGTTCAAATGTACTCCTCTTTTTGACCATCAAATCTACTTTAATGCAAATTTCGTTAAAATATGGTATACTATTAGTAGACAACACATGAAATATAGTTTACGGTTAGTTGTTTTCCATCTTCATCTACTTTTACTTTTTGCTTTGGGTTTCCCAAAAGCACTCATTAAATAGATGGCAAGATGAGAATGGATAATAGGGGGAATTCGAATGGCTTTTCCACGTAGGGAAAAAGAAGTATCGGATTTTGTCGCAGCGCGCAGAATCGATGAAGAAATTTCGTTTGTCCGTAATGAACACGAAGTGAATGGTACTATTTTTAAAATACTTGAGAACTCCGTTATCGTTGAAATTACATCGAAGGACGCCGAACTTATTGGTGCCGCTTCAAACTTAACTGTTGTTTCACATAAGAATTACTCAATCGTTTAATAAAGCATACCTAACAATCAATGGGGATTTACCTAATCTCCCATTGATTGTTTTATTTCTATAAAGACTAAAAAGGCATCTGCTTGAAGAGTGATGCCTTTTTTCTATGCACACTTGGAAGAGCAACTCTCTCTATAAATTACAATTCCCAATAAATCTGTTCCGTGTATTAAGCACATGATTATTTGCCCACTTCAACTAGACAATTAAAGAAGGATTTTACTGGTCACCTCCCGAAAAGTAATAGAAAAGGGGGTTATCCTGATGTTTCGAATTCTTTTACTTACCGCAATTGTTGTAATGGGAATCATTTATATTTTCTTTATCCCCACTAACCCTATCAGTCTAAAGATTCTCATGAAACTCATTCCAATGGTACTCATTATTCTGTTTGCAGTAACGGCAAGACTACTATTTTCCCGTAAATATAAACAGATCATTATCGCTGGGCTAATCGTCTGTATGATTGCCGATGGTGTCATCTATTGGTTTTTACCCGGCCTTATCACATTTTTCATAGGACATATTTTTTATATTTTTGCATTCCGTCACGTTGCATACAAGTCAATGCCATTCTGGGCAGCAGTTCCGCTCCTTCTATATGGTAGCTGCATGGCCGTATGGATAGCTGGTTCACAGTTTTCTAACGGACAGACAGTTCTGGGTATCGCTATTATTGCTTATATTGGTATTATTATAACGATGGGATGGATGGCCATCCGCACAAGATTAAAACTTGCGATTATTGGTGCTTTGCTATTCATGTTCTCAGATTCAGTTCTTGCAATTGATCGGTTTGTTTTTGAAATCCCTTATCGAGATGCATTCGTTATGATGACGTATTACGCAGCACAAACCCTTATAGCCGCCAGTATCGGTAGTCGGATTGTAAAGTATTCTGTAAACCGTAGCAATCTGTTAGGATAGATGAATCAGAACTTTATTAGGAGGTTTATTTTAATATGAAAGAAAAATTATTTGAACGTCTTGTACGCTATGCAAAAATTGATACACAATCTGATGCAGCCAGTACTTCCACACCTTCAACACCTGGCCAATGGGACCTTCTGCATGAATTGCAAAAAGAACTTGCAGACATCGGGCTAGAAGACATTACGCTTGACGATCACGGTTATTTATTTGCAACACTACCTGCCAATACGGATCGCGATGTACCAGTTATTGGTTTCCTTGCGCATGTTGATACTGCAACCGATTATACAGGGAAGAATGTTAACCCAAAACGTATAGATAACTACGACGGCGACGATATACAACTGAATGACAGTACCATAATGGCCGTAGACAATTTCCCTGAACTAAAAAACTATGTTGGCCACACACTTATTACTACAGACGGAACAACACTTCTCGGCGCGGACAATAAAGCTGGTATTGCCGAAATTGTTACTGCGATGGAGTATTTCAAGGAAAACCCTGACTTAAAGCACGGAAAATTGCGTATCGCCTTCACGCCCGACGAAGAAATCGGACGCGGTCCGCATAAATTCGATGTCAACAAGTTTGGTGCGAAGTATGCATATACAATGGATGGTGGACCGCTTGGGGAGCTACAATACGAAAGCTTTAATGCAGCAAGTGCTAGAGTTACTTTCCGCGGAGTTAGTGTTCATCCAGGTTCTGCGAAAGATAAAATGGTCAATTCCATTTTACTGGCCAATCAATTCCAAGCAGCAATGCCTGTAGATGAAATCCCAGAAAAGACGGATGGCTACAAAGGATTTATCCACCTAATGCAAGTCAACGGATCTACGGAAGAAACAACGCTTTCGTATATTGTTCGCTATTTCGACCGCGAAACATTCGAAGCGAGAAAAGGGTTAATGATTGAAACAGCTGACAAGCTAAAGAAGGAATATGGAGAAGATGTGATTTCACTCGAAATTGAAGATCAATACTTCAATATGGGCGAAAAAATTGAACCCGTCATGGAGATTGTCGATATTATCTCTGATGCATTCAAGAATCTCAGCATAACTCCAAATATCGTACCCGTAAGAGGCGGGACAGACGGGTCTCAATTGTCCTATATGGGTATGCCGACACCCAATATTTTCACCGGCGGAGAAAACTACCATGGGAAATACGAATATATTTCAGTAGATAACATGGAAAAAGCAACGCAAGTTATTATAGAGACCGTAAAACTATTTGAAGAACGTGCATAAATAGAGGGGGATGACCTTTGAAAGAAATGTGGATTGGTGTCCTCTCTTCTGTTTTTTTCGCAGTGACTTTCATTTTGAACAGATCGATGGAATTAGAGGGCGGAAGTTGGCTTTGGAGTGCTTCCCTGCGGTATTTCTTTATGGTTCCGTTTTTAATAGCTATCGTGGCTTACCGAAAAGGGCTTGGAGATGTGAAGAAGGAATTTATCCGAAAACCTGCCCCATTCTTCATCTGGAGTGTAACGGCTTTCGTTCTGTTCTACGCCCCCCTTACCTACGCGGCTGCTTACAGTCCAGGATGGCTTCTTGCTGGCACATGGCAATTGACAATTGTGGCTGGCGTCTTGTTGGCCCCGTTGTTCACATTGATTGTGAAAACGAAAGACGGCGAAATGAAAATTAGACAAAGAATCCCACTACTATCACTAGGAATTACACTCGTCATTTTTGCAGGAGTCGTTCTGATTCAAATACCGCATGCGCAGAATGTCGAGTTACGTACGCTTTTGCTTGGTATCATTCCCGTCATCATTGCAGCATTTGCTTACCCACTTGGCAACCGGAAAATGATGGCGCTTTTAGGGGGCAGGCTTGACACTTTTCAGCGCGTGCTCGGTATGACACTTATGACGATTCCCGTTTGGATTATTTTTTCCATCTATGCATTATGGACTGTTGGGCCTCCTTCCTTGAGCCAACTTGGTCAGTCTTTCATAGTCGGTGTCAGCTCGGGCGTTATCGCTACTACGTTATTTTTCATGGCTACCGACCGTGTACGGGGTGATCAGGGTAAACTCGCTGCCGTGGAAGCAACACAGTCCACCCAACTCATTTTTGTCATGCTTGGCGAAATGCTGATACTCGGTATCGCACTCCCCGGCACACTTTCTCTCATTGGAATCGCTGTTATTATTGTAGGAATGGCATTACATAGTTTCCAAACAGCATTAGCAAAAAAGAAACTGCCCATCACCAATTAAGGTGTGGGCAATTTCTTTGAGGTGCATATTTTATTACCAAAAACTCTGTCATGCCTTTGATACAGCCGATTAGCGCTCATATACTCCAATTGTTTCTACCGCTTTTTCTGTTATTGAAGTATCAATCGCTTTATCAAAATCAATTTCACCACGAATGGCACCGTTTGCTTTGTATGCGTCATATTGTTTTTTTATATCGTCTATGAACATCTTACCGTCAGGATCGAGTCCAGTTACATTTACTTTATCCCATAAAGCGGCATCTTTTAACGCTGTATGCTTCGTCATAATATCTACTATCTCTTCTTTGCCTTCCCCTTTGATAAATGCATCGTTATAATCGCGCACCCCTTTCAAATAGGCCGACATGAATCGCAAGGAAATATCTTCCTCCTCGGCCATGAACTGAGGAGAACCTAACACCATCGCAATTTGGGATTCAGGTGCATAATCGGTCGCATCTCCGAACCGAACGTGGAACCCTTTATCTACACCTTGTGCGATAAGCGGTTCTATATTAATAGCGGCATCGATGGTTCCGCTGTCAATCGCACCGAGCATCGTTCCGAAATCGGCCATGAGTACGAACTCGACATCATCTTGAGTCAAACCTGCGTGCTTAACCATTTCCTCGTAAATGTATCCATCAATCGAGTTGCGAGAAGATACCCCTACTTTTTTTCCTTTTAAGTCTTTATACTCTTTAATTACGTCAACCATATGGTTACCAATAACGAGCGTGAAATACGACTTCCCTGGTACGTTATGCCCTTTATCTGCAATAATTTTTACGTCAATGCCTTGCGCAATCGCATTAAAGAAAGATGCGGTCGATACACCGCCCGCAATATCCACTTCGCCCGCCGCTAGTGCTGGTAGCATGTCATCGCTGTTTGCAAACTGTGCAAACTCCACTTCGATGTTATAGTCTTCAAAATACCCTCGCTCTTTCGCAATGTAGAAACCTGCCCCCGAGGCTGCCCCGTCTTCCGCAATAATAACTTTTGCTCTTTTTTCGAGTGGTGATAAATCACCGGAAGGATTAACATCAACTGTATCTTCAGGCTTTTGTTCATCTACTACCGGTTTTACTGTCTCTTTCGGAGAACAAGCACCAACGAGGAGCGCTAACGCTAATAACGATAGCAACCATCCACTTTTCATCCACTTTGCCATCGAACCTCTCCCTCTCTATTCAACTTCTCGTCTTGACCTTTGTACTTCTTCTTGCAGGTGTTTCCATATTTCTACGAATTGTCCGGCCATTACAGGGTTTTCTCGTATGTCTTCTATTTTTCGAGGACGTGGCATATCGACACTGATTTCTTGAATAATTTTACCCGGCTGCGAACTCATTAATAAGATGCGATCGCTTAATAACAACGCTTCGTCAATACTATGGGTAATGAATAAAATTGTTTTTCCTGTTTCTGACCAAATGGACAGCAACTCTTCTTGTAAGATAAACTTGTTTTGTTCATCCAGTGCAGCAAATGGTTCATCCATCAACAATATTTCTGGATCGTTAGCAAATGCACGCGCAATACTTACTCTTTGTTTCATTCCACCTGACAATTCTTTTGGATATAGGGATGAAAACTTTTCCAGACCAGTTTTTTTCAAATAATAAGCGGTGCGTTCTTTTATGAGTTTTTTCGGTAAATGACGCATTTCTAGACCGAATGCCACATTCTTTTCGACAGTAAGCCACGGAATAATACCCTTTTCCTGGAACACCATCGACTGTAGCGGACGGCCTTCTCCATCTGTAGCAATTGTAAATTCACCGATACTCGGTTTCTCGAGCCCTGCCAATATGCGCAGTAACGTTGACTTTCCGCATCCACTCGGTCCAACGAGGCAGACAAATTCCCCATCTTTGATTGTAAGATTAATGTCATCCAGTGCTGTTACGCTACCTTGTTTCTTGTAAAATGCTTTCGTCAGATTCTGAATCACGATTTTTGCTCTTCTGCTCACCTGCTCACCTCCACGGTAACATCTTTTTTTGAATTCCTCGGAGCAATAGAGAGAACAGATAACCAAAAAAGGAAATGAGAATGAGCCCTACATACATTTCTTGTAGTAAAAATGCTTTGTACGATACCCAAATTAGATATCCTATTCCGGATGTTGCCCCCATCATTTCAGCTGCCACAATCGTTAGTAGCGCTATCGCCTGCCCCATCTGAATTCCTTCCAACATGACGGGCATCGCGCCCGGTAAAGCAATTTTCGTAAAGAAGTTCAATTTTCCTGCCCCGTAATTTTTTGCTACATCTAAATAAATAGAGTCGATATTAATAACACCTGCAGCTGTATTGATGACAACAGGAAAAAAAACACTGCCCGCTATTGTTATTACTTTTGATAAATCACCAATTCCGAAAAGAATAATAATTATTGGAAGCAAGGCAAGTGTAGGAATCGGCATCAGGGCCATCACAATCGGCGAGACAAAATGCCTGATTGGCGAATAGAGCCCCATTAGTAATCCAATGATGACACCTGGTATGACGCCCATTAAAAATCCCGCGAAAATCCTATATAATGAAACGCCGATATGACCTAACATTTCACCACTGGAAATCATCCCTAAAAAGGTACTTACAATTGCGGATGGAGGGGGGAAGAAACGGATATCAATCATTCCAGTCCTCGACAAGAATTCCCACATGAGTAGCAGGAACAATGGAGATGCAATCGTCAACATCTGTTTCAACCGTTCTTTCGTTTGCCTTTGTCTCCATTCACGCTGCTCGATTTCAAACGGATCGTATCGGACAGCTTTATTATCTCTCTTCAACGTCACCACCTCTTCATTCAAATAGTATGTATCAGCCTAAAAAAGTGTGTTAGGCGCATGCGAAAAAATGGGTCTATTCAGTGATATTTCAACAAGAAATTCATGACAGTCATCTGACTGATACACTATCTAGTCGATCGGACACAAGTTGTGGGCGGTCAGCCGCCGGTTAAGGACGAGCAGGCGCGAGTTATGGGCGGTCGAACACGGGTTATGGACGGTCGATAAGGATATATGAGCGGTTGAATTCGAGACAATCGAGTAGGAGGGAGTGATTAACTCCCGACCTCTCACACCACCGTACGTACCGTTCGGTATACGGCGGTTCAATTAAGATTGATGACGCAAAG
>NZ_JBXCJD010000014.1:0-77972 GCF_056786515.1 Sporosarcina sp. Y838 | reverse complement strand
CCCTTGGTCAAGCGGTTAAGACACCGCCCTTTCACGGCGGTATCACGGGTTCGAATCCCGTAGGGGTCATAATAAAAAGCAGCTTTACTAGTTCATTAGAACTAGTAAAGCTGCTTTTCGTTTGCTTCGAGAATACTATATAGTCGGTACTAATAATCTAGAGCTTAATCGAATAATACGGAAGAGGATCTATTAAAATAAGAATATAGGGTTATTTTAAAACGCATTTACTTAGCTATCACTATGTATAAATACGTTTTTCTATTTATTAAAATACAAAAGTAGAAAGGGTTGTTAGGCATGTCTATTAATCTTGAAAATATGACGGCTGTCCAAAACAAGCAACAAGACGGTATTCTAGGGCATATAATGTGGTTCTCGGTTGTCAAGCAATTAGTCAAAATAATGGATGATTTGGAGAAAGCACTCGTTTGATCGGGATTACCGGTTGAATGGATGCCAAATGCGATTCGTCCAGCCGATGCTTTCCGAAGAAGCACTAAAGAGATAGTGACTAGAAAATCTACTGGACATGCTGGGGTATTCGAGAGCTTCATTACACGTAAAGTTTTTTGGGACAAAAGCCAAGTGCAAAGAAACATTGTAGTGTAAACAGTAAATCAGTCAGGTTAACGTCTTGATTACAACAGTGAAGCGGGAGTAATCACGCAGATAAGCAGAATAGTTCTCTATCATTTATTACGGAGAATGAAATTGCAAAAGAGTCGTGCTATGAAGCAGAACGTAATTTTAATATTTATAAAGACCATTATACAGCCCAGCAAGTAAGAGTAATGGTTAGTAAGATACTTCAATCGCTAGCACCCACTCCGGTGCGACTAAACGCGGGTGTTTACTTCGTTCCGAGATTCACATACGGAAGGGTTGAATCAGCTTGTAAGCGTCACGTCCTCTCTTGTGAACAGTGATGGGTTCAAGATACCCGTTGTTAATACATTCGACAATCGGCAAATGGTGAACACAAAGAAGATCGACTTCCTACGTCGCTTTGTGGAATGTCAGACGATGCAATATGAGCAAAAGGATATGAAGCTGACTTTATATATTTGTTTCCTTTTTTCATATTAGTGGATTTCCTTTTGCCAGCACTTTCGTTATGGCCAGGAACTAATCCTGCGCAGGAACATGGATGGGAAGAGCTTGGAAATTGTTTTCCAACATCGGTCCTGATTTCAGCTAGGATTTGTTTAGCCGTACGAGTGCCAATGCCAGGAATAGAATCCAACCGCTAAAGGTCTTCTTGGTATGAGGAAAGTCTAGAAGCTATCTCTTGGTTTAGTAGCTCAACCTGACCACTTAGAAAGTCAATATGAGTGAAAATGATTTTTATCATCAGCTGTTGGTGTGAATTGATGTATTCATGAAGAGCGAGTTCAAGATCATCTTTTTCACTTTACGGATTAGAAGCTTTGGGACAACTGGAATAGTCCTGCTGCTACGCAGCGGTAAATGTTTGTATCACTGATAGTGAATAACTTTCCGTTCTCTTTTTCATACCGTCCGACAATCATATCTAGTGATCAGCCCCTCTTCAAACGGACGAGAATATGCTTGATATCGTCAAGGTCCACAAAGACTTATAGCCGCGGTTTTCGCGTTCGTACTTGTTTTTAGCTGTTTCGCGATATAAGATAGAGATTTACTAGCAAGTATATATTCTTCGATTAATACACGTTTCCGTGGTAAAATGCATATAGAGCTCATTGGGAGCACTCCTAAATTTGTTGATAATGAATCAGCATATTTAAGAACGTAAAGATAAGTGTAATGAATACCATTTGGCTATGAAATATTTTACTAAGTTTTTACTGATCTTTGCAAGGTTAGGCAGTACACTAATAAAGTAAAAAGGTTTACTTCAGTAAAATAAGGTATATTATATTTGTTGAATGGATTCTCTTTAAAGACAAGAAAAGTAGGTGAACGAAATGGGAAAATATCAATTGGATACCAAAGGTAAGGTGGCTGTGGCAAAGTATCATGAAAAAAACAAGCCTGCCATATTTGATAAAAAGCAGCAACTTGAAAAAATACGTGCGGAGTATTTGAAAAAAAAGCAAAAACAAACAGATAAATAATATGAATGAAAACATAGGAAGACTAAAATTTCCCTATGTTTTTCTTATTCGAAGTTCTTTTTCAATTGATTATTGTCCTTACTGGGTAAGTGGTGTTCATTAATGCATTCTTACTCTGCGACAATTCAAAATGCAATGCGAAGAGATATAGTAATCCCATTGGGAATTTTAACCTTCTTCTATACAAATATACGAGTACAATGATGTCCAAAATCAGTTGCAAGTTTTCGGAATATACAACCACAACCAATCCTCATAATACTTGAGTAACCATGACGCAAATGTTATAAATAATTATTAGTAATCTTAAAAGATTGTCATATCAAGGGCGAAAAAGACACCTCCAGCGTGGTTATCTTAAATAACCACGCTGGAGGTGTCTTTTTTATTATCAAAGCAAGCCTATATTTGATATACTTAACACTATCGCAAGGAGGCTTTTTGAATGCAACAATATTTAGATTTATGTAAACATGTACTTGAAACGGGTACAAAAAAACAAGACCGAACAGGCACTGGTACTGTCAGTGTGTTTGGATATCAGATGAGATTTAATTTGAAAGATGGATTCCCTCTCATGACCACAAAGAAAACGGCTTTACGCCTTATTACTTCGGAACTACTGTGGTTTCTTAAAGGAGATACAAATGTCAAAACGCTCATTGAAGACAGGAATCCAATTTGGGATGAATGGGCTTTTGAACAATGGGCGACGAGTTCCGAATACACTGGGCCAGACATGAGTAATTTCGGGCGTCGAGCATCACAGGATTCAGACTTCGCGGCTGTATATAAAGTTGAAATGGATGCATTTAAAGCACGTGTTCTGGAAGATGAAAAGTTTGCAGCGAAATATGCTGACCTAGGACCTGTGTATGGTAAACAGTGGCGATCGTGGTCTGGTGGGGAAGAATCAATTGATCAGATTGCAAACTTAATTGATGGTATTAAAAACAATCCGGATTCTAGAAGGCATATTGTTACTGCTTGGAATCCTTCTGAAGTCGATGAAATGGCACTTCCCCCGTGCCATTTACTATTCCAATTCTATGTGGCAGATGGAAAGCTGTCATGCCAGCTCTATCAGCGAAGTGCGGACATTTTCCTAGGGGTGCCATTTAATATTGCATCATATGCACTTCTTGTTCATTTGATTGCACATGAATGCAATCTTGAGGTTGGAGAATTCATCCATACACTAGGCGATGCACATATTTATGCAAACCATATTAATCAGGTTAATGAACAATTGACACGTGAACCACGACCACTACCAACATTAAAGCTGAATAGTAAAGGGAAATCAATTTTCGATTTGGAGGCGGAAGATATTGAACTTGAAAATTATAATCCTTACCCAAAAATCAAAGCACCAATTGCTGTCTAAGAAAGGCGGAGTTTAATGATTTCTCTACTTGTAGCACATGATACGAATAAGGTTATTGGATTGAATAACGAATTACCTTGGCACATACCTGAAGACTTGGCTTATTTCAAAAAAATATCAATGGGGAAAGCCATGGTAATGGGACGTAAGACTTACGAATCGATTGGAAGACCATTGCCTGGAAGACTCAGCATTGTTGTTACACGTAATAAATCATTCACGGCTGAAGGGGCTATCGTTGTACACAATTTGAAAGATGCGATTGACAGAGCTGAAGAATATGCAGAAGAAGTGATGATTATCGGAGGGGCAGAAATATTTCGCTTGGCGATGGAAATAGCGGATCGCCTTTACATAACGGATATTCGGAAGCCTTTCAAAGGGGATACTTTTTTCCCGGATTACGGTCCAGAATGGAAAATTGTATCTGCTTCAGAAGATCATTTTACAGAAGATGGATTCCCGTATTCATTTGTAGTATATGACAAACTTCCTGCTGAGGGATAAGCCTGTGATGCGCATACTCTTTATTAAATTAATTTGAATGAGGAACTTTTAATACCCAAGAGGAGTGCTAGCTATGAAAAAGATTCATATAGTCACGGATTCGACAGCCGATTTGAAAGAAGTAGATATTCTTAAGTACTCTATCCATATTGTTCCGTTGACCATCCAAATTGATGGGAGAACATATATTGATGGTGTTGATATAAAACCCGAAGCATTTCTAGGGTTGATGAAAAATTCCACTGAATTGCCGAAAAGTTCGCAGCCTGCCGCAGGTGTTTTCAAAGAATTATATGACAGACTTGGTGAGGATGGAAGCGAAATTATCTCTATCCATATGACAGGCGGTATGAGTGGTACTGTTAAATCTGCTCAGGCGGCAGCTGAAATGACAGATTCAAAAGTGACTGTCATCGATTCTATGTATATCTCACACGCTTTGGCATTTCAGGTGATTGAAGCAGCTGAAATGGAGAAAAAGGGAAGTTCTGCCACAGAAATTATTGACCGGTTGAATACAATCCGTAAGAAGACCACGCTTTTTGTAGTAGTCGATACACTAGACAATCTGGTTAAGGGAGGCCGGGTTGGAAAGGGTAAAGCGCTGATTGGATCACTGATGAATATTAAACCGATTGCTACTTTACAGGACGGAGTCTATACGCCGGTTGCGAAGGTACGCAGTCATAAACAAGTAGTCTCACATTTATTCAAAGTTTTCAAAGAGGAAACCGCGGGGAAAATTGTTCGCGGGGTCGGTATATCTCACGCACACGGTTTGGCTATGGCAGAACCATTGAGAAAATTGATACAAGACTCAGGTATAAAAGATGTGAAACTTACATTCACTGCACCAATTATTAGTACACATACTGGAGAAGGTGCAATTGGTTTCATGTATTATGCTGATTAATCAATTACGCCTCGGCGTAATTGCGTCCAGATTTTGAATCGAGCTTGCTCGATTGACTCCTTTCAAAATCTGTGACATCCGCCGGAGGCTTTATCTTTTGTTCAGCGAGTGTTTGGACACCCGCTGAACAGGAAAATAAAACCGCATTCATCTCCCACCTATGGAGGTGAGAGTCTTCTGCTGAATAAAGATAAATGATTCTTTACTGAAGAAAAGGGGAACTCTATTTATGAGAAGAGTATTCTTGATTGTGATCGCCTTCTCATTGTTTTTGTCTGGCTGTCAGCAAACGTTTACAAAAAAAACAAATTCATTCTCCGTGCGAAACGAAATTTCATTTACTGGATGGGAAATCCCAGGTTACTTCATTCCACAACAGATAAAAGTGCTTGGTTTAGGTGATTCACTGACGCAGGGTGTCGGAGACGAACTAAAAAAAGAAGGTTATTTTGGACGTGTTACCAGCAAAATGGCTGATTGGAAAGGGGTAAAGGATGTCGATGTGACCAATTTGGCGAAACGTGGTCGAAGAAGTGACCAACTTATTACCAAATTAGATGAACGCGACATACAATTATCAATAAAAAATGCCGATTTCATTTTCCTAACAATTGGTGGAAACGATGTTATGAAGGTCGTCAAGTCTAACCTTTTCAATTTAAAGATGGGTCCATTTTATATTGAACTCGGTAAGTTTGAAATTAGATTAGATGAACTCCTTAGCATCATTCGTGACTTGAATGGTGATGCAATCATTATTTTGTCTGGTCTATATAATCCTTTATCAATTGTGACAGATGAAGCAAATGAATTTGATGATATCATTGATGATTGGAATGAAGCAATTGAAGTTCGGACAATTATGGACGAGAGATCTTGCTTCATTCCTGTAAGTGACCTGTTCGATTCGAATACGAACATGGTATACCATACAGACTTCTTTCATCCAAACGCCAAGGGATATGAAGAGTTGGCAGACCGTTACCTTGAAAAGCTTCAACAATGTAATTTGAAGAAACTGTCAGACGGGGAATTGGAAATGTAGGAGCTGTTCACATGTGGAAAATCAGTTTTTTTGTACTTGCAGGACTAGTGGCTGCAGCAGTCGCAGCATTAATTGTACTACTCGGGGTTTCATCAGAATCCGCAACACTTCCGAAAATGGAAGAACCAGACAGAACAGACCATGTTCTAACATTGACCGCGACTAAAGAAGATTTAGAAGGAATTGCAAATACGTATATCCAAAAAGCGGTAAATGGTGAGCCACTTCCAGTAACAATGGAAATTGGCGACGACGTAGTTCTGATTTCTGAACTGAATATATTCTCCTTTACTTTGCCAGTCTTAATGCATTTCGATCCCATTGTACAGCAAGATGGAAATCTGATTTTGAAACAATCAGCGATGGAAATTGGCCAATTGAATATCCAGCCAGCTGTTGTCTTAAAAATCTTAAGGGATTCCGTGAAGCTTCCTGAGTGGATGATTGTTCGCCCCACAGAAGAAGAATTATTCATTAACCTTTCAGAAATTCCTTTATCGGGTAATTTACAAGTAAAGGCAAAAACATTCAACTTAGCGGATGACGAGATTAACTTCGAAATTTATATTCCAAAAGAATAGGGAGGTCTAACGATGACAAAGTCATTAGCAACATTTGCAGGTGGATGTTTTTGGTGTATGGTGAAACCATTTGACCGATATGAAGGTGTTACTTCTGTCATTTCGGGTTATACAGGCGGAGATATCGAAAATCCTTCTTACGAACTTGTTTGTACAAATACGACTGGTCACCGTGAAGCCGTTCAAATTACGTATGATGAAGAAATAATAACTTACAATGAACTACTCGACATATTTTGGAGACAAATTGATCCGACAGATTCAGGTGGGCAATTTTTTGACCGCGGTGAATCATATCAAACAGCGATTTATTATCATAGTTCTGAACAACAAGAAATTGCTGAAAAAACAAAATCCGAACTGGATAGTTCAGGTAAATTTGTGAAACCAATCGCAACAGAAATCCTTCCTGCTAAGGTTTTTTATAGTGCTGAAGAAGGACATCAAGACTATTACATGAAAAATCCTGTACACTACAACAGGTATGCAACCGGGTCTGGACGAGAAAGGTTTAAATCAGAAAATTGGGGTGAAGATAAATGAAAGATGAATTGAAGAAGAAACTAACTGATATTCAGTATCACGTCACTCAGGAGAACGGAACAGAAGCTCCGTTTCGTAATGAGTATGATAGTCATTACGACGATGGGATTTATGTCGATCTTATTTCCGGCAAACCACTTTTTAGTTCCAAAGATAAATATGATGCAGGGTGTGGCTGGCCTAGTTTTACAAAGCCGATTGAAACTGTAGAGGTAGTAGAGAAAATCGATACAACCCATGGAATGCAACGGATAGAAGTGCGAAGTAAAACAGCAGATTCTCATCTTGGTCATGTGTTTCCAGACGGTCCAGGAGTTGATGGACTGCGGTATTGTATCAATTCAGCCGCACTCCGTTTTGTATCTATTGACCGTCTCGATGAAGAAGGTTATGGAGAGTATTTGGAACAGTTCACCAGATAAAAGTATAGAAAAGAGATGAACGGATGGACCGGTCTTTTTACCGTTTTGCCCTCGCCTTCCGCGGTGGGGCGAAAGATGATTTGAAAGCTTCTTTTGCGGAAGCCATGTTTAAAGATTACAGTTTTCCAAAAGAAGAAAAGGCTTTTGATCCTTTATCACGCTATATTGAAGAAAAGGCGGATGCGGAAATGCCATCCGTCATTTTCGATGATTTATTCCAGTTATATGAAGAGCGGTTCTTATAAGTTAAGTTCGCATTATTATTGCAAAATGGTATAGTTAAATGTACGATAAAAAATGAAAATTTGAAAGCGAGGCTATTCAATATGAGTATACATATTAATGCAAAAAAAGGTGATATTGCTGATACGATTTTACTACCTGGAGACCCACTCCGAGCAAAATATATCGCAGAAACGTTTCTTGAAGATGTCACACAATATAATGAAGTCCGTAATATGTTCGGCTATACGGGAACTTATAAAGGCAAACGTATATCGGTGCAAGGCACAGGAATGGGCGTTCCATCAATTTCTATATACGTAACTGAACTGATGCAAGAATATGATGTTCAAAAACTAATTCGTGTTGGTACTTGTGGCGCGATTCAGGCAGACGTCCATGTACGAGACGTGATTCTCGCGCAAAGTGCTTCGACAGATTCTAAAATGAATGAAATTATTTTTAATGGTGTTAACTATGCACCGACTGCAGATTTTGACCTACTACTAAAGTCATACAATGCAGGTCTTAAAAAAGGACTTGATTTGAAAGTCGGAAATGTATTTACAGAAGATGTTTTCTACAATGAATATGCTCAACATGAAAAATGGGCACAATATGGCGTGCTTGCGGTTGAAATGGAGGCTGCGGCATTGTATACACTTGCTGCGAAATTTGGGCGACAAGCGCTCGCAATCCTTACTGTTAGTGATCATATTCTTACAGGCGAAGCTACATCTGCTGAAGAGCGCCAAACAACCTTCAATGACATGATTGAAGTTGCACTTGAAGCATCAATCCAAGAGTAATCAGAACGAAGGACCGCCCGCTATATAGCGGTCCTTTTTTTGAATATACTCCTTTATGTAGAGTAGAAAGTGGGGAATGAGATGAAAGAGAATACCGGTAACACACAAGAAAGCGAACCAAATAAACAACCACCGGAAAAACGTTATATTAAGATAAAACTGTTCTCTTTTGTCATGGTTGTATTTGGACTCGTTTTGGCTTCCGCTGCAGTGACTTTCTTCGTATTAACAACAGGTGATGATAAAGTCGTAGAAGTTGTTAGTCCTCAAAAACAAAATGTAAAAGACCGTAAAGAGTTTGAAAAGTTATATGACGCGTATGACCAGATGGAAGCGAACTATTTCCAGGATATCGATGAGACTGCAGTTATTGATGGAGCTATCAACGGAATGATTGATGCACTGGGTGACCCGTATTCTGATTACTTGAATGAGAAGGAAGCCCGACAATTGAACGAAAGTATCTCTTCAAGTTTCGAAGGGATTGGTGCCGAAATTCAGGAACAAAGTGGCTATATTAACGTTGTTTCTCCTATAAAAAACTCACCCGCAGAACGTGCTGGATTACTGCCAAATGATACTATAATTGCAGTTGACGGTAAAAGTATACAAGGTATGTCTTCATCTGAAGCGGTTCTTCTAATCCGAGGTGAAAAAGGTACTACTGTCACTTTAACTATTAGACGTGGCGAAGGAACAGAACCAGTTGATATCAAAATTGAGCGTGATGTTATTCCAATTGAAACAGTATATGCAGAAATGCTTGATGACGGAATCGCACACATTCATATCACGAGCTTTTCTGAAGGGACCTACGACGAACTGCTAGTCGCCCTTGATGAAATGGAAGATGCAAATATGAAAGGGCTGGTTGTCGATGTAAGGCAAAACCCTGGTGGAAGACTCGATACGGCGATCGATATTTCAGATCTATTTGTAGAGAATGGGAAAAACATCTTTCAATTTGAAGGGAAAGGGACGACTCCTGAGGTATACACGGCTTCGGGAACTAGGAAAGTCAAAGTACCTGTAGCGCTCATTATTGATGATGGTAGTGCTTCAGCTTCTGAAATCCTGGCAGGCGCAATGAAAGAATCTGCTGACATCCCTCTTATCGGTGTAAAAACATTTGGTAAAGGAACTGTTCAAACACCGCAAGACCTTTCGGATGGCTCAAATTTAAAGTTAACAACAGCAAAATGGCTAACTCCTGAAGGCAACTGGATTCATAAAAAAGGAATTGAGCCTGATTTCAAAGTACCGTACCCATCCTATGCATTGCTTCCATTCCTCGATCCCACAATGGTGATGAAGGAAGGTATGCTTACGACTACTATTAAGTCTGCAGAAGAAATGCTTGAGGCTGTTGGGTATGAGCCAGGCGAAATCGATGGACAGTTCGATGAAAAAACAGAGCTAGCTATAAAAAAACTCCAAGAGGATTTAAATTTGGACACAACTGGTATTCTAACAGGGGATACTACGTACGGTCTAATGGAGAAACTACGGACTAAAATTCAAGAAGACGATCCTCAGCTGAAAAAAGCTCAAGAAGTTTTACTCAAAAAGTAATGAAATAACTAAAAAGCGTCCAGTCCTAATCGGCGGGACGCTTTTTAAATTAAAAAATGAAAGGGGTATACAGATGATTGATGTATATTTAATTAGCGGATTTCTAGGCAGTGGTAAAACGTCACTATTGCTCCATACAATTATTCAATTAAAAGAACAAGGCAAAAAACCCGCTGTATTGATGAATGAATTTGGAGCTTTGCCTTTCGATTCGAATACAGTCGAAGGAGAAGGCGGGGTTCCTCTCAAAGAACTCCTTGAAGGATGTATTTGCTGTACAGGGTCTGAAAAGACTGAAGCGCAATTGCAAGGGTTACTTGAGGAAAATAACGATATTGATGTAATTTTGATAGAAACGACGGGTGCCGCACATCCGGTGGAAGCACTGGATGCCATTTATTCTCCTTTGTTTGCGGATCGACTTAACATTAAGGGGATTGTAACGGTAGCAGATTCCAAACGCTGGTTGGAACGTGACAAACTGTCACCGCGTATACGAGCTTTATTCATGGAACAAATTCGTCACGCCCATTTAATCATCGCAAATAAAGTAGATCTATTAACTGATGATGAAATGGCAAAAGTTACACTAGAAATTTCGAATTTTAATAATTCTGCACCTATTATTCAGACGACTGGTGCCAAAATCGCCTTTGCCAATATTGAGAAGGCTCTGAGCTCACCACAAAAAGTTAGTAACAAAGAAATTATATCTGGAAAAAACCTGCCGCTCTCTTCAAAACTAATAACATTTTCGAAAAGCGTTAATAAGGAAGAGTTTGAGCACTGGGTAAAATCATTACCGGAAACAGTATATAGAATGAAAGGTTATGTTCCAATCAACGGATTTAAAAACCCATATTTATTTCAATATGCTTATGGAATGGTCAACTGGATGCCAGAATACATTAAAATGGAGGCTCGTCTAGTTGTCATCGGAGAAGGAATAGAATCAATATATTACGAGGGTGTCAACCCCATTTCAGATGAAATATAAAGATAGTCGCCCAAAGTTATCCAATATCATGAATCATGAACTCTTTTGATAAGACACTTGATTAAGAATTGGATAGGTTGGTAATAAAAACCGATAATCTGATTCTCTCCCGCGTTATGATAGTTTGCGAAGGGAGGAGTAATGAGATGAAAAAATCGATTGCAGTACTCATGCTCGGTTCGGCTCTATTACTGCCGAACAACAATAATGTAGAGGCTTCATATTCAGAAAACAATGTACAGGTGCAAAAAGTGCAACAGTATATTCAATGGTATATAGGGGGGGACAATCAATCTTTTTCCTATAATCCAAAGTTCGGTAAAGATATTGATTTTGGAAAGTTTTACAGCTTGTTAAAATCATATGAAACAAATAAAGAGGTAGCGAAACCAGTACAGGAAAAACCGGCAGAGAAACCAGTACAGGAAAAACCGGTAGAGAAACCAGTGCAGGAAAAACCAGTAGAGAAACCAGTGCAAGAAAAACCAGTAGAGAAACCAGTACAGGAAAAACCGGTAGAGAAACCAGTGCAGGAAAAACCAGTAGAGAAACCAGTGCAAGAAAAACCGGTAGAGAAACCAGTGCAGGAAAAACCAGTAGAGAAACCAGTGCAAGAAAAACCAGTAGAGAAACCAGTACAGGAAAAACCGGTAGAGAAACNGAAAAACCGGTAGAGAAACCAGTGCAGGAAAAACCAGTAGAGAAACCAGTGCAAGAAAAACCAGTAGAGAAACCAGTACAGGAAAAACCGGTAGAGAAACCTGCTCCTACTAAACCAGCACCAGCGCCGGCTCCGGCTCCGGAAAAACCTGCTGAAGTAGCACCTACTAAACCAGTAGAATCAGCGCAAAACACATCTGTTTCCGCGATTGAAAAAGCAGTGCTTGACTTAACAAATGTGGAAAGACAAAAAGCAGGTCTTAATCCATTGCAAACAGATGATAAGTTGATGAATTCTGCACGTCAAAAGTCGACAGATATGGCTTCAAAAGGATACTTTTCACATACTAGTCCAACATACGGTTCACCGTTTGATCAGATGAAAGCAAATGGCGTTTCGTATAAATCAGCAGCAGAAAACATTGCGATGGGTCAACGTTCAGCTGAAGAGGTTGTAAAAGGATGGATGGAATCACCAGGACATAGACAAAATATCTTAACACCTGAATTCACTCACATTGGTATCGGTTATGACAAAAACGGTAATTACTGGACACAACAGTTTATACAAAAATAATATAATCGAAGAGTTGTCCTTTGCATTGGAAGCATTCCAGTACAGAGGATGACTCTTTTTTTATTATATTACAGTTTTAGCAAACCATTTAAATTGATTGTACACACTACGCTTTTAACCATCTTCTAACATTTACGAATAGCGTTAATAAAGAAGAGTTTGAGAACTGGGTAAAATCATTACCGGAAACAGTCTATAGAATGAAAGGTTATGTTCCGATCAACGGATTTAAAAACCCGTATTTATTTCAATATGCTTACGGAATGGTCAACTGGATGCCAGAATACGTTAAAATGGAGGCTCGTCTAGTTGTCATCGGTGAAGGAATAGAATCAATATATTACGAGGGTGTCAACCCCATTTCAGATGAAATATAAAGATAGTCGCCCAAAGTTATCCAATACCATGAATCATGAACTCTCTTGATAAGACACTTGATTAGGAACTGGATAGGTTGGTAATAAAAACCGAAAATCTGATTCTCTTCCGCGTTATGATAGTTTGCGAAGGGAGGAGTAATGAGATGAAAAAATCGATTGCAGTACTCATGCTCGGTTCGGCGCTATTACTGCCGAACAACAATAATGTAGAGGCTTCATATTCAGAAAACAATGTACAGGTGCAAAAAGTACAACAGTATATTCAATGGTACATAGGGGAGGAGAAACAATCTTTTTCCTATAATCCAAAGTTCGTTAAAGATATTGATTTCGGAATATTTTACAGCTTGTTAAAATCGTATGAAACAAATAAAGAGGTAGCGAAACCAGTACAGGAAAAACCGGCAGAGAAACCAGTACAGGAAAAACCGGTAGAAAAACCAGTACAGGAAAAACCAGTAGAGAAACCAGTACAGGAAAAACCAGTAGAAAAACCAGTACAGGAAAAACCAGTACAGAAACCTGCTCCTACTAAACCAGTACCGGCACCAAAACCAGCTCCAACGCCAGCACCGGCTCCGGAAAAACCTGCTGAAGTAGCACCTACTAAACCAGTAGAATCAGCGCAAAACACATCTGTTTCCGCGATTGAAAAAGCAGTACTGGACTTAACAAATGTGGAAAGACAAAAAGCAGGTCTTAATCCATTGCAAACAGATGATAAGTTGATGAATTCTGCACGTCAAAAGTCGACAGATATGGCTTCAAAAGGATACTTTTCACATACTAGCCCAACATACGGTTCACCGTTTGATCAGATGAAAGCAAATGGCGTTTCGTATAAATCAGCAGCAGAAAACATTGCGATGGGTCAACGTTCAGCTGAAGAGGTTGTAAAAGGATGGATGGAATCCCCAGGACATAGAGAAAATATCTTAACACCTGGATTCACTCACATTGGTATCGGTTATGACAAAAACGGTAATTACTGGACACAACAGTTTATTCAAAAATAATATGATTGAAGAGTCGTCCTTTGCACTGGAAGCGTTCCGATACAGAGGATGACTCTTTTTTATTTTGTTCTAGTTTTAGCTAACCATTAAAATTGTTTTTAACCATTTCATATTTTTCGAGTATGTCAGATAATATAGTTATGTAAACCAAATAGATTTTTGCATCCTAGACACACTTTCGGAAAAAGTTTAAAACTTTTTTACGTTGCGCATACTCTTAATAGAGGTGAGTATGATGAGTGAAGTGAAGTCGAATGACAGTTTGATTTTATACATAAAAAATTTATTCCATGATTCGACGGATCTTATCGTACGGGAAGTCAATTTGAAAAATGGGCTCGGCATCGTCTGCTTTTTTAATACGATGATGGATAGTGGTGAAGTGAATCGACAAATCGATATTATAGGGAAACGCGAGATTGGTGAGCTTCCAGATTGGGGTGCAACTGCCGTATCGAGTGTGGAAGCATTTTCAGTACCGAAATTGATCGAAAGTGTTACAAACGGGTTTGTTGCAATCTATTACCCTGCGACCAACCTGATTATGACAATTACGATACCAGCTTATGAAGTTCGATCAACGTCTGAACCCACTAATGAATTTGTCATTCGGGGTGCCCATGAAGGCTTCGTAGAAAGCACCGACAAAAATATATCCCTCATTCGCAAGCGTCTTGCAATTTCGGATTTAGTCGTAAAGGATATTCGGATTGGTAAAGTAACGAATACGAAAATCACGTATGTCTATATTGAGTCGATCGCTGATAAAGATGTTGTTCAAGACGTTAAAAGTCGTCTGGAAGATATCGATGCACCCAAAGTACACAGCATTGGACAAATCGAAGATTATTTGGAGGATTCCGTTTGGTCCCCTTTCCCACAGTTCCTTAACACGGAAAGGCCAGACCGTGTTGTCGCGAATTTGCTGGAAGGTAAGATAGCCATTTTTACCGACGAATCACCTGCAGCGCTCGTCGCGCCAGTTACTTTTTTTTCGTTTTTCGAGTCACCGGACGACTTTAATGGACGTGTCTATGTCGGATCTTTCTTTCGTATACTCAGATTATTTTGTTTCATGATAGCTATTTTCTTGCCTGCACTTTATATTGCGGTAATCGGTTTCCATTCTGAAATTTTGCCGTTTCAACTAAGTGAAAAAGTCAAAATTGCTGTACAAGATATTCCGTACCGTCCTATTTTTGAAGCGCTTATTGTGGAGATTTTCATAGAAGTCATCCGCGAAGCGACAATCAGGCTACCGGCACCGGTTGGGCCTACAATTGGTATTGTAGGAGGCCTCGTTATCGGAGATGCAATCGTTACTGCAGGACTCGTTTCAAATTTGATGGTCATTGTCGTGGCGATGACCGCAATTGCAAGTTTTGTCGTACCAAATCTTGAAATGAACACGGCAATCCGACTCATCAGATATCCGTTGATGGTTGCAGCAACTCTTTTTGGTTTTTTTGGCATCGCTATCGCGACACTTATCCTGTTTATCCATATGATGAATCAGTCTTCACTGAAACAACCCTATTTGTCACCGGTGATTCCATTCGACCCTTCTCGATTTAAAAATGTATTCTTTAGGGTTCCATATTATAAAAACCATAAGCAACAACAGACATTAACGCACGGAGGAGGGGGCAAGCAGAAGCAGAAGCAGAAGGACGGTGAAGAAACTTGAATTTCAATTTGTCGAGGCTTCAGTTTTTTCTACTTCTTTTCATTATACAGACCGGATCGTCATTCTTTTCCTTTCCATCACCGTTCATTACTGCATCGGGCAGGGAAGCGTGGCTTGTATTTCTCGTTGCCGGAGTCCTTCACTACTTGCTACTACTCTTTTATGAACGGTATTATAAGCGTTTTACTATTGGTCCTGTCGTCGGTTGGTTGTATAAAGGTTACTGGCTTTTTGTTGCGGTATCATATCTTGCATACATCGACTATACACTTGCAGTCTGGGGGTTCCCGGAAACACCTCAAATTATCACCATAGCGACGATGGTTAGTGTATCGCTGTATGCAAATTTGAGCAGGGCAGAAACTGTCATTAATTTAACGGTCATTCTTATCCCGCTCATCATTCTTTTTATGATATTTCTACAGTTTGCTTGGGATGATCTCGTATGGACGAACATTTTTCCTTTAGGGGTAGCGACTGGAAAGGAATGGGCTGGAGGTCTTATAAAGGCACAGATTGCTTTCATAGGAATTGAATTATATTTGTTTTTCAGAAGGCACGTCGATGTAAAGGAGAAAATAAAAGGTTTCCCGTTATTCGTCTACCAAATGACATGGTTTTCGTTCTTCTTTATGTCCATCATGATTACAATATTATATTTCACGTTCACCGGCTTGCAAACAATCCCGGAACCGCTTCTTTATATTTTGAAATCCCAGGAAGTAACTTTTGTCGAGCGTCTCGACTTGTTTTTCCTTTACATTTGGATGATTTGGAGCATCATTACCGTTGCAATCCACTCTTTTTCCGCTTTGTATGTTCACCGGCTCCATGCAAAAAAGCATCAGAAAAGGGATGTAATTATTTGGCATGTATTACTTGTTTTATTGCCCGTAATCTTTGTGTCAAAAAAGCATATAGAAATATTGAATGACGTACTCCTTTATGTGCATCTCCTATTTGCTATCATTATTCCAGCCATCGTCATCATTGTGAATAGGAGGAAAGAGAAATGAAGAAAATTGCAGTCATTTTCATCACATGTTCTTTCCTGGTGGCAGGATGTTGGGATGAACAATTATACAAGGAGACCTCCATCGTCCCGCTCATGGGTATTGAGGAAGAGGAAGGGAAATTCACGGGATACTACTCCTTCTCCGAGATAGCCAATGAATCCATCAGTTATGCGACTGTTGAAGGAACCGGTGTTTCCGCAAGGGATACGCGATTTGATGCAAATGTAAAGTCCAGTGAAACTCTTGATTTGTCGCACTTGCAAGTACTACTCATTACTGAAGGGACAGCGAAGTCGGATATAGCAAAGACTTTTGATGCAATCTACAGAACGCCACGTAACCGGATGAGCACTAAAGTGGCGGTTGTAGAAGGGGAAATGACTCCATATATGGAGAAGTCAGAAAAGCTTACCATAGAATTACCTGATTACTATCACGACATTTTAGAAACTGACATAGCGTTATCTGTTCTGCCAGACATTGATATTCAGAACGTTGCCAGAAGGATAATTGACGATGGAATTAACCTTACACTGCCTTTCATTAAAATGTCCGAAAAGACGGGTGCTCCTGAAGTGTCGGGTATAGCTTTATTCAGTGATAAAGTTTTCACGGGACACACATTAGACAAGAAGGAATCCATAATCGTCCAAGTTCTTGAAAAGAAACCCGGAAAATATGCGCTGTTCACATATATGTGGAAAAAAGACGGTGAATCTCATCCACTTACGGTTGAACTGTCCAGATATAAACGGAAATGGGACATTCGGGACGGCAAGATCGATGCAACTTATAAAATGAAATTCAATGTAGAGGAATTTTCTAACGATCATCTGGATGAAGAAAAAACAAGGAAAGAAGTAGAGGAATTCCTTTCGAAAGAACTAACAAGGGATTTCAACAAAGTAATCAAAAAATTGCAAGAAGCTAAAAGTGATGCCGTTGGTTTCGGCAGGACAGTTCGCGCCTTCCATCCTAACTTATGGAACAAAGGGAAATGGCATGATACGTTTTCGGAACTTGACATAAATGTTAAGGTCGAGGCGGAAATTACGCGGACAGGTATATTGAATTGAATTCATAGAAAACCCGCGAGCTTATATGCATCGCGGGTTTCATTTTTAACTGAATTTCTTTTTCTGAATATAGATGAGTCGAATTGTCAACGTGATAGCACCCACAGTCAGTCCGGCAATGAGTCCGACCCAGTAACCATACGGACCGAGATCAGTGAACGTCGCCATCACATAGCCGATGGGTAAACCAAGGACCCAGTAGGAGACAATCGCCATGATGAATGTCATATTGACGTCCTTATAGCCCCGTAATGCACCTTGGACAGGAGCCTGTATCGCATCCGACATTTGGAACAGCGCGGCATAGATGAAGAACTGTGTTGCCAATCCGATAATTTGTCCATCTGTGGTATACAGGGAAGCAATTGGAGCCCTGAAAACGAGAAGAATCGCAATTGACACAAAGCTGAACGCAATGGCAAGCCCAACACCGAGATAACTGTACTGTTTAGCATCGCGCATCTGTCCTGCACCGACAGCCTGACCGACAAGTATTGTTGCGCCCATCGAAATGCTCATTGGCAGCATATACAAAAGTGATGTGAAATTAAGCGCAATCTGGTGTGCGGAAATAACAGCGGTTGAATAGTTACTCATCATTAGTGTTACAGCGGAAAAAATACTCGTTTCTACGAAGATTGAAATCCCAATCGGCACGCCGAGAAATAAAATCTCTTTCCATCTTCTGAATGAAATCTTCCCCCATGCTTTAAACAGTTGGTAGTCACTGAATGATTGGTGTCTCCAGGCGACACCAAAGGCAATGAAGAAAATGAGCCAATAGGTAATCGCAGCCGCATATCCCGCTCCTGCTCCACCGAGTTCGGGAAAGCCCCAGTTCCCGTAAATTAGAAGATAGTTCGTAAAGATCGTGAGAGGTGCAGATAAAAGAATAATGGCCATTGAAACGCGCGTTGCGCCGAGTGCGTCGAAGAAACAACGTAATACAGTATAGGCAAAAAGAGGAAATAGCCCTAAGCTCATCGCTTCTAAATAGTCGGCCGCAACAACTCGAACTTCTTCTTCAAGCGGCATCGATTCAAGTATCGGTGAAACTCCATATCGAATGATCAGAAATACAATAGCAGCGAGGGCAACAGACACGTAGAGTCCTTGTTGTACAGAAAATTTTACTTCATCTTTCCGACGGGCTCCAATGAGATGAGCGATAATCGGTGTAAGCCCCATTAAAATTCCAGCAAGCCCTGTATAGACGGGTATCCAGAAAGAAGATCCGATTGTGACGCCTGCAAGGTGGTATGTATCATATCGACCTGTCATAAGGATGTCGAAGAACGTCATCATATACAGAGCTACTTGTGTAACCAGAATCGGCAATACGATTGTCGCCAATCTTACCAATTTTTTCTTTAGTGGAACTGCAGTTTCCAAACAAATCACCCTTTATTCTTCAATTAAACACTATTATACCATGCTACGTTTGCTATAATAGCAAAGAGGTAACGTAAAGTTGTAGCATATTTCTTAATGTAGAAGAGGTGAGTGGACATTAAAACGCCGGTTATATTATTAACAGGGGGCGGTACAGCAGGACACGTATCTGTGAATGAAGCACTTATCCCTGTATTCAGCGAAAAAGGATATGAAATCCATTATATAGGCTCCCACGAAGGCATCGAAAAGGAATTGATTGGTGATGGTCATCCTGAAGTGATTTATCATGCCATCCAAAGCGGGAAACTGCGTCGTTATTTTTCTATGAAAAATTTCACGGATCCTTTCCGTGTCGGGGCTGGTGTTATCCAGGCATTAGCAGTCATCCGGAAAATCAAACCGGAAATCATTTTTTCTAAGGGCGGATTTGTTTCAGTCCCTGTCGTATTAGCTGCGAAAATGACGAAAGTGCCTGTCGTTATCCATGAATCTGACGTGACGCCAGGGCTTGCTAACAAAATGGCATTACCTTTTTCAAATCATATCTTTACGGTGTTCGAACAGACGCTGAATTATGTTCCTACTGGGAAAGCGACGTGTTCAGGTGCCATCATTAGACCAGAATTGTTCGATGGTATCCGAAAAGAAGGTTTGCGTATTGCGGGTCTATCAGGAGAAAAAAACGTGCTGATCATTATGGGGGGGAGTCAAGGTTCGGCCGTATTAAACGAAGCTGTCCGGCAAGATCTGACTCGAATTTTGTCGAAGTTCGATATAATCCATCTTTGCGGGAAAGGTAACCTTGATGAAACGCTCGATAGTACCTCCGGCTATAGTCAATTCGAGTATGTGACGGACGATCTGCCACATTTATTGGCGGCATCTGATTTTGCGGTTTCAAGAGCGGGTTCGAATGCAATCTTTGAATTGCTGGCATTACAAAAACCAATGCTACTTATTCCGCTCTCCGCTGCAAAGAGTAGAGGGGATCAGATTTTAAATGCTGCTTATTTCGAATCACTCGGTCTTGCGCATGTGTTAAAAGAAGAAGATGTAGGGCTTAGTCCACTATCCGAAGAATTCTTCTCTTTTGTAGAAAAGAAGGATATCTTGATAGAAAATATGAAAAAAGTCGCTTCACCTATAATACCGGAAGAAATGGTCGAAATGATCTTGTCACACCGGAAATAGTTGGAATGGAGATTCTATCTTTCTTCACTTCTATCTCGAATAGTTGCAAGGCATGAAAATTCGGTGTATTCTTGTTCGTGGTAATAAAGTTAATGATTTTAACGCTAAACCCTTTCAGTTAAAGTGTTTGCGTGGTAATATTAACAAGAATTAAAATATAAACACAATATGCCTGTTGGCAAATGTGGAGGTCATTTTACATGTCGAATAATGCTGACGCCCATCGTTCCCCGTATGCTGCTTTTTCGGGTCCGAACCTTGGGTATATAATGGAAATGTACGAACTCTTCAAAATGTCACCTGAGTCTGTAGATGCTGAACTTGCCGAGATGTTCAGCCGTTTTGGTGCGCCTGAAATGAACGATTTGGGACATAACAAATCGGTGGAAGCAGTATCTACCGGAGATTTCGGAAAAGTATTATCCGCTTATCAGTTGCAGTCTGCCATCCGTACATACGGACATCTAGCAGCAGATATCTATCCGCTCAGTGATCGTCCAAAAGATTCAACACGACTGGAGCTTTCCACTTATGGACTTTCTGAAAATGACTTGAAGGCAATGCCAGCTTCACTCTTCTTCAAAAATGTCCCATCCAGTGTAGAAAACGGACTTGAAGCAGTAAACTACTTAAAGTCCTTGTATACGGGTAAAATCGCCTATGAGTTCGATCACGTAATTGATGAAGAAGAACGAAACTGGATTCAATCCAAAATCGAGAATGGAAATGTATCCACAATATTTTCCGCAGATGAGAAAAAAGCACTTCTCGAACGCTTGACGAAAATCGAAGGGTTTGAGAAATTCATCCACCGTACTTTCGTCGGGGCGAAACGATTCTCTATTGAAGGACTTGATACACTTGTCGTCTTCCTTGACGAACTCGTACGTCTTTCTGAAGAACAAAAAATGAAAAAAGTATTGATCGGGATGGCGCACCGCGGCCGCTTGAATGTACTAACGCATATTTTAAATAAACCTTATGAAATGATGTTTGCACAATTTGCGGGTGTCCCTGAAGACCCGTTCCTTCCTGCTGACGGTTCACTTGAAACGACACGGGGCTGGTTCGGTGACGTGAAATACCATATGGGTGCTCTCTATAAAGGCGAATCAGGCATGCAACGTTTTCTTGCATATAACCCTTCACACTTGGAAGTCGTCAATCCCGTTGTTACAGGGCAGACAAGAGCTGCACAGGAAAACACGGATAATCCTGGTATTCCTGTACAAGACCCTGATGCTGCATACGCTGTACTCATTCATGGAGACGCGGCATTCCCAGGACAAGGTATTGTTCCTGAATCATTCAATTACAGCCGTGTACGCGGTTTTAAAACAGGCGGTTCCATTCACGTCATTGCGAACAACATGATTGGCTTCACGACGGAATATTACGATTCTAGATCGACGCATTATTCATCAGATCCTGCAAAAGGGTATGAAGTGCCCGTCCTGCATGTCAATGCGGATAGCCCAGAATCAGTTATCGCGTCAGCTTCATTCGCATTTGAATACCGTAGAAAGTTTGGCAAAGATATTCTGATTGACCTTCTCGGCTATCGTCGTTATGGACACAACGAGATGGATGAGCCCCTTGTTACGAACCCGGTAATGTATCATACAATACATGAGCATCCGACGGTTCGTGAACTTTACGGTTCTGAACTAGCCTCAGCTAACATCATGACTGAAGAAGATGTGACGAAACTCGATTCAGATGTTTTTGCAACGATGCAAGCTGCATACGACAGGGTTAAAGAAGAAACAGCACAAAAAACACTTCTTTCAAATGCTACACCTGAAGCAGTTCTCGCAGGATATCCAAGAGACCTTGAAACTGGTACGGATGAGGCAAACTTGCGTCGCATGAATGAGGAGTTGCTCATGTACCCTGACAGCTTTAATGTGTTCGGAAAACTGGGTAAAATTCTGAAACGCCGTGAAGAACCATTCAATGGAAAAGGAAAAATCGATTGGGCTCATGCTGAAACGCTAGCATTTGGTGCTATTCTTCAAGATGGAAACCCAATTCGCATGACAGGTCAGGATGTGCAGCGTGGAACTTTCGCGCATCGTCACGTTGTACTACATGACGAAAAAACTGGTGATGAATTAGTGCCACTCCATCATATCAGCGGTTCAAAAGCTTCATTCGTTGCATATAACAGTCCTTTGACTGAAGCAGCAATTGTCGGCTATGAATTTGGCTATAATTTAGAAGACCAAAAAGTGTTATCTATTTGGGAAGCGCAATACGGGGACTTTTCAAATATGGCGCAAGTCATGTTCGATCAGTTCGTCTCGGCTAGTTACTCGAAATGGGGCCAACAGTCTGGATTAGTCTTGCTACTTCCGCATGGATACGAAGGCCAAGGACCTGAACATTCAAGTGCTAGGCTCGAACGTTACTTACAACTATGTGCTGAAAATAATTGGACGGTCGCAAATCTTTCTAGTTCTGCAAACTATTTCCATATTCTTCGCAGACAAGCAAAAATGCTTGGAGAAAAGTCAATGCGTCCGCTCGTGATTATGTCGCCTAAATCACTTCTTCGTCACCCGCTTGTCGGTGCTGACGTCAACGATTTGACAGAGGGTCATTTCCAAACCGTACTCGAACAACCAGGAACAGGCAAGAAGACCGACAAAGTCGAGAAAGTCCTGTTCGCAAGTGGTAAAGTGGCAATTGATCTTGCTGAACGAGTGAAAGATGGCAAAGGTTATGATCATTTGCATATCGTACGTGTGGAACAACTTTATCCGTTCCCAGCTGAAAAAATCAGTGATATTATTGCACGTTATCCTAATGTAAAAGATCTCGTTTGGGTACAAGAAGAACCTAAGAATATGGGATCATGGCATTTTGCAAACAATTATATCCGTGAAATTGCAGGCGATAAGAAAGTTTCTTACGTAGGAAGAATTCACCGTTCGAGCCCATCTGAAGGCGACGGAGAATCTCATAAAATTGAACAGAACCGCATCTTGGATGAGGCATTGAAGAAGTAAAGTGAAGTTATACTAAATAGCAGCTATAACTCATTGTAACGGTAGACTAGAGGAGGAATTTATTGTGGCAGAAATTATAGTACCAGAACTTGCAGAATCGATTACAGAAGGAACGGTTGCACAATGGTTGAAACAACCAGGTGATAGTGTTGAAAAAGGTGAGTTCATCGTTGAACTTGAAACAGATAAAGTAAATGTTGAAATCATTTCTGAAGAAGCTGGAGTTGTTCAAGAGCATCTCGCAGCAGAAGGCGATACAGTACTTGTCGGACAAGTCATCGCAATTGTTGGTTCTGGATCAGGCGCACCAGCAGCGGCAGCTCCAGCTGCACCGACGGCAGAAACTGTTCAAAAAGTGGAAGCAGCACCAGTTGCTCCAGCAGCTACCGAAGATGCAAGCGGTTCTGAACGAACGATTGCCAGCCCAGCAGCACGTAAACTGGCTCGCGAGAAAGGCATCGACCTTGCAGCAGTATCACCAGTTGATCCAATGGGACGCGTTCGTGTTCAAGACGTAGAAGCTCATGGTACAACTCCGAAAGCAGCACCAGCTGCAGCAGCGGCTCCAAAAGCAGATGTAGTAGATGATGGTCGTATAACTCGGGAGAAAATGACGCGTCGTCGACAAACAATTGCTAAACGTTTACTTGAAGTAAGGCAGTCTACTGCAATGCTTACAACGTTTAATGAAATTGACATGACAAACGTTATGGCACTTCGTTCACGTAAGAAAGACCAATTCTTCGATCAGAATGATGTTCGTTTAGGCTTTATGTCATTTTTCACAAAAGCAGTTGTAGCAGCGCTTAAGAAATATCCTTACGTTAATGCAGAAATCGACGGAGATGAAATTCTTCTTAAGAACTTCTATGATATCGGTGTCGCTATTTCAACTGATGGAGGATTAGTTGTACCGAACGTTATTGACGCAGACCGTAAAAACTTTGCTGAAATCGAAGGTTCTATCGTTGAACTTGCGAAAAAAGCACGCGATAACAAACTTACGATTGCTGACATGACAGGTGGTTCATTCACAATTACAAACGGTGGAGTCTTCGGTTCATTAATGTCAACACCAATCATGAATGGAACTCAAGTCGGAATCCTTGGAATGCATACAATTCAAAAACGTCCGATTGCGGTTGGAGACAATGTCGAAATCCGTCCGATGATGTATGTGGCCCTATCTTATGACCACCGTGTTATCGATGGTAAAGATTCAGTTGGCTTCTTGAAAATGGTAAAAGAATTAATTGAAAATCCTGAAGATCTTCTTCTTGGTTCTTAATTCGTAGAAATAGTTACTAATCGACCCGTTACTGTTAGCGGGTCGATTTTTCCTTATTCATTCCACAAGAAAGGCGTGATAGGCTATGACATTCAAAGATTGGACTACTGCACCTGCAATCCGTACTGTTGTTTGTAAACATGCAGAGGCTGAAAAGTATGTAGTTACAAACGTTCTGACACCTGGTAAAGAGTATGAAGTGAAAAATGAGACTGATGAGTTCATTTTCATACTTGATAACTCTGGGAAAGTCGGGGGCTATTACAAAACATATTTTGAATAATATGATGTGAAGTCTCTATGTTGAAATTTATTTACAATACAATAACTAAAAGACCGCTAGCCACTCTATGGCATGCGGCCTTTTTAATAGGAGGACTACCCATGAACGCTTTCGTAGAAAAAGAAAAGCAAATTCGGTCGAAAAAGGCACATGGTCAAGAAGCGATTCGATTAATACAAGAAGGGGGTTATGTATCCCCTAATCCTAATTTATGGGAAGATGTGCTAATTAGTATCGTATTAAAAAAACCTGTTCTATTGAAAGGTCCTTCTGGTTCTGGAAAAACGAAATTAGCGCAGACAATTTCAAGTTATTTCAATCAACCAATGCAAAGTATAAACTGTTCTGTCGATTTAGATGCGGAAGCGCTTCTTGGTTTTAAAACGATTATTAGTAAGGCAGGGGAGACGGTTATAGAATTCGTTGAAGGTCCTGTAGTGCAAGCCATGAAAAAAGGACATATCTTATACATCGATGAAATCAATATGGCTAGGCCAGAAACGTTGCCTATTCTTCATAGTGTCCTTGATCATCGCCGCATGCTGACGAATCCTTTTACTGGTGAAGTGGTTTTTGCACATGAAGATTTTACCGTTATATCCGCTATAAATGAAGGGTATGTAGGAACCTCTCCAATGAACGAGGCCTTGAAAAATCGTTTTGTATCATTTACAGTGCCTTATTTGAGTGGAGCACAATTGGAAGCAGTCATCACAAATTCTCATCCGAATGCATCAAAGAAACTTATCGAGACATTCCTTCATATCAGTAATGATTTAAAAAAACAAGTCATGAATGGACTGCTGTCCGATGAAGCAGCATCAGTTAGAAGTTTGCTGGATGCAATCGGCTTAGCGGAACATATACCCACAAAACGTGCTGTTCAGTACGCTATCGCAGAAAAAATGGATGATGTTATCGAACGCAGACTTGTCATGGAGTTAGTAGATACTTGGGTGAAATGAGGCGATTAGTATGGTGAAAATGAATCGATTCATACAATTCAATGATGAAACTGTTGATGCAAAAACTCTTTTATTATATGAACGGTTAGGGCGTGCATTGGCGGATGCACCCTTTCTTGAGTTAAGCGAGCGAAAGTTGCTTGAATTCCGACCTAAAGAGTCAATTATTTCAATGAGCGTATTTTGGCGTCATCGAACAGAAGAAATAATTCATGCTGGAAGACTCTCTGATATATATTTACTGACATTGGGTTATTGGAAGCATTTCAGCGTTAATGCGTGGATTAATTTCAACATAAAAAACACCTCACAACCACTGCGAAATTTCGCCTCAGAACTAGTAATGATGTTGGAAGAGTTTCGATTAAGCGATTTAATTATTAAAGAAAGAGTAGGGACTACAAGCGTTTTTGATGTGAGAAGGGAAGCGTATGTACATTACCATCGTGGTGTTTTGTTATCAAATATACATAAAAACCACTATGCAGATGCTTTGATGAATCAGCTATTTATATGCCTTCATGAAGGCATATTTACGGAGATGACGATTGACTGGAATGAGGAAGTATTACCACACAGTGTCGATTTCATAACGATTCAAACTATTTTACAACAAGCATACGATTCAAGAAGTACCGAAGACAATATTATAATTGTAGAAAGAATTTTACAGATTGTTGTGATGTCTTTTAGCAAAGACTTGATGCATCAGTACTATTCAGCTGGAGACTCCATTACTCTGGATAATACGGTATTCCACTATCATAAAGGGATGGCTGACGCCGAACAGGGGGAGGAGGCTCCAAAAGAAACAATTGAAGAAGTATTCCGTTCTTGGCATCGTGAGAGCGAAAGTGAATCAGGTATTCATCTGGAATTTGAACTAGAACATGGACGCTCCGGGAAAAGTGATGCCAACGATGCTGCAAGTGGAGATGAAAGGGCTGCAATTGAAGAAACTGGATCTGGAAATTCAGAAGGTAATGATGATAACCAATGGACAGATGATACGAGTGATAAAACTGAAAAAAAGGATCACAGAATTAAAGCAGGAAAGATGTTCGGTAAAGAGCATATGAACGTGGTATACGAAGCGAAACGGATAGAAGTAGTGGATGAGGATGACAATCGTCAAAAGTTGTCCATTTGGCGTGAAAATCAAAGGCCATATGTCCGATCTTTTGTAGTAGAAATAAAAAAGCGTATCGATTTGAAAGAAGATTCGAGACGAGAGAGACTTATGAAAGGCCGGCTTTCAACAAAGTTAACGACATTAGTCGTCGATGAAAGACCCAAACCCTTTTACAGGAAAAATGCACCTTCTGTCAATTTGGATGCCGTGTTTGGTCTGCTCGTTGATGGGTCAGCATCCATGCTTGATAAATTGGACGAAACAAAGGGAGCTGTACTATTGTTTCATGACGTACTCCGTCATCTTGGGATAAAACATTTAATTTCATCTTATTATGAGGATGCATACCATGCGACGAAGGAGGTACAGCCAAATGTTTTTGGCCTAATGCACACATTTAATGATAGTTATAATGATAACGGACTATCCATTTTATCGTTCGATGCGAATGAAGACAATCGCGATGGATTTGCGATTAGATGGATTGCAAATCAGCTGGCAGGAAGACAAGAAAAGCATAAATTTCTGCTTGTTTTCTCGGATGGAGAACCTTCTGCATTTGGCTATGATCGTAATGGAATACTTGATACAGCAGAAGCAGTGATGGAAACTGAAAAAAAAGGTATTTCCGTCATCCATTTATTTCTCTCGACTGAAGAACCCACAGATGATGAAAAGGCTATCTTTTCAATGATGTTTGGTAATAAATCCGCATCTTCCAACTCCGTAGATAGTTTTACTGATCAGACATTACGGATATTGCGAAAACTTCTCTCGATTGTGATTCGAAATACGTGATTTTTTAAAGGCAAAGTCCAGGAAGACTGTTTAGCTAGTTTATTTAATGACTGTCTGAAATTGGTGAAATCTCAAGATAGAAGGGATACACTGTGTGGAAATTTAATTTTTCGAGAAAAAAACCGCCTTCAAACTGGGCGGTTTTGTGTTCTTTCATGGACAGCAAGAAGTCGCTGTTTTAGTTCTTCTTCCATACGACCGATTTCTACTTCGGCGGCTTTTCGTTTTGCACGACCATCTGCTTGGATAATAAGCGTCTCTTCAATCGTTTGAATTAAGTTTTCTTGTGTCTTTTTCAATGTATCGATTTCAATAATACCACGTTCGTTTTCTTTTGCAGTTTCAATAGAATTGATTTTCAGCATTTCTGAGTTTTTCAGCAACAAATCGTTTGTTGTTTTTGTAACTAGTTTCTGGGACTCGACTGCTTTCATTTGTCGGTTCAATGTCAATGCAATAGCGATTTGGTTTTTCCACAAGGGAATGGATGTCATAATGGATGATTGGATTTTTTCTGCAAGTGTTTGATTTGTCTGTTGAATCATTCGAATTTGTGGTGCGCTCTGAATCGTTATTTGTCGTGATAATTGCAAATCGTACAATCGTTTTTCCAACCTGTCTAGAAATTGAGCCATGTCATTCACTTCTTGAAATGCCATTTGGTCATTGGATAATTCGGCTTCTTTACGCATTTTTGGAATAATGTCATTAGCAATTTCTTCCTGTTTCAATTCAGCCGCAGCTATAAAAATATTCAATGCTTGAAAATATGTTTTATTTTGATCATATAAATTATCAAGCATTTGAACATCGTCTAATAGGCCGCGTTTTGAATGTTCAAGTTGGATACCAATCCGGTCAATTTGTGTACTTAGTTTCTGATACTTCGTCATCATTTCTTGTACAGATCGTGTAGCCTTATTAAATAACCTGCTTAAACCGGACTTTTTCTTGTTGGACAAATCGTCTGGATCTATTTCCGAAAGTTTGTTCATCAAGTCTTTTAAAACATCACCGACAGGACCGATGTCTTTACTTTGAACATGATCAAGCATCTGCGATGAGAACTTTGAGAGTTCGCCTTGTGCACTTGCTCCATACGTAATTATTGCCTCGTAATTGCCAACTGGAATTTGTTCAGCAAGCAATTTTGCTTTATCCCTTTCCTCACTTGATAAACGATCAATCAGTTTAAGACTTTTATCAGGCTCTTTATTGATAGTTTGCATTTCTTGGGGGAGGAGTGGCTCTTTAACATCAAAAGGACTATTTAGTAAATCATCAATGGTTTTTGAAGTGTTATTTTCTGTCATTGTTTGTATCTCCTTTCAGTTCAAGCGGTGTTTTACTATTTTTCATCGAAATATCGACAAAGTCAATCTCCATTTGGAGCTGTTCAATATCAGATGATAATGCGTTCTTCAAGTCTTGCTCTAGTTGTTTGTTAACGTCGCCAAGCGTTTCGCGCGTATTTTGAAGAGCAATGCGAAGATCTTTATCTTTTAGTGGCTGATTGACCAATAAAGCATATTTTGAAGTCAGTTCAACTGCTGAATCAAGATGGGCATAAAAAAACTTTTCTACATAATAGAACTTTCTTGGGTTGGTACGGACAATACCAAGAATCCTTCGGGACAGATTATTCATTTCATGCAGTTGCTTAAATGCTTGGATTGAGCGTACTTGTCCGTATAGACTGTTTAGTTTTCTGACTTTAATTTTAGCACCTGTAATTTGGTCTTTTATATGACTGTATTCAGAACGGGACATCCCGAGTTTTTTTAAATTGGATGAATGTTGAATTTGCTTCAAAGCGAAGTTTCCGCCAAGATAAATTGTAACGAGAAGGCCCGTGGCCACAACAATATGCAAACCTAATCCCAGAACGAAAAATAGCCAGGATCCAAAGCTGATCGGTGCAGTGATAAAGTGTCTGGTTAAAAATTGTTGGATTTCTTTCATAATATGTTCAAACCTCCTTTGACCTTATACTTTATACGTTTGAAAACGAATAAAGTTTCATGTCAGTACTTCAATTATACCCGATAAATGCACTGTGTACCTACCATTTGAATTTGCATGTAAAAGCAATTAATTGGACATTAGGCAGGAGTTTGGTAAAATGAAGGACATTCACCTACGAGTTACATAGGGAGGTTTCGAAAAATGTTTGAAGTTATATATATGAAAGCTGATTATGAGCCTTGGTGGATGTTTGATGAATGGGAGGAAACAATCCGTTCACGCCATTCATTTGACGATATTGTTTTGGCCGAGGCTCATTTTAAAAAACTGTCTAGCGAATTAAGAACAAAACACAAGAGGGAAGCTATGAAAGAAAATTGCTTTTATGCTTTTTGGTCTGAGGATGAAATAAATTTCTGCGATGGCTGTGATGAAGATCTTCAATTATATCACGGAGTTATCTTGATGAAAGACGGGAAGCCCGATGCTTTCTGTTAAGATAAATAGAATTTATAGTACTTGGACTTAAGAAACGTACGTTGATTTAAAGAGGCGTCCTGAGAAGGGACGCCTCTTTTTCAAGCCTATTCTTCGATTGTTGACAAAGTTGAAGTAACAACGACTTCACCATCATCCATATACATTATAGATTCCCGTTTAACTTCGCCATAACCTTCAACAATATATTTTCGGTTGGTATAATCCTCAGTCTTTTCCTCAATAACTATCGCATGGTCGAATTTCTTATACGGTGTATCTATCGTTGTTTCGGTATCAATAATTGTCCATGTACCAAAAGTAGTTCCTGCTTCAAGAGGCTTTTGTAGATAAACACCACTCGGCTCTAACTTATCCAATTCTTCTTGAGAAGGGAAATCTTTTTGCAATTCCACAGTCATTTCTTCTAAGATGCTTATTTTGTCAGATTCAATTTTATAGATATGTCTAACAAGTGATCCTCCGTTGTTTTCATGGATGACAATATAATTTTCGAATGGACGTGTCACCTGGATATCAAGTTCTGCAAATTCATTTCCTTCTCCTAGATAATGCGCTTTTGAGCCATCCGGCATAAATAGGTCTGACAGGGGAATTTCACCGTCATTTTCATTTTCACTTTCGTTAACGACATTATCTCCAACTGTACCATGAGTTGATCCAGAATTATCAAGGGTAGTTGGCTCTTTTTTCGAACATCCTGAAAAGACTAAGATCATCACTAACAAAAAGATGGGAAACTTTATTCTCCTCATGAAAAACACTCCTTTCTATATGGTTATACCCATTTATACGGTTATCATACAGAATTTTTTATATTCCAATTAGACAGCAAACACCATTTAGTAGAAAAAATTGCCGTTTCCAGTAAAGAGGAAACGGCAATTGCTTATTTCTTTTTATTTTGTTTTTCTTGTAATTCTTTCCATTCAAGGTATTCTTCGTAGTTCATTAGCTTATCAAAAATCGAACCGTCTTCACGTATTTCAATGATTCGGTTTGCGACAGTTTGAATGAACTTTTGGTCATGTGATGTGAATATCATTGCGCCTTTAAATGCAATCAGGCCGTTGTTAAGCGCTTGAATTGACTCTAGGTCCAAGTGGTTCATAGGTTCATCCAGAAGGAGTACATTTGAACTTGTTAGCATCATTTTTGATAACATACAACGAACTTTTTCTCCACCTGATAAAACGGATGGTTCCTTGTTCACTTCTTCACCAGAAAATAGCATACGTCCAAGGAAACCACGTAGGAATGTTTCGGTTTGGTCATCAGGTGAATATTGTCGTAACCATTCAACAAGTGATTTCTCCGAGCCTCTAAAGTATTCGCTGTTGTCGATGGGAAGGTAGGCATGAGTTGTCGTAACGCCCCATTTAACTACACCAGAATCCGGATCAGATTCACCAGCAAGCAGTTGAAGAAGTGCTGTCTTAGCAAGTGGATCTCCAAGAAGAATAACTTTATCTTCTTTAGAAATAGTAAATGAAGCATCTTTCAGCAACACATTTCCATCTTGAGTTTTACTAACATCCTGAATGCTTAGTACGTCATTCCCAATCTCACGACCTATTTGGAAGTTGATAAACGGATAACGTCTAGATGATGGTTTAATATCATCCAGCTCTATTTTTTCTAACGTTTTCTTACGAGAAGTTGCTTGTTTGGATTTCGAAGCATTGGCACTGAAGCGGGCAACAAATGCTTGGAGTTCTTTGATTTTCTCTTCTTTTTTCTTGTTTTGGTCTTGTGACATTCTCAGTGCAAGTTGACTTGACTCGTACCAGAAATCATAGTTACCAGGATAAACTTGGATTTTCGAAAAGTCGACGTCTGCAATTTGCGTACAAACTTTGTTTAAGAAGTGACGGTCATGGGATACGACAATAAGCGTATTCTCAAAATTCATTAGAAACTCCTCAAGCCATTGAATTGCTTTTAAATCCAGTGAGTTTGTAGGCTCATCTAGCAGAAGTACATCAGGTTTACCGAACAATGCCTGTGCAAGTAGAACTTTCACTTTATCGGAACCGTTTAGTTCAGCCATTTTCAATTGATGGAATTCATCAGCGACACCTAGACCTTGTAATAGAATAGCAGCTTCGGATTCTGCTTCCCAACCGTTTAGGTCGCCAAATTCACCTTCAAGTTCAGCTGCACGCATGCCGTCCTCATCTGAAAAATCTTCTTTTGCATAGATAGCATTTTTCTCCATCATAATGTCATATAAACGTTTGTGACCCATAATAACTGTATCAAGAACGACGCTTTCTTCGTATTCGAAGTGATTCTGTTTCAAGAATGCAAGTCGTGCTTCCTTGTCCATAATGACATTTCCTGACTGAGGTTCTAGTTCACCCGACAAAATTTTAAGAAATGTAGATTTCCCCGCACCATTTGCACCAATTAGACCGTAACAATGTCCAGGATTAAACTGTATATTCACATCTTCAAAAAGCTTGCGATCGCCGAATTGAAGACTTACATTACTGACTGCTATCATTCAAAATCCTCCTAAATTCACAATGCTCCTATTATAGCACGAAAGAAAACGCATACGCAACAATGCTAATTCTATATGGTTTCTATATTCGATATATCTGAAATACCTTATATTATATCAACAATTCGGCGACGCTGATTAATCGTATCAGTTCTGAATTACCACACAACTTAGAAAAATGAATCTCTTAGGAATGCTTCTATATTACAAACAATCATGTTGCTGAATTGAGAAATACTGACTTCGTAGGAGCCCGCAAAGATTGTGTGAAATCAAGGTATATTGTAGCAATACATGCTTTCTAGGTGGTAAGCTAAGGAGTATTCCATAATTTTTTTTTACTGCACATACTATTACATCATTTACACTTTCATAAGAAATTATGTATTTTGGTTGAAACGGGTACAAGTCTGTAAATCTGAATTTTGAAGGAGAAATAGAAATGCCAAAACAACTGATAGATAGAAAGAATATTTATATCATTATCGCTATATTTGTTCTTTCCGTTAATATGAGACCAGCAATTACCTCGATTGGTCCCATGCTGGAAACAATTCGTGAGCAATTGATGTTATCGAACGCACAGGTAAGTCTTTTGACGGCAGTTCCAGTCATTTGTATGGGGTTATTTGCCTCATTGGCCCCCATAATGAGCCGTAAGTTCGGTTTAAAACGTACAATTTACTTAATGATAATTATTATTGGGATAATGACTGGATTGCGTGGTTTCGTTTCCGGTTTCCCAGTGCTTATCGTAACAGCGTTTTTTATCGGGATTGCCATCGCTATTATTGGACCACTTCTTTCTGCGATGATAAAACAGTATTTCCCCGAGCGTACTGCATCAGTTATTGGAATCTATTCGTTCGGAATGGGAGTAGGTTCTGCGGCTAGTGCGGGTTTAACTGCAGTATTTTTTGAATCAACTGAGTCTTATCCATTTTCACTAAGTATCTGGTCTATACTTGCTATTGTTGGTATAGCTGTTTGGTACCAGGCAACGAAAACAAGCATGAGCGTTATTCCGTCTAATCCCCAAATTGCCCGGCTGAATTTAAAAACGCTGAAATCTCCGTGGAAAATACGTAAAGCCTGGTTATTTTTACTGTTTTTTGGTTTACAATCATCTGCTTTTTTCTCTATCATTACATGGCTCGCTCCACTCGGAATTTCAAGCGGAATGACATTGTTACAAGCTGGACTGTTACTCTCTATAATGACAACAGTTCAACTTTTTTTAAATATCATTATTCCTTTATTAATGCAAAAATTTCCAGCCCGTAAGTTTTGGCTCTTTCTAATGCTTACTGCAGGTATGATAGCTTTAGGTCTATTATGGACTGGCATACATCCACTGATGTACGCAGGCGCGTTTATAATGGGGATACCGCTTGGAGGATTGTTTCCAGTAGCACTTCTTTTACCGCTTGATGAGACAGACACAGTGGAAGAAACAAACTCGTGGACCGCTATGATGCAAACAGGTGGTTTCATCATGGGTGGATTATTACCTCTTTTGATCGCTATTGTTTATGATGGTACTGCAAACCATAATTACACACTGGTCATCATTTTATCTTTGTATGTATTGATGTTCATTCTGGCATTCAAAATTGGAGATAAAAAAGTATCAAACAAATAGTAAATAAAACTTATAAAAGTGGACGATGAGCCAGATACTATATCTGATTCATCGTCCACTTTTCCTATGTACATATTTTAATTGTGACATAGTTAGAATTGGAGGAAATAGCTGATTGCATTAAATTTGATACTAAAGTGAAAAGAGCGCGAGTTAAGCGCTCTTATAGCAGAGTGGTTCAATGGGTAATTAAGATTGAAAAAGCTTTATTCTATTAACAGATGAAGCTTGCGCCAATGATTATCAACAGAATGAAAAGCACAACAATCAGAGCGAAAGAGTTACTTTCGCCTCCTTTGTAATCACGTCCCATACCATACACCGCCTTCCTATACGAACATCTATGTAACATATGCATGAGTGCGTAATAGGGAGTGGGGGAATTATCATTTATCTTCCTGAGTAAGTGAATTTCAGGTCAATTTACCCAAATAAAAGAATGTTTATTGCTAATCAAACAATAACCGTTAACACCATGGGGCTTCATGGTATAATTGAGATAGATTACTGCAACCAAGTGGCCTCCTGTTCGTCCTAACTTAGATATCATTTTTTGGAGGAATTTACTTATGGAAGATAATTATGAAGGACCTATTCCTAAAAGAAGAAGAAAGAAGAAGCTTCGTATCGGCAGGGTCTTATTTTTAATAGTTACGCTCTGTTTTATAGGAATCGGGCTATATTCGTATATTGAATACAATGCAGGAAAATCGTTGGCTGAAAGCAACGGGATCGACCCAGGTCCTTTCAAGGGCGATGCGGTGGATCCAAAGTATACATCAATTGAAAACTACTTGTTACTTGGTGTAGACGATGATGGAAGTGGTAGATCCCGGACTGACACAATGATGGTCTTGTCATGGGACAAGAGTGAAGGGAAAATGCGAGTCATTTCCTTCATGCGTGATATATATGCGGAAATCCCGGGCTTTAAATCATATAAGCTAAATACCGCTTATTATCTTGGTAAATTACAGACGACAAAAGATACCATTACAGGCATGTTTGGTATACCTATTCACCATTATGCAATTGTCGATTTTGCTAATTTCGAATCAATTGTTGATATCGCATTCCCTCAAGGTGTGGAAATCGATGTCAAAAAAGAAATGTCTGAGAAAATCGGCGTTACACTATTGCCCGGCAAGAAGAATTTAAACGGTAAGGAATTGCTTGGTTATGCTCGTTTTCGCGCAGATGAAGAAGGTGATTTTGGAAGAGTTGCACGTCAACAGGAAGTGATTTCCGCGATGAAAGATGAATTAGTCAGTCCAGGAATGTTAGCCAATGTCCCAAAACTTTCTGGTGCATTGTCCGGATTCATTAATACCGATTTATCATCAAAAGACGAAATTTCAAGAGCAATTTCACTTTTGATGAAGAAGGGTGCGAAAGTCGAAACAATGACTGTGCCTGTGAAAGGCTCGTATTCCTATAATTCCTATTCACATGCAGGGTCCGTCATTGAGCTGGATATCGCTAAAAACAAAGAGGCAATCTCAAAATTCCTCTCAATGCAACTGAATTAGTAGAACAATGTTAACCAGAAAAGGGGATGTTTATGGAGTTGAATGAAGAGAAGTTGTCGACTACAGCCCTAGAAACGAAAAAAAACGATGGAATGACTTCAAAAGTAATTCGGTTTTTCGGAGGACGAAGTACATTATTCGTCCTCGTTTCAATTTTGTTAATTGGTTTAATCATTTTTATCTTCAATCGAATATCGTTCATCTTTTATCCGATAACGGTTTTCTTCTCCACTGTTGTGTTGCCTGTCATTCTTGCTGCAATTGCTTACTATTTATTGAGACCGATTCTGCGTCTGTTAGAAAAAGTGAAAATACCCCGAATTTGGGGAATACTAATTATTTTCATTGGAGTGATTGGTCTTATAACGTTGCTGGTCTTTCTAGTTTTGCCTTTTCTGAAAATACAGTTTCATAATCTTATTGAAGAATTCCCTACATATTTCGGTCAATTATTAGTCAATACGGATGCTTTTTTACGTTCTTCTATCTTTGCTTCTTATTATGAAGGTTTGGATATTAACGTTAATACACTCTTGGATTCCGTACAAGGTAATATAGGCAAGTTCTTCACCGATACAGTTGGCGGAATTGCAAGTGGTGTAACTTCATTCATCTCTGCGCTTACGGGTTTCATCCTTGCGATTGTAACGGTTCCTTTCATCCTATTTTATTTGTTGAAAGATGGAGAAAAGTTACCACAGCTCATCATTAAGATGTTGCCGCCTCGTTTGCGCAAAGATGCTAAAGTCATTTTTCATGATGCAGATCACCAAATCAGTTCCTATATTCAAGGACAAATTTTGGTTGCGATTTGTATTGGGGTTATGGTTTCTATAGGCTTTTTAATAATTGGAATGGAGTATGCATTATTGCTAGGGGTTCTGGCGATGTTTACGAGTGTAGTTCCATATCTCGGACCTCTTATCGCGATTATACCTGCCGCCATTATTGCGATTGTCACATCACCATTAATGCTTTTCAAATTAGCTGCTGTATGGACAATTGTTCAACTGATTGACGGGAAGTTTATATCACCTCAAATTATGGGTAAATCATTACGTATCCACCCCATAACGATTATTTTCGTGCTATTGACGGCAGGCTCATTGTTTGGGGTTGCGGGTGTCGTCCTAGGAATTCCGGGTTATGCATTATTAAAAGTCCTTGTAAATCATTTATTTAAATTGTTGAAATTACGGTATAATAAGTATGAAGATAATGAGAATCTGCATTATAATGATATTGCTAATCAAGAATCGGGGGAATAGACTATGGTGAGGCAATTTACGTCAACAATCGAATACGGCGAAATGACTGTTAATACAAATGTTGATGGACCAAATATTGCTTTTGGAGAAACACTATCAGGAACTGTTTATATTGAAGGTGACAACAGTGATGAACTTGTCGATTTTATCGTTATTGAATTGTTAAAGAAAACGGAAACTGAGGAAGTTATCATTGCAAAACAATCGATAGAAATGATGAGTGATATCAAATCAAAAGAAACATGGATGATTTCTTTTGAGATGGTACCTGATGAGCGTTGGGAGACAGAAGCTGAAGCCCAGCCGCTCATATTAAAAACAATCGTACATCTTAAAAATGGGATTGATATTCAAGACGAAGACGAAATTATCTATGCATGACGGTGAACGCACCCTATTAAACTGGGGTGCGTTTTCTTTTTCATTTGGGCAGGTAACTTTTCTTCCTGTATAATTGCGAAAAGGGTTCATAGGGGGAGATTCATAATGGATAAGATCATTCCTGTTTTCCACTCACTATCAAAAAGCATGCGTAACATTCATAAAACGAGTTGCTCTGCGATTTCTGTTGTTCAAAGTTCAATCCTATATGAGATATCAATACTGAAAAAACCATCCATGCAGACAGTTGCTGATGCTGTAAGTATGGATATCACAACATTCTCCAGACAAATTGGTACGCTTGAAAAGAAAGAGATGCTCGTTAGAACACCATATACAGGGGACAGAAGAATATATCTACTTTCTTTAACAAGTAAAGGGTGGGGGATCGTTGAAACTATCAATGGTGAAATTTTAAATAAAATGGAAAAAGTTCTTTCCTCTATGAACGACTTTGAGCGCGAGACAGTACTTCGTTCTATGCATGTATTGGAAGTTAAACTGCGGGAGTCCTAAACCATTTCACTAATAGAGGCTCCGTTGGCTAAAAGGGGATTTCCAACGCTAAGCCTACTATTGCATGAATTTGGAATGGTTTTGTCGATTCGAAAAAAATACAAAAAAATCATTTGAAGTTTTACTAACATGGCAATACTAATTTTACAGAACGGAGAGGATATCACTGTGAAGATCAATCAATTAATTGCGAATAATATTAACAAATTAGATGCAGCACTACCAGTAGATAAATCGATAGGAATTGCTGGTTTATCAGGTTCTGGTAAAACAACTTTTTGCCAAACAATCGGTGAGGAATCTAAGAAGCGTCTCGTTTCCTTATTGCCAAAGGCTGAATATCAGTATTTATTCCCCGATATTATGCAAACAAATTTCAGTGCCATCAAGATGGGAGAAATGCCTCTAGTCCTTTTTCTAGGAAAATCGTCCATATCGTCCAATCCACGTTCAACAATTGGCACACATACTGGCGTGTTTAAAGAGATTCGTGATACGCTTGCTGAAAATTTTAATCTTTCTCCAGAAGTTTTTTCCTTTAATAATGAGCTAGGCTGGTGTCCAGGTTGTAAAGGACGCGGTACTACCAAGAATGTAGAATGTAAAAAGTGTGAGGGTAAACGCTATAATCCAGACGTTTTACAGAAAAGAATAGAATTATTGGGTCAACCACATAGTGTTTCTGACATCAATAATTTAAGCATTGAATCGATTCTTTCCCTTGGAGAGGAATTACATATTGGTGAAGCAAAACAGCATATTCTAAGAAATATTATCAATATGAATATAGGTTACTTAACATTAAACCGCATTATGGGGACATTGTCAGGCGGAGAATTAACACGGCTTTACTTGGCTGAATTCATGGCAACAAGTGAAAACACCATTATTATTATTGATGAAATCTCCGTGGGTCTTGATCACCAAACCCTATTAAAAATTTTAGAACAGATTAAACAATTAGGGGATAAGAATCAAATATGGCTCATTGATCATTCTGATACGGTACTGGACACAACGGATGAACAATTATATTTTGGACCTGGTAGTGGTAAATACGGAGGGAAAATTGTTGAAGAATCTCCGCGTCCCAAACCAATCTCTTCGGAACGAAATCAGGAAACGCCAACAGAATACTATCAGTTTCAGGATTTATACTGTCGTAATATTCAAATGGCTGAAATTCAAATTCCGAGAAATAGACTTGTAACCTTTACGGGTGAGTCGGGATGTGGTAAATCTACTCTTGTCAATGAATGTATGGCCAAAGACTTTCTGAAGCGATATTCAAAAGATAAGCTGGTAATGGTAGGGCAAAATCGAAACCAATCGATTACTAGTCGGTCAACAGTTGCAACTTTTCTTGATATTAAAAGAAAACTCGCAAAGTATAGTGAAGATATTGATGATATTTTTCAGCGCTCGATTGAAGATATTATTGACGAATTGCCATATGAAGATATCGCTCATAAACGCTTAAGTTTATTGGTGAAACTGGGACTCGGTTATTTGACGTTAGAAAGAAAAACACAGTCATTATCGAATGGTGAATTTCAATGTGTCCATTTAGTTTCTGAGCTATTTGCTAACTCAAGGAACCCACATACATTATTTATTTTTGACGAACCTTCAAAAGGGTTATCGCAAAATATATTAAATCAATTCATTGATAGTGTCAGGCTGATTTTGCAGGATGAATCCGTCTCGATAATCATGATTGAACATAATGCTTATATGATGGAAAACTCTGATTTCATCGTTGATTTTGGTGAAAGACAGCTTGCGCCTGTAGAGCACCTTGACGTTGTCAATCATGATGAATATTATCGTCAACCAAACAGCGCGAATAGAGTTGCACCGGTGCAAATTTCTTCAACCATCAATCAGCAACATGGAATTAACCGCTTGAATGAAAATCAAATTGCCTATTTTAAAAATGCAGAAAACGTCTATAAGGGCGGAATCTTAAAAAGTTTATCCTCAATGGCTCGTTTGATATACGGGGAGTACGAATCTGAAACAATTGCACCTGTCATTGCCATTGATCTGGAGCGTCACTTGTATAGTCAATATAGTTTTCTCTATGAAATTGGCGGCTTGATTAACCATATTGTGGCGTCGCATTCTACCAATAAAGATACGCGAAGCTTCGATTTCTATTATCAAGACAATCATTGTCCAAGCTGTTCGGGCCGTGGGGTGATAGAAGAATTTGATATAGATGTTGTTATTCAGGACAAAACCGTGCCATTCTGGGAGGGGCAATTGCACCCAGACGTGATGGAGGTATTAAAATATTATCAATATCCAAGACTTGAATTCATTTTTAATGAAATTAAGAATGAGCTTGGTCACGATATGAGTAAAAGCTATAATGAAATGACAGCAGAAGAAAAGCATACTTTTTTATATGGGTATTGGGAAAAGTCATTTTATGATAAAGCAGCTAAGGCACGGAGAACATGGCTAGGATTTAATAATGTAATTGGGATGTATATGTTCATTTCGAAATCCATTATTAAAGAGCATATGAAAGCATCTAAAGAGATGATTTCATGTCCGATTTGCAAAGGTTCCGTGTTAAATCATCACAAACAGCTCAAATTTGGCGACACGGATATTCGTGAAATAATAAAGCAGCCACTTGATCAAGTTTTGAAAACAGTAGGGGAGTTACCGGAACTGGTAAAATTGAAAGCTATTGTAGGCGGCGATATGACTTTGACAGAAGATGTTTCACTGTTAAGTAGGGAAACGCAAGTCGCTTTGAAAATGCTTGAATTAGAACTAGCAAGTTTTGCTGGGTATGAAATGGTACTGCAAAATGTATTGCCATTCTGGGACAGTATTAAAGGAAATATCGAATCCATCAGCAACAATAATCAAGTAACTATCTGTGATTTTGACAATATCAATGAGACGAGAGAAAACATCATTGATAAGTATTTCACTAATGGAAAATACAAAAAACTAACATATGTTTATGAAGCGTTTGGTTACAAAAAACTTATTACCCAAATTAATAAGATAAAGAAAAGTCAGCCTTGCCCTTTCTGCAAAGGGAAGAAAGTCATTACTGAAGATAATCTACATGAGGGTGTAAATAAATTAACGATACCTTGTGTGAGCTGTAATGCAAGTGGTATTAATGATGAGGGACTTCAGGAAGTTGTCGAAGGCATAACAGTAGAAACATGGCTAACTGGAAATGTAAATCATATAGTTGATGAAAGCTTATATATTGAGACTGTTGCCGATATTCCAATCTTCAATCGTATTCGTGAGTTAAATAAACAAGATTTGATGGCGGTTTATCAATGCCTTGACCACAATAATTAAAGTAAAATTATTGTGGCCGAATTTTATTGCAGGTCCAGATTCGAATTAATAGAAGAAAATCCGAAATATATAAGTATTATTCAACAATCGTTTGCTTTAATAAAGTAACGGAAAAGCCCATTTTCTCTGTTTTCATTTGCAGAGAAGTTGGGCTTTTTAATTTGGAATTTACTGACGGTACCCTAAATGAAGCTTTATTTGTTAATTAATTGCACTTTACAAGTTATTGTAAGGAGTTATAATTGTAGAATACAAGTGTTATTTTTAGAATATTTGCATTATGCAAGTAATTGATGATTTTAGCCTTCTGATTAAGGGTGGAACGTTCAATACTTGCATTGTGCAAATAATTATTCGTAGAAAAAGCAATTATAAATTTCCCGAACTTCAAAATGATGTTTCAAGTCGAGAATCTAAATGCCATTGCGAAAGTTATATTGAAAGTGCATACTATTTGAGTAGCTAATTTCATTCGTATAGGGGTTAATAAACAAAAGATAAATGATTTAGCATTTCAAAAGAAGATGTCACCTGCATATGATCCATGGGAAGCTTATGCAATACGCGTTGTGAACATTATGCGGTAGGTTATGTGTGGAGGTGTAAAGACCTAGAAGGGTTTAAGGTATAATTACTTATGTCCAGGCTAGAGGAAATCCCTCATTTGCGGTCCATAAGTATCACAGGTGGCGATCCGATGTTCTCTAGAAAATCGGTAGATCGTTACGTTTTACCATTATTGACGTACACGCATGAACGTGGAGTGCGTACACAGATGAATTCGAACTTAACAATGCCGTTGGACCACTATATGGCGATTGAGTAGGTGCTGAGGCATCTGCTATTTTTTATTGTGTATCTCTATCTCTAAGAAAGAACCTGACTGCCTGAATTGTGTAATCCACCTATCAAGTGCAGATGCGGCTAATTCATATTCTTTGACAATATCTTGTCGGCTTTTTCCATTTCCATATAGGGCTACCACCTGTTTTTGAAATCAGTAGATAACGTTCTACTTTTTACGGACATAGTAGATCTCATCACTTCTTGTGTATTATTCTATTTTCCCTTAATTTAATTGTCCAACTATGTGTAACCTATCCAAAGGTTGAGGAGATTACTGTATATGGTGGAGATAGGTACTCTTAATGTAGATAAGCTAATAAGGAAAGCATTGAGCCTCTAGGGTTTGGTGTTTTTTTGTTTGCTGTAAAGTGACAGATGATGCATAATGGCATCTCACATTGACATAAATTATACCCCCACTCATAATAAAGAGGTATTAATTAGATAGGAGTAGTTTATATGAATATTCAAGTTATCTCTAAATCCAAAATGTCTCCAAAAAATGATCCATGGGAGGCTTATAAAGATATAGAGCAGTATGGTAGATTAACTCTTTCTAGTATAGAATTTACTACCACTTATCTCTGTAATATGAGGTGTAGACATTGTGCAGTAGGACATACTCTAAGCCATAAAGACCCTAAAGCTCTATCTATAGAGTTATTACTGCAAAGATTAGATGAGATTCCTACACTTAGAACACTGAGCCTTACAGGTGGAGAGCCTATGATGTCCTTAAAGTCAGTAGAAAATTATGTACTGCCTCTATTGAAATATGCTCACGAGAGAGGGATATACACTCAAATAAACTCTAATCTGACATTAGAATTAGACAGATATAAGCTCATAGCACCTTACTTAGATGTATTACATATCTCTCATAACTGGACTACAGAGGATGAGTTTATAGATACTGGTTTTGCTATGATGGAAAGAAAGCCTACTAGAGAACAGAGAAAGACATTACTTGACAGGATGATTACTAACTCTAAGGCTTTATCTGAAATGGGAGTATTTGTATCTGCTGAGACAATGCTCAATGGTAGGACAGTACCTCATTTAGAAAAGATACATAAGCAAGTCATAGAAGAAATGGGATGTAAAAGGCATGAGATACATCCTATGTATGAGCCAGGATATGATAGAGGGACTGCCACTAATGAGAGGCAAGATTCTCTACAAGGGATGAACCCAAGTGATTTTGCTTCACAATTAGAAGTGCTCTCGTTGGAGGAAACTAGAAATGCAATTCATGACCTCTTGGATCACCGTAATGAAGACGTTTGGATGTTGTTTGGCACACTACCCTTTTATCCATGTAGTAACAACAAAGAAGATTTGACGCTGTTAAACAGGATTTACAACAGTAAGAATGTGTCCGTTCGTAATGACCCGGATGGCAGATCCCGCTTGAACGTAAATATCTTCACTGGCGAAGTGATTGTAACTGACTTCGGAGACACTCCACCAATGGGCAATATTCAAACCGAAGCACTTCCAATAATGTTAGACCGTTGGCTTGATCGGCCACTTGCAAAGACAATCAGTTGTCATTGTCCTGCTGTGAAATGCTTAGGACCAAATCTTCTGGTAAAAGACGCCTATTACCCTGAGATGGATTTCACGAGAACGGAATCCAATATCTAACTAAGAATACAAATTGTTAGCCTCCTACCTATAATTCCTTGGGTAGGAGGCTTTCTTAAGGTGTCGGAATTACTTCAATGGAATGGTCATATGTTATACTTAATGCCAATGCCGTGCTATTACTCCGAAAAACCTACAATTTAAAAAGGCAATTTCATTTATCTATGAGAGAAAGGATTAACAATGCTCAAACTTCCCTCTATTGGAGATTGAACGACAAAATAATACCCTAAGATGTATTAGAAAAGAACGGGGACGCTACTCACAATCTATCGCAAGTAAGACAGCCCACAGACATTAAGTTAATGGGTGAAGAAGGGACTAATTATTATAAATAATACATATGATATCCAAAATAAATTACCATCCTTACCCATTCCGCAATTGAATGACACGAAAGATAAGCTTCTCGAATGGATTGAGCCCCTAGTAAGCGAAGAGCAATTTCATGAAACGACGAAAGTAATCACTCGATTTTTTGAAGGTAATGGAGAAGCTGAAAAACTGCAAGGAAAGTTATATGAATGGAATAAAAGCATAGAAGGAAGTTGGCTTAAACCATTTTGGAATGCATCCTATTTAAAATATAGAGGTTCTTTGTCAACTGGTATGAACTTTAATGTTTTATTGGATAATAAAAAGTATAGAGAAGACTACACAACGGCGGATTTGATTGGGAAAATTGGTTATTTGATTACTGAGCTCTACCATAGAATTATTGATGGAGAAGTAGGGCCAGTATCAATTAATGAAATCCCCCTAGATATGAGTCAATATAAGAAGTTCTTTCGATCTGTCCGTATTCCTAGATTAAAAATAGACGAATACAAAGTTGCTGATTTTGATAAAAAAAATAATCATGTCGTTATTTTATACAAGAAAAATTTTTATAAAGTAAATGTATCGAATAACGAAGGGGTTATTTATCAAAGTAATGAAATCACAAAGGCAATCGAAAGGGCATTTTCGAATGAGAACGGTGATGGTGAAAATATTGGTATATTTACGACTGCTGAGAGGGACCAGGCTGCAAAGGCATACGAACAACTCATTGTGTCAAATGTAAATGCTGAGAACCTTCGGACCATTGCAGATTCGCTAATAGTCATCTCAGTTGATGAAGAAAGTGATGATTCCAAAGAAGCAATCGAAAATATGATGTTAGATGGTACTAACAAATATTTTGATAAGACAATTCAAATTGTCATTACTAAAAATGGAGAGTTAGGATACAGTATTGAACATTCTGCTGTAGACGGGACTACGATATTTGCGGTTATTAGCCATGTAAATGCCGGGCTTTGCAAAGAGGACACCGAAGTTATTTACACCAAAGAGAAGACCGAAGTAGAAAAAATGGAGTGGGAAATTTCAGAGGAACTTCAAGGAACCTTAACGAAGTTTCAAAATGATAACATTCGAACCAAGAAAGAGTTTCATGTAAATTCGGAAACCTTTGAAAAATTTGGTTCAGATGAAATAAAGAAATTGAATATAAGTCCGGATGCCTTTTTCCATATGGCGTTGCAAATTGCGCAGTATAGAACCTTCGGTATACTGAGGAGCGTTTATGAACCAGTTGCAGTACGTGTCTTTCATGAGGGAAGGACAGAATGCGCAAGAGCTACAAGTATGGAAAAACTGAAATTGGTGACTGCGCTTGAAGCGGGTGAAAAAAGTAATAAAATCCTATATTCTTTAATGAAAAAAGCGGGTGCAGCCCATTCAAACCGAATCATAGAATGTCGAAAAGGATTAGGTGTTGAAAGACATATGTTTGGCCTTGAACAAATGTATTATTTAAATGGAGCAAACCTAGGATTAACAGAACTACCGGAAGTTTTTAACGACATAGGTTATTTGACGATGAGGCATGATTTCATTTCAACAAGTGGCATGGCATACGATAATGTTAAATATCGGATTTTTGGACCAGTCGTTGAGGGAGGATATGGATTAGCCTATATTTTATTAGCCAAAACGATTTCCATCAACATCTCATGTAATTCTTCAGAAAAAGAGAGTGCAAAGATGCTAACCGATAATTTAGTAGTAGCATTAAATGAATTAAGACATATTGCGCAAAATGGTGTGGATCATGAAGAAACAAATGCAGATTAATTAACCTTTCAAACCAGAATAACGCCAATCCATATGTCCGGATTGGCGTTATTTTTATACCGTTAATCTTCCCACTTAAAGGGTTTACATTTATCATTTTGTGGCTGTTGATTAGGAAAGCTCAGCTACTTCCGAAGACTTAGACAGGTTTACGTCAAAAGTCTATTCAATAAACTGTTCATTCGACTATACTTGATAACATGAGTTGAATAATTGAAAAATACAGAAGGAGGGGAAAAATGGTTGATTATGCGATGGAGGTTCAAGAGGAAATTGGTTTTTGGAAGCAAAAAATGACTCGAAGGTCAGGTTTTATTAGTCGTACATCCAAGACCGCACAGAACAAGATAAATGGTTTGATTCCGGAGAAGTTTCATACAGTAATGACAGAAAGTATTAAAAACATGGTAAAAGCAACGCTCTTCGGTTCAAATATGACGACGAAAAAACCACAAACAACCGTATTAAGTTTATTTGAACGCGATAAGTTATTTAAGGAAAAACTCTCGATTTTTAGAAAAACGGCTGTTATTGAAGGAGCTGGAACAGGGGCGGGCGGTATTATGCTAGGACTTGTTGACTTTCCACTTCTATTATCGATTAAAATGAAGTTTTTGTTTGAAGCTGCTAGCGTTTACGGTTTTGACACGGATAATTACGAAGAGCGTTTGTTTCTCTTGCATGTCTTCCAACTCGCTTTTTCAAGTGAAGAAAAACGGAGAGAAACCTTGATTATCATTGAAAATTGGGAGGTTGAGAAACACCTAATTGCGGACATGGACTGGAAGGACTTTCAACAAGAGTATCGGGATCACATCGATTTAGTGAAGATGTTTCAATTAATCCCTGGCTTCGGGGCAATCGTCGGTGCGTTCGCTAACTATAATCTACTTGACCAACTTGGGGAAACGGCAATGAATTCATATCGGATACGCTTATTATAATCCTTTTGAAAGGTGGGGTATTAGTAGATGTTTTTCAAAAATAAATTGTTCATCGTTTTAGTGCTCGTGTTACTTATTATTGGTGGGATATCGTTGGTGATTACATTAGGAGATTCAACAGGAAATAATGCCCGAAAAATAGTAGTGGATGATTCCTCGTTCACGAAAATTGAAATTACGGCCGGCAACGCAGCGGTGGAAATCGTACCGACCAATGATTCGGCAACAACAGTAGAATATATAGGGGAAACAAAGAAAAAATCGAAATATGTATTCAAGGCGGATATAAACGGAGACACACTGTCTATTCAATTTAAAGAAAAGCGACGAAGTTTCTTTAGCTTCGGATTTTTTAACAACGACTTAAAGTTGTTAGTAGAAGTACCGCAAAAACAATATAACAAAATCCAAGCGGAAAGCGATAACGGACGGATCAATGTGGAAAATATCCAAGCGGAAGAAATAGTGTTGGAAACAGATAACGGCACGATAGAACTAATAAACGTAGAGACTTCTACAACCGATGTTGAAACGGATAACGGTAAAATTCTCCTTGAATCGGTCGAGGGCAAGATTCAAGGGCAAACAGACAACGGAAGAATTATACTTGTCACTGACGATTTGGATCGTTCGATTGAGTTGACGACAGATAACGGCAGAATCGAAATTCAATCCGAGAAAGAACCGACGAATGCTACGATTGATGTGAAAACGGATAACGGAAGAATCGATGTTTTTGGATATGATAACAAACATACTAAGTTTGGTAAGGGTGAAAATTTGATTATATTAAGAACGGATAATGGGGGAGTAACTGTTACGAAATGATAGGAGACATTCTATCATTTCGTTTTTTCTATTATTTAGTGTTTTTGATAATCATCTTTTGTATCAACATCGAATACAAGCCTCTTATCAATGCAAGGCAATAGTTTTCCTTTTCGAAGAAAATCCCCATGTAATATCGCTTTCGCTCCTTTGTCCCCACGTTGTGTTAAAAGGTCATTGTAAATAACTGACGAGAAAAGAACAGGCGGCGTTATTGATTGTTCAAATGCGGTGGCGACGAACCTGCATGTCGGGTTGTTCTTCATACACGTAATCATTTCTTTAATCATTTGGACGGTAATGAAGGGTTGGTCCGCCAGCATGATGAGGGCGGCATCCGCGTGATTAGTTTGTGCCAGTTGAATCCCACATCTCAATGATTCAGATTGGCCTTCATGAGCCGTGGAACATTGTATAATTGTACATCTTGGATCCGACTTCATTTCTGCGGGCAACCAATTTGCATCATCCGTGTCTTTTGTAATGACATAGATTTCATCGAGCGGCGACTTCAAAGCTGATTCAAGCCCCAAGCTACCTACTGTCATTGTCCCGACAGGCAGAGCCAATTTATCGCTTCCCATACGGCTGCTGCTTCCAGCTGCAAGGTAAATGCCTACAATCTTCATACCTTATCCCTCCATCTCACTGCGATCATTTCCACTACCAAGTAAGTGTAAATCCAGTTTCAATCAATTGTTTGATTAGCCACTTACTCTCACTTAATTTCCTTTTATCAACTATCGCCATCCAGGCAACCTTCTATTCGTTAGTGACATTCCCGCTAAAGCAGTTGTTCAACGAATGAATGAGATGAAGAGGTTGCGTCAACACAGCTCCTTACACCTGATTCGACATCTGTGACGCTGATGCTGCCTTAGTGGAAGGTTTGCTTGCGCCAACTAGAAGTGTCTTGCCAAATCGTTTGTATGACCTGTTGCATCGTTTAAAGCGGTACTGAATGCTGTAAATTGTTCAGTCAGTGTAATAGCGGCATTTAAGCATAAAAAATAACCCATCCATGAGTTATCGGCTCAGATGGGTCATCCCGTCATTGTTCTGACAATTACTTTAGCTATTCAGCACTAGCTTCTTTTCCTAATTGTAAAGTTGTCCTCCAGTAGTAACCAGTTTTGCGGAAATGGATAACCAAGAACCCAGTAACTAATCCCGCGTAAATTATAGTCTTTAACCATATCAAACTTAGCTTGTGCACTGCGGGCATCTTCGAACCAGACTTCGTGAATACGCCCCTCTGCATCAGTGTATCGGTAAAAAGGGGACTGAGCTGTCAAGTCATATTGAATTGACGCTCCATACTGTAGTGCTCGGCGAATGGCTTCCTGTTGACTGAAGGTTTCTGCTTCTTGTCCTTCCTCGTATGGAAGCAGCCAGTCTCGTGCGTAGATTTGAAAACCAAATAAAATTTTATTTCTTGATATCACGGTAACGGCGTAATCTAGCACTTTTTTTATTTCGTTCAAGGGTGAAATAGCTTGAGGCGGACCTAATCGATAACCCCATTCATAGGTCATCAACACAGTGAAATCAACAATTCTTCCATGTGCTTCGTAATCATGTGCTTCATACAATAACCCTTTTTGTTCACCACTAATTTTCGGGGCAAGGGCCGTTGAGACGGAATAGCCTTCGGGATGCAAACGATCAACCGCACGCTGTAAAAACTGGTTATATAACTCACGGTCCGCCGGAAACACATTTTCAAAATCAATGTTTAAACCTTGATACCCTTTTTCTTTCATGACGTTTAAAATATTGGTTAATAAAACATCTTGGATATCCGTACTTGCTAGGACTGTCTGCGCAAGTGCAGATCCGGCAGCCGTGGCACTGAAATTCGTGATTACTATCACAGGAACGACTTTCTCGGCAGAGGCGGATCGAAGCATTTCAGTATCGTCAATTGAATTTAGTCCGCCATCTTCACGTATCGTGTAGACAAAAGGCATCCAGTACGTTAAATACCGACCAACTTCTTGAATTTCCCTCGCTCCGGTTTCTCCAGTATTGATGGTATAAGCATTTACGTCTATAACTGGTTTATGGACGGGAATGGTTATACGTGTACCCGATAAAATCATATTCGGGTTTTGGATTTGATTCGCTTGTACGATATCTTCTACAGTTGTACCGTAGCGATGTGCAATTTCGGATAAGTTCTGACCAGGCTCAACTGTATGTGTACGTGATGCTGTGGGAATGACAAGGGCTAGACCGCTTACTAATTTACTTGGATTCTCCAATTGGTTAGCCGTTACAATTTGGCTTACTGTGACGCCGTACCGCTGGGCGATTAACCATAACGTTTCCCCTGGGCGTACCACATGGATTTGCATATAGCTCACTCCTTAGCATTCATATCTTACATGTTATTCAAAATGACAAGGAGATATAATCATATAAATGATTAACATCTATACATTTCTAGTAGTAAATTAATTAGCATAATTGGAAATTCGAGAGTTTTCTGCAAAGTTCGACTTGACTAAACATATTATATTAATTAAAGTAATGTAATAATTGTGATATTTTATTATAATGTGTGTTTTTTAGTTAGCACAGAAAAAGGAGATTTTTGAGATGTTGTCGTTTTTGGGATTTTGTATGATTGCTACCTTTCTTATCTTAGTTATTACTAAGCGTCTGTCAGTAGTTGTAGCTTTCATTTTTGTAGCTGTAGCTTTTGCCTTAATCGGTGGATTTTACGCTGACATGGGTGAAATGATGATGGCGGGTATTATTAAAGTTACACCTACCGCGGTCATGATTGTTTTTGCTATTCTATATTTTGGTTTGATGATCGATGTTGGTTTGTTTGACCCTATGATTAATCGGATTCTACGTTTAGTAAAAGGTGACCCATTAAAAGTCGTTCTAGCCACTGCTATTATTACAATAGTAGTCGGTTTGGATGGAGATGGTTCTTCAACATTTATGGTTACTGTTTCGGCAATGTTACCGCTATACAAGAGGTTAGGCATGAATCGTCTAATATTAGCATGTGTGGTCGGTTTAGGAGCAGGTGTAATGAACATCATTCCATGGGGAGGTCCTTTAGTTAGAGCTGCGGCTAGTCTTCAAGTGGAGGTTTCTGATTTGTTTATACCACTGATTCCCGTTATGATTTCAGGGATTTTGTGGACACTGTTTTCTGCCTATTTACTTGGCAGAAAAGAGAGGGAGAGATTAGGAGTTATTAAATTAGATGATTCTTTTAACGCTATTCCAGAGCTAGCGGCTACATCTATAGTAAATAAAGGAGTCACTAAAATATATTGGTTTAACTTACTTTTGACGATTGTTCTTATGGTTCTACTCGTAATGGATGTATTGCCAATCGCAATTTTATTCGCTGTGGCATTTGCAATCGCATTATTTGTTAACTTCCCTAGTGCCCAAAAGCAACAAGAACAGATTTTAAGCCATGCAAATAACTTTGTCATGATTAGCACGATGGTTTTTGCAGCTGGTATTTTTACAGGTGTATTTACAGGAACACAAATGATGGATGCGATGGCGGCGACATTGGTTTCCGTTATTCCTGACTGGCTCGGATCACATATGCCTATTTTAGTTGCACTTACCAGTATTCCTATGGGGTTTGTCTTCTCACCTGACGCCTATTACTTTGGAATTCTTCCCATCCTTAGTGAAACCGCGGCTGGATTTGGCATAGATCCTGTTGAAATCGGACGAGCTGCCTTATTAGGCCATTCAACAGCAGGCTTCCCATTATCTCCTTTAGTTCCTGCTACGTTCATTCTTATTGGTTTGGTAGGGGTCGGATTTGGAGAACATCAAAAGTTCCTGTTTAAATGGGCTTTTGGGACAACCATAATTATGACCATTACGGCGGTTTTAACAGGAGCCATCTCATTATAAATTGTGGATATGGATTGAGGTAGTTAATTAAAACAAATGGTACATCACTTCTTACAGGTGGTGTACTATTTTTGTAGGCAGACTTGAAAACTTTCAAGTCTAGTATTATTAAAATGATAAATATAATCCGTATTCATATTGAACAGTAGAAGGGAATTGAAAGTTAAAATGATAAAAGCGGTACTCTTTGACTTGGATGGTACTTTATTAAATCGTGATGCATCTGTAGAAAAATTCATAAATGCACAATACGAACGTTTATATGAGTGGGTCGGACATATTCAAAAAGAGAAGTATGTTTTAAGGTTTATTGAGTTAGATCGCAGGGGATACGTTTGGAAAGATCAAGTTTATCAACAAATGGTTGCGGAGTTTAATATAACGGGGCTGACCTGGGAACAACTCCTACAAGATTATGTGAATCATTTTAAAGAGTATTGCGTACCATTTCCAAACCTTCATGAAATGTTAACCTCACTTACAAGTCAATCGATTGTCTTAGGGATTATTAGTAATGGAAAAGAGCAATTTCAAATGGATAATATAATGGCCCTGGGTATTGAAAAGTATTTTAAAACAATTTTAATATCCGAAAAAGAAGGCATAAAAAAACCAGATCTTCGAATATTTAAGAAAGCGGTAGAGCAACTTTCTGTTTCTCCAAACGAATGTATTTTTGTCGGGGATCATCCGGAAAATGATGTGAAAGCATCAAAAGATTTAGGAATGCTAGGGGTTTGGAAGAAGGATTCAGAGTGGGAAGATGTAGATGCAGACTTCATCGTCAATGATTTAATGGAAATAAATCTGCTAGTAGAAAATAATGCCCATCAATGATGGACTAAGGCAATTAACGGACTTCCTCGTTGTGAAAGCGAATTGCTAAGAATAGATTTTGATAAAGAATTTAGTGAAATACCCATGCCATTTTCCGAGACCAACATTAGATAAAGAGAAAGAAGATTTTTCACTCTGGGGGTGGATGGTCATGGCGAAAAGAAACCGAGGAAAAGCATTAAAAAAGCTCCCTTCAAAAGGAAGAGGAGACTGTCCGTTGTGTGACCGAAATCGCATTAAGTTATTGTACAATCATAAAACAGAAGCAAAAGAACTCATTAAGGTTTGTAAAAACTGCAGAGATAGATAATTCAATAAATTGTTCAGCGATTTTTCAATACAATGTGAGACTTCCTTTACAATAAGGGAAGTCTTTTTTAATGAAATCAAGTATTTAATCTGAATAAGCATTGCATACAATTTTATCATGCCTTTTTGAAACGTATGGTATATTTATGAAAAAGGAGTTGCGGTGATGAATGATTTAACGATTAAGAAACTTCAATTACGTGATGAAATTTTGGAAGCATATCCGATTATGAAACAATTACGAACACATTTGGATGAAGTTACCTACTTGGAATTGGTTCTTGAAGCACAAGAAAAAGACCACTACCAACTGGTTGCATTACATATTGAAGGAGAAATCGTAGCAGTAATTGGTTTCAAACCAATGATTACACTCTATTATGGCAGATTTGTATGGGTTTGTGACTTGGTAACGGACACAACTAAGCGTTCAAGCGGCCACGGAGAAAAACTGCTTACCTATGTCCATGAATGGGCAAAGGGAAATGGCTATGAAAGTGTCGCGTTATCATCAGGCTTGCAGCGTATGGATGCACATCGTTTTTATGAAGAGAAGATGGATTATGACAAGGTGAGTTATGTATTTAAAAAGTCGCTCTGATAAATATGAATAATTGAAAACAAATCAACTTACTCTGATAAATGTGGATGAGTTATTTCATTATGAAATACGCGTTATTCCAAGAACGCATGTATGGTATAATACAAGAGTAATAGTATAGGTGACTCAAGGGTGGTCGGCTCACTCCCGCACGAAAGGGGGTGGTGCCAATGTCAGTATTCGAATCGTTAATGTTTGCAATTACTTTTGCAACATTGGTCGTAATGATACTTGCATTTAACCATAAAAAATAACCCATCCTTGAGTTAGAGGCTCGTAGGGATGGGTTAATTCCACTCTGTAGGTGCTGATCCCCTTGGTGGGAACCTTCTATTGCATTGATTGATCGATGCGACAACATCGATCAATCTTTTTTATTGTAATCAATCTATATCCTCATTATACGTTTGAACTTCAACCCTGACAACTAATTTGTTGTTTATTGGTGTATGTGCATGGCTTAAAGTGAGTAAGGGAGCTACACCACGGCAGGACGGTGACATCTATTAAAAGGACTAATGCGTTATCATTAATACCAACATGAGAGGCGTGTGTTTCCAAATTGACTGAACCAATCAACCAAAGAAAATCAGAGCATATTCAAATCACTTTGAATGAGAATGTAACGGGTGACACTGTCACAACCGGCTTCGAAAAGGTGAAATTCATACATAATGCATTACCCGAAATCAATTTCAGTGAAATATCCATTGGTACGAAATTTTTAGGACATGACTGCAAAACACCATTCTTAATCAGTTCAATGACTGGCGGGGCCGCATTTGCCGAAACAATCAATCAAAACCTCGCGGAAGCAGCGGAAGAAAGAGGTTGGGGATTGGCTTTAGGTTCGACACGCGCACTGATTGAAAGTGCGGAACATCGAGCTTCTTTTGAGGTACGTAAATTTGCTCCCAGCATTCCGATAATTGCTAATTTAGGAGCTGTTCAATTGAACTACGGTTTTGGCGTAGATGAATGTCTCCGTATCATTGATATAACAGGGGCAAATGCACTTGTCCTTCATTTAAATAGTATTCAGGAAGTGATTCAACCAGAAGGGAATACGAATTTCAAACATCTATTAGAGAAAATAGAAAGATTATGCGGTGAGTTGGATGTTCCGATCGGCGTGAAGGAAGTCGGGTGGGGCATCGATCAGGCCACAGCTAAAAAATTATGTGATGTAGGTGTTTCCTTTATAGATGTGGCAGGAGCTGGAGGTACGTCATGGAGTCAAGTTGAAAAGTTCCGTTCAACATCTCCTGTGAAAAAATTAGCCGCTGAGGCGTTCAGTGACTGGGGAATCCCGACAGTTGAATGTATCACTTCAGTAAGGGGCATTATTGGAAAGCAACCGATAATCGCTAGTGGCGGAATACACACTGGTGTGGAAGGGGCAAAAGCCATTGCGATTGGAGCGGATATCGTTGGTTTTGGCAGATCAATTCTAAAAGAGGCAACTTCGTCTGCAGAGGAAGTACTGGTCGCGATGGAAACAAGAGAATTGGAACTTCGAATGGCGATGTTCGGCATAGGAGTGGCTTCACTCAGCGAGTTAAAAAAGACAAATCGGGTCAATTATCAAGTATTTTAACGTTCATATATTTAAATAAAACCCACACCCAGCTTAAATAAAGCAGGGTGTGGGTTTTGATTTATCAAGTTTTTTAGTAAGTCGGCTATTAATTTAATTTATCAGACAGAATCCCGAACGTGTCCCATTTTTATTTACCATAACCAAAGTCTATAACTGTAAAACAGCACTTTTCCTATAACTTTTAATTGCAAATACCCAATTAGTTTTAAAGTCTATTATTTTGATTAGCGGAATTTCCGTGAGTTTTAGTAAAATTGCTAACCATGTATATATTCCGTTTACAATGAACCTCGCTAGTGCATATATAAACATATAGCTCGCAACTAGTTTACTCTAATATTATTATGTATTCCCGAACAAGTATTCAAGTGAGTGTCAAGACACAGTTTACATAATGGAAGGAATAGGGGGAAGGTGGTACATATTGCAACGCATATATACCTTGATATATGAACTAGCGAGGTGTATGATTATTAAAAATATTAGGAGTGTTCAGTATGAAGATACCTTCGTTTCAACAAGCAGTCGGTTTTAGCGTTGGAGATACTCTATCTATGTTTTTATTAAGGAGTCTCTTTAATCGGAAAAATTATTCAAGAGCTCTCTATGAACAATTTAACTTGGATTTCCCAGGACGTTCAGTTTCATATGAGTACGTTGCACGTACTGCTAACACGTTAGAGAGAAACGGCTTTCTTCGATCTCAAACAGAAGGTCGTAAAAAGTTCTTTCAAATTACTGACAAAGGAAAAGAGCGTCTTCAAGAATACAAAACAATTTATGCGCATAGGTTTAGGGAAGTATCTATTGTTATAGATCGATTCTATTATTTTCTAACCAAAAATGGCCAGCCCCCGCAAATAGAAGTTGAGCCATTACACGAAGACTTTAGACCTTTTATATCAAAGCTGTTATCCGTCAAAGATGTTGTTCGATTTATGACATTACGATTTAGCTTAGATCGAAATTTTTTTTATATGGCTGAGGTTCAGGAGCAATTGAATAGTTTGTTTGGCTGGTCTCCATCTAATGGCTATTTATACGATATTGCACGCGAAATGGAAGAAACAAATTTGTTGGTTGGATTTTGGCCCGATGAAAGAAGAACTGTTCGCAAATTATATAAAACGGAGGAGAGTGAGCAATTCCTCATGATTGTAGCGGCTTCATTGACTGAACGAATCACTCAAGTTCGTAAATATCTACACTATATTATTAAAATGGTTTGAATTTCGCATTCATTTACGTGCAGCGTCTTTGTCATTAAAACATTAAAAATCCATGCTTGAGCTATTAAATCAAGCATGGATTTTATTTATCCCGGTGCCGATCCCTTGTAGGGGACTAGCTATAATATTACCTACTCAAATCATGTGTTTGAACACTAATTATAATATTGCTTGCATTGATGAATATCAGTATTCACTAGGTTAGGAGCAAATGGATTGGCAAACGTATTTCAATTATTATTGTAGGCACTATATAAGTGTGCTACACAAATAGGTTCACCAGTTCCTTTCACAAATACTTCAAACGAACCTCTCACTGTATCAATGATTTTTTAAATCCACATATAACTTTTCCTCCTAATTTCCAATTGATGATGTATAATTGAATAAACAGATTATAATAAAGGCACTGAAGCTATTATAAGTTAACAAAATCTTTGATATACAACACTGTAGTTTGATAGCAGAAAAAATAACGATTGGAAATAAACACTAGGGACATATTGGAATAACTTGAGATGCATAAAAGGAGTTCTATTTCACAATATATGTAATATTGTTAGGTATTATTGTTTTTCAATAGATAATTTTATTGCAGTGAAAAAACAATAATTTGAGTAGTGAGCTTCTTGATTGACATTTCACCTTTACGATCATTTAATTTCAGATTACGCTGTATCTTCGGAAAACATAGTGTTATACTCTTAATTACAGTTATGGATAAGTGTAACAATTGTTAACTGAAAGGGGGTGATTAAATAAGTTCTATAACGACGTCAGAGGTTTACACAGCATGAATGAAACCTAAAATCCTCTCCCGATTATAAGGCATTTATGGACATATCGGGATGAACATGCATCGTTGAAATTTGCGAATTGCGAATGAGGTACAAAAAAAAGATTGTTTTCAATTGCTTACTTTGTAGTGAGAAGAAAAAAGTTATCCATTTTCAAGCTGGATAACCAATCTATCTGATTAAAACAAAAGATTTATCAATTCCAATCTAAGCCTTTTATGTTGCAAATCCTCTCTAGTGTAAGAGTTGGGTGTGTCTGTGAGATAGAATCATCACCTTTTGTTAATGCAAATTATTAAAAGAAAAATATTGAGCTTGCTTATGGTCTTGCTTAAATAATTGGGAGGCAGTATATATGTGGATTATTACCCTATACGCAGAAGTTAGAATTAAAATGTTTGAATTCGACACGGAAAAAGAAGCAAAAGAAGTTTATAAGAATATGAAAGGTAACAAATATCTTTCGTATTATGTTTGAGAACTTTCTTTGTTTACCGTAGATGGATAAGAGCTTGAGCTTTTTATTTATAGTCGAATTTCATTTTGCTCGAAATAATTTGAATTAGTTTCTTCTTAACGCTTTTGCGTAGATTTATTATGTAGGGTAAACACCCAAAGAGTGGACTATCCACTGTGAAGGTAAACTAGCAACTTATTATATCTTCAGAAAATAGTTCCTACTTAAACGATTCATATATATAAAAACCTCCTATATAAATTGGTTTATCAAGTATTTTTCTTAGTACATCACTGTTCCTAGTGATGTACTTTTTTGTATTAATAATTGTGATTTTGTGTAGACTATTTAGGATTCAGAAGGGGAGCTCAGCATTCTAAAAAAGCTTCTTAAATGACTTTTATCAAAAGAAATAGCGCAAAGGTACAAAAAACGCCACTTAAGCAGCAACAATCCGTTTTCGACTTTATGTTGTATCGGCAATGGATGCAGTTGGAATATGGATCGATTGTTGTTCAGAATGTTATAGCATAGATGAATTTGAACGAGAAACCATTTGCGAAATAACTGTATATGAATTGAGGATAGCTTGATCAACCGGAAATGAAGGCAAAGTAAAAAGGTTGATCAAAATTATTCTCGCCATGAACATTCGTGAATTAGTTAGTTATTTGTCTTCGTACAAAAAAGAGGGCTAAGAACAGACCTCTTTTCATTTAAAAATATTTTAGTTTACATAATATAAATTATCGGAAGTTACGTATCATTATGTAAGTATACTTGAAACAGTGAGATAAAACGAAAAATAGTGTATTATTTATTAATATTAGCGTTTCTTGTAAATGATGAAAAACCTCTAAAAATAAAGATATATTGATTTGTGTATTAATAATTCCAGTAATACTTACAATCGTGTTTGATCCTATAAAATGATTAGCTCTGTTGTTCACTTATTCAAATACAATAAATTAATAACCTCGTGTCCGGTTTTAGCTTTTAGCAATAAAGCCATTCTTCAACTAAAATTTGTAATGACCTTATTTCCACCTTTTTAAGCAATTGAATTACGACCATCTGAACCTTAGGTTGTTTCTAATCCGAATTCAGACATATATAAAGTTATTTCATCTAAATCGGCTTCATTGTATTACTAACCTCTATATAAAACAGAAAAAAACCGCAAAAAGTTAGTTACATACTTTTTGCGGTTTTTTGGGGCTGTTCTAATATGATATTTCTTTTTTTCATCTGGATAAAGAATATTCCCGTCAAACTTAAGCTAATAACTCCGAAAACAATCACCATTGACTGCAATCCAATAATATCTAGGAACGCGCCCGCTGTCAGTAAAACTACCTGGAACATAACCCGTTCCAACATATTACGGAATGAGAAAAATCGACCATGGTACTCTTTTGGCATTTGTTTTTGGAAAATGACCATTGCTGTTGGGAAAAAACAACCTAGAGCGAATCCTAGTACTGCAAAAGCACTTAATACAATAACCAAACTCTCTGTAAAATAAAGCATGAATTCCGCTACCGCTACCAAGGATGCGAAGGAAAATAGGATTGTCGTCGTTCGCCATTTGTTCGATATGTATTTAACAGCAACCGTTCCGACCATGAATGCTATACCTTCAAATGTATAAATTAGTCCTTTAATAGATGAAGATTCCTGTATTTCACTAATGTTAATAACGATTAAATTAAATGATCCGAGAAAAAGCAATGGAATCAACGTCATTATGAGCGTCATTCCAACCGCGGGGTATGCTTTCAACACAGGAAATACTTCCATGAATCCACCTTTGTTCCCCATCGATTTAACCTCGGCCTCTGTTCCCTTCCCTTCATCGATCCGAAGCATCATAGTGAATAATAGAAGCCCTCCATAGGCTATCATCGATATCCAATAAAGCGATGCGAGTGACCAAAAGACAAGCATTAAACCCGCTAAAGCGGTTCCAAGAACTCGAGAAATCGTTGCAACGTTCATATGCCAGCCATTCATAGAGAGTAAATCATCATCTTTAACAACAAGTGGAATGGTCGCCTGCAGTGCAGGAAAGTAGAAAGTAGCAGATAGTTGAATACTAATCATGAATGCAACCATCCACCAAACAGATCCAGTTGAAATCGCGATGAGCATAAAGATTACACTGAGTAAACGGCCTGCTCCTGATATGAGAAGTACAGTTTTTTTCCTCGACTGGTCAATAACTTTACCAGCAAGTGGTCCTGCAATAATTCCAGCGAGTAGACCAATCGACATAATTAAGGCTTTAACAAAATCAGAAGGAATTTTTTCTTGCATAAACTCAAGATTACCGATAATCCCCGTCCATAATCCTAAACCAGCAATCATTTCTCCTGTTAAGATAATCCAAATATTACGATTTCTCCACATACACTATCCCCGTTCTCCTAATGATATTAAATCAGACTTTTATTTCGCTTATCGAATTAGTATACGTTAGGACAAATTAAAAGTCATGGGTATATACTCCCATGACTTTTACAGTAAATTATTCGATTTCAGCTTTAGGGTCTTTATATATTATTGTTATGCTACCCTCTTTTTTCTCATCTACTATGCTGCTACCATTTGAATAACGGTCGACAGGTCGCAATGATCCCGCTACGATAGGAATTTTACTACCCTTTTCCGTTGTCAAAACAATAATCTCATCATTTTTCACCAATAAGGCCCCGATAACCCGGTATGGATTTGACTTTAGCTCTTTAAGAACAACAACACCACGTTGTGCCCTTGAAGCACTTTCAAGCTCTTTCAAGCCCATTCTTTTCACACTACCGCGCTGTGTTGCAACCAGAACAGAAGATCCGTCATCTTGATTGATTTCCATTGCAACAAGCTTATCAGCCTCTTTAAGGTTAATGCCACGCACGCCGGCAGTCCTTATGCCTGTTACGGATAACTCAGTAAGAGGAAAACGAAGAGCGTATGCCTGTTCTGTGAATAGAATGACATCCTCGTCTCCTTTGACAAGTCTCGCATCAATCATTACATCATCTTTTTTAATCCCCATCGCTTTAAATGTTCGGGAATAGCGTTGGACTTTGAAATCGACAAGTTTTGATTGTTTGATTAACCCATTTTGAGATGCTGTTACAATTAACGCTTCTTGATCGAAACTCTCAAGGCCAATTGCCGCAACAATCGTTTCATTCTGCCCAAGTGGAATGATACTTGAGATATGTTGCCCAAGATCTTTCCATTTAATATCTGGTAGCTCATAAACGGGCTGATATAGATAGTTCCCAGCTGATGTGAACAGCAAAAGATGATGTTGCGTGTTCATTGGCGCTTCTAATAGCGTGTAATCAGATTCTTTCATCTCGTGTCCGGAGCCGTTTGAAGCGCTATGAGAACGAACGCTCGTGCGTTTTATATAGCCGTCTTTCGAAACCGACACAATCACTTCTTCGCTTGGTACAAGAATATCTAAATCGACTTTAATTTCTTCGATTTTTTCCTCAATTACAGAACGTCGCGGTTCAGCAAACTTTTTTCGGATTTCAAGAAGTTCTTTTTTAATGACAGCAGATAGCTTTTTATCACTTTTTAAAATTGCATCGAGCTTATCAATCAGTTTCCGAAGTTCGGTATCTTCTTGCTGCAACTCAGTAATATCAGTATTCGTTAGTTTGTAAAGCTGTAGCGATACAATTGCTTCAGCTTGTACTTCAGAGAATTCGAATTTCGAAATGATATTGTTTTTTGCATCGCGTTTATCTTTAGATGCACGTATCGCTATAATCACTTCATCCAAAATTGATAGAGCTTTCATAAGCCCTTCTACGATATGTAGGCGGTCTTGTGCACGTCCTATGTCAAATCGTGATCTACGTGTAACAACTTCTTTCTGATGTCCTATATAGGCATCCAATAGCATTGGTAGCGACATTAAAGTTGGTCTGCGCCCAGAGATAGCTATCATATTAAAGTTGTACGTCACTTGCAAGTCTGTATTTTTTAGTAAGTATTGTAAAATAGCGTTGCCATCGATATCTTTTTTCAACTCGATAACAATCCGAAGACCTGTCCGGTCCGATTCGTCCCTGACATCCGCGATTCCGTCTAGCTTACGATCCAGACGTAGCTCGTCCATTTTCTTGACCATATTCGCTTTGTTGACGTCATATGGAATTTCCGTCACAACGATTTGCGATTTACCACCTTTTAACGGTTCGATGAACGATTTCGATCGAATGATGAAACGTCCTTTTCCGGTTTCATAGGCTGTTTTAATACCGCTCGTCCCTTGAATCGTACCGCCAGTCGGAAAATCAGGTCCTTTTATTACCGTCATTAATTCATCAACCGTAACGTCCGGATTGTCTAGACGCATTAGGACTGCGTCTAGCGATTCGTGAAGTGCGTGTGGCGGGATATCCGTTGCATAGCCTGCGGAAATGCCTGTTGAACCATTGACGAGTAAGTTTGGGTATCTTGCTGGTAAGACAGTTGGTTCAGGTTCAGTTTCATCGAAGTTTGGTATGAAATCGACTGTCTCTTTTCCAAGGTCTCGCATCATTTCTCCCGAAATAGCAGAAAGACGTGCTTCTGTATACCGCATGGCAGCTGCAGAATCACCATCTACTGAACCGTTATTCCCTTGCATTTCAACCAACATATGACGCAATTTCCAATCTTGGCTCATCCGCACCATCGCTTCATAGACAGATGTGTCGCCATGGGGATGATAGTTCCCGATGACATTTCCGACCGTCTTTGCTGATTTACGGAATGCTTTTTCATACGTATTTCCCTCATGAAACATTGCATATAAAATACGCCGCTGAACAGGTTTTAAACCATCGCGCGCGTCCGGCAATGCCCGGTCCTGGATGATGTACTTACTATATCTCCCGAATCGGTCACCGATTACTTCTTCCAACGGTAGGTCTTGGAAACGTTCCGTTAGTGTCATTCAAAATCCCCCTCGACATGTAAAAATTCATTATCCAAAATATTATGGTCTTCTTCCATACCAAAATCGACATTGTCTTCAATCCAGCGTCGCCTAGGCTCTACCTTATCACCCATAAGTGTCGTCACACGTCGCTCAACTATAGCACTGTCTTCAATAGTTACCCGAATCAATGTACGTGTTCCTGGGTCCATAGTCGTTTCCCATAACTGATCGGCATTCATTTCCCCAAGTCCTTTGTATCGTTGCAGCATATACCCTTTGCCTACTTTTTCTATCGCTTTTTCAAGTTCGGTGCCTTCCGTCCATGCGTATGCAAATTTTTCGCTCTTCCCTGTCCCTTTAAATACTTTGTAAAGTGGTGGCAAAGCGATGTATACTTTTCCAGCTTCAATCAGCGGTTTCATGTAACGGTAGAAGAATGTCAGTAACAGTACCTGAATATGAGCCCCATCTGTATCTGCATCTGTCATGATGATAACTTTATCATAAGCGATGTCTTTGACTTCGAAGTCAGAACCTACGCCGCCTCCAATTGCATGAATGATCAGATTGATTTCTTCGTTTTTCATAATATCTTCAAGTTTCGCTTTTTCAGTGTTGAGCACTTTACCACGTAGTGGAAGAATAGCCTGAAAAACTCGGTCTCGTCCTTGTTTTGCTGAACCGCCGGCCGAGTCCCCTTCGACAAGATATAATTCATTCTTCGCAGCATTTCTGGATTGTGCAGGTGTCAGTTTACCTGATAGAAGTGTTTCCGATCTTTTTCTTTTCTTACCTGAACGCGCATCTTCCCGTGCTTTTCTTGCCGCCTCACGTGCCTGGTGCGCACGGATTGCTTTACGAACAAGGGATGCACTTAAATCAGCATTTTCTTCAAGAAAATAAAGAAGCTTCTGAGATACAATTGAATCCGTGATACCACGTGCTTCACTCGTACCTAGCTTGCCTTTCGTCTGCCCTTCGAATTGTAAAATCTCTTCCGGGATACGTACCGACACAATTGCGGCTATTCCTTCACGAATATCCGAGCCTTCAAGGTTTTTATCTTTCTCTTTCAACAATCCGGTTTTTCTCGCATATTCATTAAATACTCGAGTCATTCCTGTCTTTGCCCCTGTTTCATGTGTTCCACCGTCTTTGGTACGGACGTTGTTGACAAATGAAAGGATTGTTTCCGAATAACCGTCACTGAATTGGAATGCAAACTCGACTTCTATTCCATCTGACTCACCTTCCAAATAAGCGACCTCATGTAGAACATCTTTCTCTTCGTTTAAATAAGTGATAAAAGCCTCAATTCCGGTTTCATATTGGAAGATATCGTGTTTGTCCGTACCTTCTTCCTTTATCTCAATTTTCAAGCCCTTTAACAGAAACGCGGACTCGCGTAAGCGCTCACTAATGGTTTCATAATGATATTTTAAAGTTGAGAATATGGTCGCATCTGGTTTAAAATGGATAAGCGTCCCTTTTTCACGTGTTGTTCCGATTTGTTCAAGCGTTGTAGACGGTTTTCCGCCATTTTCAAAGCGTTGAAGAAATTTCTTTCCGTCACGAAAAATGGTCACTTCCAATTTCTCAGATAGAGCGTTTACAACAGATGCACCAACTCCATGAAGTCCGCCACTCGTTTTGTAACCGCCTTGACCAAACTTTCCTCCTGCATGAAGAACTGTCAAAATAACTTCCGTCGTTGGTTTTCCAGAAGAGTGTATCCCCGTTGGCATACCACGCCCGTAGTCGCGTACACTGACACTGCCATCTGTATGAAGTGTCACATCAATCTCATTACCAAACCCAGCTAGCGCTTCATCTACCGCGTTATCCACAATTTCATAGACAAGGTGATGAAGCCCGCGAGAATCGGTAGATCCGATGTACATACCAGGACGTTTTCGTACAGCATCTAGACCTTCAAGTATATGGATTGAATCATCATCATACGTATAGTTTTCTTGTTTTTTCGTCAAAATACAACCTCCATCAAACAACTGTTCTCTTTTATATGATCGTACCGCTTCCTTTAAAGGTTGTCAAATCAACGTTTTCAGAAGCTTGCTCAATTAATTGTATAGAAGAAAGCATTTTATTGCAATGAAGACAGGAAATTGTTAGTTACGGAAATCGGCTGTTTGAGACCCGGAAATTCGAAATCTGACTGGCCCCCTTAACTTGGCTTGCCAATTCTCTACTCTCCACATGAAGCCCATTGTAGCAACTTCACGCATCTGCTAAACTAGGTCTATACATAGTCAAATTAAAAAAGGAGTACACAATGGAACTTATCATACTTTTAGTAATTGCTTATTTAATCGGCTCAATCCCTTCAGCACTCTGGGTCGGAAAACTTTTTTACAAAACGGACATCCGGCAACTAGGTAGCGGGAATTTAGGTGGCACGAATACCTTCCGTGTACTCGGTAAAACAGCGGGACTTACCGTAACAATTCTCGATATTTTAAAAGGGACGGTAGCTGCACTGTTACCACTACTCCCTGTTTTCGACAGCATTACAGTCCATCCCCTTATTCCGGGAATACTTGCGGTTGTGGGGCATATGTATCCCGTTTTCGCTCATTTCAAAGGTGGCAAGGCTGTCGCGACATCCGGCGGTGTGCTGCTTGCTTACGAATGGCCCGTTTTCATCCTTGTGCTCGTAACGTTTTTCATCGCTTTGAAAGTAACGAAAATGGTGTCTTTATCGTCAATGATTATATCTGTGGTAGGCTTTTTATACAGCATTTTTTACTACTTCCGAACAGGTGATATTTATCTGATGGTAATGATTGGTCTATTCGGTGCCTTCATCTTCTATAGACATCGAGCGAATATTGGTCGTATCAAGGCTGGAACCGAGCCAAAAGTGAAGTGGTTATAATACAATGAAAGCAGAAACGGAAAAGGCTGGTGTTTCCAATGAAGATTATTTTGTCGAACGAAGCGCTATTATGGTTTAAAGAAGAGATGGAAGTTGAACCTGGTGATGCTATCCGCTTTTTTGCAAGATATGGAGGATCCAGTTCACTACAACCGGGATTTTCCCTCGGCGTGACAAAAGAACAACCTGACGAAGTGGCAGTTGAAACGGAGCACGACAGAGTACGCTACTATATTGAAAGCCGTGACAAATGGTATTTTACTGAACATGACTTGCATGTCAAAGTAGATCCTAAACTGCATGAACTTATTTATTTGTACGAAAAAGCGTGAAGGCATAATGCCTCACGCTTTTATTATTTTTCAACCATCTCTTGTAGTATTTTTTTATTAATTTTTCCGACGTGTGTTTTAGGCAATTCTTTTAGCTCAATTACTTTTTTGGGGATTTTATATGATCCAAGAAACTTGTTACAGTGCATGGTAATGTCGTCACAATCGAAAGGGTATCCGTCTGCCATGATGATAAATGCAACGATGATTTCACCCCATAAGTCATCCTTTACCCCGACGACAGCCACCTCTTTGACCCCATCAAACAGGACGAGGCTTTGTTCAACTTCCTGTGGATAAACGTTTTCTCCACCTGTAATAATAGTATCTTTTTTTCTTCCGACAATGTAGGTGTAGCCATCGCTGTCGCATTTGGCAAGGTCACCCGTACGCAGCCATCCCTCAACTAACGTTTCAGCCGTTGCTGTTGGATTCCGCCAATAATAACTGAAAACATGGGGTCCTTTTATAAATAATTCCCCGACTTCATCTATACCACAAGGTTTCATCTCTTCATTCAATACTTTTGTGGTATTGAATAGCATGCTCTTACCAACAGATCCTATTTTCAGACAAGCTTCTTCGCTTCGGATGTAAAAATTATTTGGGCCTGCTTCCGTAAGTCCGTACCCTTCTTTGAATTTTAATCCTTTCTCATGAAATGCATGATAAATCGTCTGTGGGCAAGGAGCACCGCCAGATAAAAACACTTTCATAGTAGGAAAAGTTGACTGTCGGAAATAGGGTGTGAGGATCATAGACTGATACATCGTCGGCACGAAAAGTGAAATTGTTGCAGCGTATGTATCAGTTGCGCTCAAGGCTTCCTCTGCATCGAATGAGTTACCGACAATTACCGTTCCGCCAGCCATGAGAATAGGTATGCTAAGTGCATTCATGCCTCCGGTGTGAAAAAGTGGCATATAATTTATCGTTATATCCTCTTCTGTTAATCCCCAGCTGACAATAGTGTTCAGCGCATTCCAATTGACAGCGTCAGCTGAAAGGACGACTCCTTTTGAAACCCCTGTTGTCCCTCCTGTATAGATCATCATCCATGGGTCTTCACCTATCAGTTGTTCTACCTTGAAATCTTGATAGTCTACAGTGTTAATCGAAATTAGTGGCACTGAATTAGGAAAACGCATTTCATCAATTACCGTTTTAAACTGCTCATGGTACAGAAGTATGGAGGGGGAGCAATCAGTAAGCAGAGTGACGAGTTCAAAACGACTAAGCCGCCAATTTAGTGGGACATACAGTAAACCTGTCATTTCACATGCAAATAGAATGGCGAACAACTCTGAGCTATTCGGCGCAATAATTGCGATACGTTCCCCTTTTTTATATCTTTGTCGTTTGAAATAAGATGCCCAATGAACAATTCGCTGTTGAAGCATTGCGTACGTCCAGCTATCTCCAGTATGGACGTCTACAAGTGCAGTCCGATTAGGAGAAAGAGCGGCTCTTTTCATGATCCATCCACGGTTTGTGAACATACTTCTCCGCCCCCTTCGTTTTTCACATCATAATACCGCCGTCGACATGCAGGATGTGACCGTGTATATAATCGGATTCTTCACTTGCAAGAAATAGATAGGCATTCGCAATATCACGAGGTTTGCCTAGTCGACGCAATGATGTGGAGGCCTTCATTTCATCAAGAACCTTTTCCGGCATCTTACTGACCATTGCAGTCGCAGTGAATCCGGGGGCTACGGCGTTGACATTAATGCCTTTTCGCCCGAACTCCTTGGCCCAAGTTTTAGTCATTCCAACAATTGCCGCCTTTGTAGCGGCATAATTTGTTTGCCCGAAGTTACCATAGATACCACTCACCGAAGATGTATTAATGATTTTTCCTGATTGATTTGTGATCATATGCGGGATAACAGCTTGTGTGCAATTAAAAACACCTGTCAAGTTAACGTCAAGTACACGTTGGAAATCTTCCAGCTCCATTTTTACAAGTGTCGCGTCTCGTGTAATGCCGGCGTTATTGACCAATATATCAATCTGACCAAAGCGTTCTAGCGTATTTTCTACCAATTGTGTCACACTCGTGCGATTTACGACGTCGACTGGTAGAAAGGTCACGTCCAGACCTTTTCCTGTAAATTCCGCTTCTCGTTCTACTCCAATTGTCTCATCAAAATCCGCCATTATAACGTGTGCTCCTTCTTGCGCAAAACGTTCACATGCTGCTAGCCCGATCCCGTTTGCTCCACCTGTAATGATAGCTGTTTTTCCATCTAATCTCATGTAGTCATCTCCCACTCCAAAAATTTTTCAATCGTTTCCTTCAGGTTCTCCAAATCATCAATTAGCGGCGAATGGCCTGCGTTGTCCAACTGGATATAAGTCGCGTTGTCCCCAAGGTCCTCTTCGATTTCACGAGTCATCTGTTCCGTCACAACAAGATCTCGATTTCCTCTTAAAATGAGTACTGGAATTGTTAGGTCTTTTGCTTGATTTGTTCCCTCATGTAAACCGTTATGATGACCGCTAATATTAAATGTGTTCAATGCATGATAGACATCTGCCAGGTTTTGTTGTGTTAGCATATCATCGACATACTGTTCATATTTTTCTTCATCTGGTTTGTTATGTGTATAAATTAATGCGTTCCAAACCGCTTTCAAGCCTTCACGGTTGTTGGTGTCATATAAGTATTGAATTGCTACTGTTTTACCTACGTCTTGTGCGACTTCTTCAATGGTCACTAAACGCCGCCTTAAGTCTGGACTGCCGTCTCTCTTTGTCCCGAAAAATGGGTAACCCCGGGTAGAAGCTGAGGCAAGCAGGACGAGTTTATCGCAATATCCGGGAAAGTCCGCTTCAAACTGCATACAGACTGCTCCACCCGTCGACCAGCCAACCAATGAGAAGTCTTTCAATTCAAGCGCATCGACAAAGCCTTTTAAGTCATCTGAAAAATCTTTAATACTTGTAACTCGGTTGGTATAAGAAGATTCACCGAATCCACGAAGGTCCAGTGCATAGACTTTGTACTTCTCGTCTAACACATCCATGAGAATATCCCAATGCTTTGATGAAGTCATATTTCCATGCACAAGAATGACTATCTTTTCACCGCCAGGTCTTTCCCGAAAAGCAATTTGTTCATTATTTAGAAGTGTAACCTTTTGGAGTTCCATGCACTTCACCCCTTTACTGTTTTCCCCATTTTACAGTGACCGCTCCCCAAGCGTAGCCGATTCCAGCACTAACAAGAACAGCAATATCCCCGTCTGTCAATTTCCCTTCTTGTTCAGCAAGCTCGAGTGATAGGATTTGGTCTATTTGCCCGATATGCCCATATTCGTGTAAATAGATTGAGTTATCGTCATGTAAACCCAGTTCTCTTAAGACGAAGTCATGGGCGGACTTTTTCATATGCAATATAGCTAAGTAACCGATTTGCTCTTCCGAATAGCCACTCTTTTCTAGTGAAGTACGAATCACTTTCAGGAAATTTTGCATCGACTTTTTTTCGAGACGTGCTTTCATTCCAACCGGATCGAGTACATCAAGTCGATAGAGACCGTTTTGTAAGTCTTCGGGCGTCAAAGGCGTTTTTGTTCCTCCAATCGGTACAACAACATCTTCCGAAAAGGAACCATCTGTCATAATGTCTGATCCTAAAATGACGTTTTCAGGATGGTTCCGTTTTAATATCATTGCCGCACCTCCAGCACCTAGGTTAAACATGAAACGTGTACGTCTATTCGAATAATCGATAAAATCGCTATTTCGATATCCACCAGCTAGAAGGACCATTTCGATGGAGGGATCGGCTTCCATCATACTTTTCGCGATTTTCATAGCTGTAATGGTTGTTCCGCAACGTTGTGCTACATCGAAACCCCATGCATGGTAAGCGCCAATCTCCTCTTGAATTTTAATTGCTGCGGTCCATAGTGGGTATTCTTTATGCTCTTCCCCGATATAAATGATCAAATCGATGTGTTTTGGATCAATATTACCTTTCCTTAATGCTGCCTGGGTAGCCCAAATTCCCATCGCGACTGTATGATCATTCGCTCCTGGGATCGACTTTTGCGTGATTCCCATTTTCTTTTTGACTATATCGACGGACAATCCAGATTGGTCTGAGATTTCTTCGGCAGTCATTTTAGTTTCAGGAATATACACACCTATACTGACGATTCCAACAACCATCACAAGACCTCCTTTTTGCCTGCATTTATTGTAGCTTGTGACTTGCGTGTATTACGCTTCCATAGTTTTTCGCGTATCGTACCGACAACACCTCTCGGGAAAAAGATGACCGCAATTATATAGACGATTCCGAAGAAAATAATCCATCTTTCGAAAATCGGATAGTCTTTTGCAAGTCCCGATAAATAGTGTTGTGTCAATTCGATAATTCCTGCTCCAAGAATTGGCCCTATAAGTGTTCCAATGCCACCGATAATCGTCATAAGAAGGGCATCAAGCGTTATATCCATTGTGAGAACACTTGTATTTACGAAACGAAGTGATATTGCATAGAATGAGCCTGCGAGACTTGCAACGACACCTGCAACTATAGAAGCGATCACTTTATAATGTAACGTATTGAATCCGAGTGACTTCGTCCGCTGTTCGTTTTCTCTAACTGCGACGAGGACCCTGCCAAGTGGAGAATTGACAAATCTCCGCAAGAAAATATAAACGAGAACTAGAAATAGCAACACAACAAAGTAAAACATCATTCGATCTTTGAAAAAATCGGGCGCTTTAAACGTGAAACCATCATTGCCATGTGTCACGGTTCGCCACTTTTCCGCTAGGACTAGAAATAATCCAGAAACGGCCAATGTAAGCATCGCAAAGAAATGACTTTTCAAGCGTAATGTCAATAATCCAATAAAAAAACTAACGATACCCGCTAGAATCATACCTGCAGCAACCGACAGGATAAATACGCCCATTGTTGGCTCGATATTTTTCAGCATAACAGCTGTCGTGTATGCACCCATTCCGAAGAACATTGCATGACCAAACGAAACGATACCTGTATACCCGAGTAAGATGTCATAACTCATAGCTAGAATTGAGAAGATGAAGATTTGAGTCAGCAAAATCGTCCACGTTCTCGATTCGGAAACGAAGGGGAACGCTACAAGAGCTACGACAATGATTACGAGAAATAAGTTGTTCCACTGATATTTTCTCTTCATGCCGTCACCCCTTTGCTGTGAAAAGACCTTGCGGACGGAATATTAATACAATCGCCATTAGGATCATATTAACCGCAAGTGATAAAGCCGGTACGTAATACGCCATATAACTTCCCGCGAGTCCGACAAGAATAGCGGCAAGGAGTGAACCTGGAAAACTTCCCATACCACCGATAACAACGACGATGAACGCCAAAATTGCGAATTCCATCCCCATTTCCGCATAGATAACACCTGAATAAGGAGCCATCAGCGCACCGCCGAGTGCAGCAAGTGCCGCACCAGTCATAAAGACGAGAAGGAATACACGTTTAATGTTAATGCCGAGTGCTTGCACCATGTCTTTATTGAGAACGCCTGCACGTACGATAAGTCCGATTTTTGTTTTCTTCAATATGAACTGAAATGCACCAAAGATAAGAAAACCAACAAGGATTATGAATACACGGTATTTAATTAGAAGGATATCTCCGAATTCCCAACTACCTGCCAAATAAGGAGGTACCTTTGCGGCAATCTGGTTCGGTCCAAAGACAACTTTCAACATTTCAGTAAGAACAAGCATGAAGCCCAGAGTAATGAGTATTTGCTGGACATGGTTGCCATAAACGGGTGTAATGATAATCTTTTCAGTAATGAAACCAAGAACGATTCCCGTAGCAATTGCACCTAAAATACCAATGAAAAAACTTCCGGAAATTCCATAAAACCAGACACTGGAAAACGCTCCCCACGCAAACAAGCCACCATGTGCAAAATTGAGGACGCTCATTAATCCGAAAATCAATGTTAGTCCGGAGGCTAGAAGAAAGATAAGCATGCCCGTTGCCAAGCCATTGACCGTCAAGTTAATTAGCAATTCCATCGCACAGCCCCCTTATCCTATTCCTAAATACTTTCTTTTTACTTCTTCGTTATGGACGAGCTCTTTCATCAGACCGGAATGGACTGTTTTTCCGTCGTCTATGAGTGTGTATGTATCTCCGATGCGACTCGCCATCATGAAATTTTGCTCGACAAGGATAATCGTCGTACTTTTTTTCATTTCTGTAATGGCTTCCATCACTTTTTCAATAACAATCGGTGCCAACCCTTTGGAAGGTTCATCTATTAGTAGCAACTTGCTGTCATTAACGAAAGCTCTTGCCATCGCGAGCATTTGTTTTTGACCACCTGATAAATGCCCTCCATCCTTTTTCCAAAAGGTTTTTAAATCAGGGAAAAGCTTCAGAACATATTCCTGCCTTTCTAAAGCTGCATCATCTTCCTTTTTCATCGCAACTTTGATGTTTTCCTCTACTGTCAAATCTCCGAAAATGCCTTGGTCCTCTGGAACGTAACCAATACCTAGATTTGCAATTTCAAACGTCGCTTTTTTTGTTATGTTTTTTTCATTAAATGTGACTGAGCCCTTTGAAGCTTGCGTTAGTCCCATTATTGTTTTTAACGTAGTCGTTTTACCAGCACCGTTTCGGCCGAGCAATACACTGACTTCTCCCACCGGAGCTTCAAACGAAATACCTTGAAGGATGTGGTATTGTCCGATGTACGTGTGAATCTCTTCAACCTTCAGTAAGGGGTTCATCGTAAAGCCCTCCCAAGTAAGCATTTTGGACTTGTTCGTTATCCATAATTTCTTGCGTACTCCCATCTGCCAACAGCTTGCCGTTAAATAGCACCATAATGGAATCGGAAAGATCGAGAATCATATCCATTTTATGTTCGATTAGTAAAATTGTTTTCTGACCTGTGCCTTTTATTTGACGGATAACATCCAAAATTGCAGGCACTTCTTCCAAAGACATGCCGGCGGTCGGTTCATCAAGAAGAAGCACTTCAGTGTCTAGTGCGAGTAGCATGGCTATCTCCAATTTCCGCTTTTCGCCGTGGGACAGTTGGCTCGCAATCGCATATTCTTTTCCTGTTAAGAGGACAAGATGTAACAGCTCGTATGCTTTTTCAGTTAATTGCGGATAACTGGTGAAGTGGCGCAACAACTGATACCTTATTTTCTCCTTCGATTGAACCGCGAGGCGAACATTTTCCAAAACCGTCAAGTTTGGGAAAACGTTTGTAATTTGGAAAGAACGGCCGAGCCCTTTCCGTGTTCTTGAAACTGCGGATGATTTAGACAGGGGTTCGCCTTTGTAATAAACCTCTCCTTCGGTCGCTTTCAATTCCCCGCTAATCAAATTGAAAAACGTCGTTTTCCCTGCACCATTTGGACCAATAATTGACTTGAAATGATTTGCAGGCATTTCAAAATTCACATGGTCTATAGCTATATGCCCACCGAAACGAATCGTCAAATTTTCCGTTCTTAGAATCGGCTCCATACATTTAGCCCCCTTTCATCTGTCCCTCTCCACCTGATGAAACTCGTTCATCAGGTGGAGAGGGACAGATCCGTTTAACTGGACTGTCCCGTTTATTTTATTTATCGTTCATAATTGGTGGCTCGGTTTCATCCGGAGAAAGTTCTCGGATTAGAACAGGTACTGGATAATCGACTCCCTCTTGCTTTTCAAGTTTTATGGAATAGAGTGTTTGCAATGCTTGATGGTCTTCTTCTCTAAATGTCATTGTTCCTTTTGGCGTTTCGAATGACATACCTTCCATCAGTCCAATCAACTTTTCACCATCAGCGTCTCCACTGGATTTTTTCAATGCTTCAACGATTGCAATGGCCGCTGACATCCCTCCAGGCGTAAATAAGTCAGGAACTTCACCGTTGAACCGTTCTTTATGTTCTTTGACTAGCCAGTCGTTCACTTCATTATTCGGAAGCGTGTGATAGTAAACTGTGAAACCCTCCATGCCTACAAGCGGTTCCATAATCGAAAGTGCGGCAATGTCAGGTGCACCTGTTGAAATCTTGATGCCTTTTTCCTGCATCTTCAAATCGGAAATCTGATTCCACGGGGAGTTTGCGCCTGCCCAGACGACAAACATGTAATCCGGTTTTGCTTCAACAATTTTTTGCAAATTGGATGTGAAATCTGTTGCTGCGGGATCTGCAAATTCTTCAATAATCACTTCAGCTCCTAGGTCTTCAGCAGCCTTTTTGAAAGCGGCTACTCCGTCCCAGCCGAATGAATAATCTGGGGCGAATGTTGCAATTTTGACGCCTGGTTTTGCAATGGCGGCAGCACCAGCTACAGCATCTTGAGAAGAGTTACGAGCCGTTCTAAAAATAAATGGATTGAATTCAGAACCTGTAATACTATCTGCAACAGCAGGTTCGACAATCATGATTTTTTCGTATTCTTCTGCAAGAGGTAAAACAGCGAGTGTATCTCCTGAACTCGAAGATCCAACAAGGAAGTCCACTTCATCATCCTCTAGCAATTTCGTTGCCTTTTGAACGGCAACTTCAGGTTTCGTTTCCGTATCTTCAAAAACAACTTCAATTTTCTTGCCTGCTACTTCCATCGTGCCATCCGTCGCGTACTCTAATCCAAGTTCAAAGCCGCGAGTTGTCTGTTTTCCATACGACTCTAGTGCACCCGTTAAAGAGGCAAGCACTCCTACTTTGATGGTTCCAACTTCCTCTACTTTTTTATCGCCTTCGTCATCCGGTGTGTCCGTTGTATCCGTTGAACTACCGCCGTCCTTGCTACAAGCCGAACTAAAAACCAACATAAGGGCAAGTAATGAAACCAACCAAGTTCTCCTTTTCATGAATAAACCCCTTTCTTCTTGTCGTTTGTAAACGCTTTCTAACTAACTATTACTCTACAAAATGGCAGTTACAAACCAGTTACAGGAACAAAAGCGGATGCACCTGGTCAAAGTCAACAAGTATAAGACAAAAAAAGGGATCGCCCACTTAAAGGACGTCCCCCTACAATTCATTCATAATCATCCTGTACATCTGTTCTGTCGTCTCCATCGGCTCGATATCCAGTTCATCCTTCAGAACCACCCTACATTTTTTATACCACTTAATGGATTGTGATCTATTTTGGAGCTGGTAATGGGCAAACATGAGGAGTCTGTATGCTTCTTCCCATGTTTCATCAATACGCAGCAGTTTTTCTGCCCAGTATACAGTTTTACCGAAATCACGGAGCCGTGTATATGTTTGTGCGATTCGCTCAATCACATTGATATAGCGCTGTTCCGCCTGTTCACGTTCATCAGAAATCCAACCAATCGTTAGCTTCTCTTCGAATAACGGACCTTTATAGAGCGCGGCCGCTTTTAATAGTTGTTCAATAGCAATTAAAGGAAAACGTTCCGATACGCCGATTTCTGCGTATTTTCGAAATTTATCCAAGTCCGTTCTGATTTCCGCATCTGGATTCAATCGATACATCGTCTGTTTACGAACGATAAAATAGGGATTTCCCCTTGCGCTACGATGCGGCTCCAACACTTTCAACAATGCATTCAACGCCACTTTGAAGTCTCTATCTGCACTTTTTTCATCAGATGTATCCCAAAGTTCACGCATGATTTCTTCTTTCGGGACAAATCTTTCCCGATTCAAAAGTAAGTAAACAAAAAGTTCTTTGGCCTTATCTCTTTGCCAATTACGGTCGTTTACTTCCTCGATTCCTAGATGAAGATTAAACGGACCCAATAACCAAACTTCGATTTTGTATCCCGGGTGATTTGAAACGTCTGTTAAATTCAAGTGGCGAAAGATTTGTTGAATTTCATCATGATTGCTGCATTCACTTCCGGCCTTAATAAAGAGAGGATAGATCGATTGTCTGTCAAAAGGTGAAAAAAGTGTTTCGCTCATCAAGAAAAAGAGATAGTTAGAGTTTATGCAAAGCTCGGAAAATGATTTTGCTTGCTCTGAAAATCGGTCATCATCTTCCATTTTATCATATATACACATGAGCCAAAACGATGTAACCATTTCGCCGTAAGTGTCTCCACATTCCTTAAAAAGGCGATTCGCGATGATTGAATGCTCCAGCGACTCCTTATAATTGCCGGCGTAATAATGAACAATCGAAAGTCCAATTCGAATAAGGCTTGAAAGCCAACTGTCGTAAACTTTTTCAGTCTCGCGCAAGCCTGCATCTCCAAAACGAATCGCTTCCGCAAATAAGCCTTGCCGAGCTTTTATTAAAGATAGTCCTAAATAAGGTTCCGCTTTCCCTCTTGATACTCGGAGCTCATCCATTCCATGTATTGCTTGTATATAATGGTGCTCAGGTATGTGTAATTCAGAGGAATCATGGATTGTGGTTGCATGCCCCATCCGGATTCTACCAACCGCTTCAACAAAACCAGATTTCCCCCTTTCTCCAACCTCAATGCCTTTTGACGCACTATCCATGGCCAACTTAGCTTGACCCATCAAAGAATAAATAAGGGATAAAAGTACGTCTGTTTCTCTATGTGAATCTGGCAAGAACGAATCGTCTGTAATTCGGTCTGTAAGAATCGCTTCGGCTTCCCTTAACTTCCCGGTTCGCAGTAAAATCCTTGCGTCCAGATTTCCTTCACGAAGAACTTTTTCATCTATTTCTTCATTTTCCACCCAAATTGCAGCATCTACAGCTTTCCCTAGATTTACAAGATTCTCCGCGAATTGCCGTTTTAATCTTTCCATATCGTTGAAATTTGTCTTTACACTTCTTTGGCCGAAAGAAATAGCCTCGCGTAAATAAGGCTCTGCCAGTCCGGGCTGGATTGTGTCCAAATAAATATGAGCAATTCCGGCATTTGCCCGACTTTGGTAATGAGCGTCATCATTTACTTTAGCTAGTTGTAGACAAGCTTCGTAAGCCTGTCTTGCCTTTTCATAGAACGCGCGATATCGATGGGCTTCTCCTTCATAATAATGAAGAGTATAATAAGAATCTCGCAATGTTTTCGGAAGTTCTTTAATCGTATCAAGAAGCCAGTCGAACTGACCTAGTTTCACTAATGCGATACCTGTGTCTGCTAATTTTTGAGCAATAAATAAATCATCTTTGCTTTTAATGGCATGGTGAATAGCCTGGACAGGATTATTTTCTGAACTGTAATAGTCCGCTGCTTTTTTTTGTAAGAATATAAAACGATTAGAATCCAACGGCTCCCATTTTGCTTCAAGAAATTGTTGAAATAAAGCATGATAACGGTATGTGCCATCTTCTCCTAAAGATTGTATAAAGACATGTTGCCCGGCAAGTTCTTGAAGTACTGAAGCCGCCTCTGCTCCGTAAAATTCTTTCACTAGGAGCTCGGAAAAAACAGGGAAAATGGAAAACGCCAAAAGCCATTCTCTATGTTCTAACACCATATTTTTAAATACTTCTTCCGATAAATAAGAAAATAAATCATGCAATGCGAGCTTCATCGCTGTTATGGAAGGGATTTCAGACTCTATCATATGCACCGCCACGAGATTGACCGCTATCGCCCATCCCTCAGTTAATTGGACGATGTTTTCCGTTTCTTCTTCCGTTAACACTTTGTTATAATAATCCTCGTAGAATACCGCAATTTCTTCATCAGAAAAAACGAAATCATTCTCCGTGATTTCACATAGTTGCGCGGTCATTTTTAACTTGATAAGACTTGACCATTTGGGACGGGTCCGAGTTGCGATGATTAAGTGAATATGAGGTGGAAGGAATTCAATGATTTTTTCCATCATATAAGTGATGTGGAAGACATGATCTACATGATGAAAGTCGTCGATGACAATCGAAAATGGTTCACCAATTTCGCAAATTTCATTTATAAATAAAGTAAGCCATCTATTAATGTCCTCCTCTTTCGGGTACATCGAAGGGCTTTCCCAATCGTCGAACGAATGACCGAAATTCGGAATTGTGCGCTGAATACTGTGAATCAGATAAGTGATAAAAGGTAGGATATCATCATCCTCTTCGGTAACGCTATACCATGAATGAATGGACCGGGTATCTTTGAAGTAAGAAGATAAGCCTGAACTTTTTCCAAATCCTGCCCCACTATGTAATAATGTCAATTTTACTCGTCCGGACGTTTTCATTTTTTTTATGAAGGAAGATCTTCGCATGTATGTTGAGGTTGGAATTGGAGGTATTAATTTTGATTGAAGCACGGGAGTATAGGTCATCAGTTTATCACCTTCCAATTATTTCTTTTCTATAAGTTTAGCATACTAATGTTCTGAATTGGGTGATAGTTATTGTCGGAAAGAATCATAATTCAATAGAAAAAAAGCGTGAAGGCTCAATGCCTCACGCTTTTTTTTTGAGTGCGCCCAGCATGGGCGTAGTCTATAGGGTGCAAGTCCCGAACTGTGAAGGCAGAAGTAACAGTTAGCTTAACGCAAGGGTGTCCATG